>NZ_LIQZ01000084.1:241-4062 GCF_001418655.1 Streptomyces phaeochromogenes | reverse complement strand
GCCCCGGGCGCCGCTGGGGGCGCTGCTCCCGGGCCCCCGCTCCTCGAACGCCGGAGGGGCTGGGATCGCCGGGGTCTCCGGCGCGGCTGGGGCCGACGATGTCTTCGGCCTCGCACCCGCCCCTCCCCCCGTCCTCACCGCCCAGGAACGCCAGTACCTCACCGGATTCCTCGCCGGGCTTCCCGCGGGCGCCCCCGGTGTGCCCGTGCTGCCGCCGGACGCGCCCTTCAGTCCGGACCACGCCCTGTGGGTGAACGGCGTCCTCGCCGGGATGTACTCGCGATCAGTGGAGACCCCACGAACCCCGGCCACTCCCCTCCGCGAAGTCGTCGTTCTCTGGGCCTCGCAGACCGGTAACGCGGAGGAGTTCGCGGTCGCGGCGGCCGAGCGGATCACCGCGACCGGGCACCGGGCGACGCTCCTCGGGATGGACGACGCCGACCCTCGCGCGCTGCCGCCGGGGGCTGATCTGCTGCTGATCACAAGCACGTTCGGCGACGGAGACGCGCCCGACAACGGCTCCGGCTTCTGGGACGCGCTGGCCGATTCCGAGCCGCCGCGCCTGGACGGCGTGCGCTATGCCGTACTGGCCCTCGGCGACTCCTCGTACGACGACTTCTGCGGGCACGGCCGCCGACTCGACCGGCGGCTGGACGAGTTGGGAGGGGTCCGGCTGGCTCCACGTACGGACTGCGAGCCGGACTACGAGCCCTCCGCCCTGGCCTGGCTCGACCAGGTACTCACCGCGCTCGTGCCCGCTCAGCAGGGGCAGGGCCAGACGCCCGCTCCTGCTCACGCACCGGCTCCGAGCGCGAGTGGGAGCGGAGGCGGGAATGGGAGGGCGAGTGGGAGGGCGCCTTCGGCGGCGCGGAGGCCGGCCCCCGTCACCGCCCGGCTCACCGGCAACCGGCTGCTCAGCCTGCCCGGCGCGGGCAAGGAGGTCCGCGGGTTCACCTTCGACACACGGGACAGCGAGACCCCGCTGACGTACGAGGCCGGGGACGCGCTAGGCGTACGGCCGGTCAACTCCCCCGCTCTGGTGGCGGAATGGCTGGAGGTGGCCGGACTGGACGCCTCAACGACCGTGGATGTGAATGGAGTTGGCCACACCTCCCTGTCCGACGCACTGGGCCGCCATCTCGACATCACGCGGATCACCCCGGACCTGCTCCGCTTCGTGGCCGAACGGACCGGTGACAACCGGGAGTTGAAGAGGCTGCTGCGCCCGGACAACAAGGACGGGCTGGCCAAGTGGAGTTGGGGGCGGCAGGCGGTCGACGTCATCGCCGAGCACCCCGTACGGGCGAGCGCCCAGGAGTGGGCCGGGGTCCTGAAACGGCTCCAACCACGCCTGTACTCCATATCGTCCAGCCCGCTCGTCGACCCGCACCTCGTATCGCTGACGGTGTCCGTCGTGCGGTACGAGAGCCTCGGCGGACGGGTCCGGGGCGGTGTCTGCTCGCCGTTCCTCGCCGACGCCGAACCGGGCACGCCGGTACCGGTGTTCGTGCAGCGCTCCCCGCATTTCAGGCCCCCGGCGGACCCGGCGACCCCGATGGTGATGGTCGGGCCCGGCACCGGAGTCGCGCCGTTCGTCGGCTTCCTCCAGGAACGGCGGGCCCTCGGCCACCGGGCACCCAACTGGCTGTTCTTCGGCGAGCAGCACCGGGCCACCGACTTCTACTACGAGGACGAGCTGACGGCCTTCGTCGACGACGGCACCCTCACCCGCCTGGACACGGCGTTCTCCCGCGACCAGCGCGCCAAGGTCTACGTCCAGGACCGGATGCGCGAGCACGGACCGGAACTCTGGTCCTGGCTCCAGAGCGGCGCCCGCTTCTACGTCTGCGGTGACGCCTCCCGCATGGCCAAGGACGTCGACCGGGCCCTGCGGGACATCGCCGTCACACACGGCGACCTGACCGAGACCGAGGCCGCCACGTACGTAAAGCAACTCGCGGCGGAAAAGCGGTACGTGCGGGACGTCTACTGACCGTTCTGACGGTTCTTCAGGGACGGCTTCAGGCGCGGTATGGAGTGCCGTGGTCAGGCCTTGGCCTCGGCCGTCTCGGGGGCGGCGTCCGGTGCCGGGCCGGGCTCCGGCTCGGCGGCAGCCTTCGGGACCGGGATGAGGAAGGCGACGGCCGCCGCCGCCAGGGCCACACCGGCACCGATCAGCATGGCGACCCGGAACCCGTCCTCGGACGGCAGGGCGAACCCGCCGAAGTCCGTGGTCATCTGGGCCAGGACCACCGCCATCACGGCGGCCGACACGGAGCTGCCGATCGAGCGCATCAGCGTGTTGAAGCTGTTGGCCGAGGCGGTCTCCGACTGGGGCACCGCGCCCATGATCAGGGCGGGCATCGCGCCGTACGCGAAGCCGACGCCCGTGCTGGCGACGATGGTCACCGCAAGCAGGCTCAGCGGCGAGTCCGTGCCGATCATCGGCAGGGAGATGCCGTAGCCGAGGGAGATGATCAGGGCTCCGAGGGTCAGGGTGGTCTTGGGGCCGCGGGCGGCCGAGACCTTGGCGCCGAGCGGCGACATCAGCATCATCATCAGGCCACCCGGCGCCATCCACAGGCCCATGGCCAGCATCGACTGGCCGAGGCCGTAGCCGGTGGCCTCGGGCAGCTGAAGCAGCTGGGGCATGACCAGCGACTGGGCGTACATCGAGAAGCCGACCAGGATCGACGCGATGTTCGTCATCAGCACCTGCGGGCGGGCGGTCACGCGCAGGTCGACCAGCGGCTCGCGCGTCCGCAGCTCCCACCAGCCCCAGGCCAGCAGGACGACGACCGAGGCGCCGAGCAGTCCGAGGGTGGTACCGCTTCCCCAGCCCCAGTCGGCGCCCTTGGAGACGCCGAGGAGCAGACAGACGAGCGCGACGCCCAGGCCGGCCGCGCCGAGCAGGTCGAAGCTGCTGCCCGCGGCGGTGTTCGCCCGGCCGACGGGCACGACGAACCAGATCAGGGTGCCGACCGCGAGGGCCAGGGCGGCGACGACCCAGAACAGCACGCGCCAGCTGGCGTTCTCGGCGATCGCCGCGGAGAACGGCAGACCGAGCGCACCGCCCACACCCATGGACGCGCTCATGATCGCGATGGACGAGCCCAGCTTCTCCTTCGGCACCACGTCGCGCAGGAGGCTGATGCCCAGGGGCACGACGCCCATGCCGAGGCCCTGCAGACCGCGTCCGGTGATCATCGGAATCACCGAGGAGGACAGGGCGCAGACGATCGAGCCCACGACGAGCGGTATCAGCGAGGCCAGAAGCATGCGCCGCTTGCCGTACATGTCACCGAGGCGTCCCGCGACTGGCGTCGCCACCGCCGCGGCCAGCAGCGTGGCGGTGATCACCCACGAGGCGTTCGAGGCACTGGTGTCGAGCAGCTTCGGCAGGTCCCCGATCAGCGGCACGACCAGCGTCTGCGTGAGCGCGGCCACGATGCCCGCGAAGGCGAGGATGCCGACGACACCGCCTGAGCGGGACTCGGCCTTGGGACTGTCAGGACTTTCCACGGGGGGGCTCTCCCTCTTGCGCTTCCGGATCACGGCGGGCGCGACGCACTGCACGGCAGGAATGCGGCATGCATAGAATGTGCATCGTACATGCCGAGTGCATCATGCATATCGCCCGCCGCGCCTCCCCACCCGGCGATGCAGTGCAATGCGGTGCCATGCCGCGCCGCACGAACCGGAGGGAGGGAACGCCCCAGCAGGCCGCCCAGAACGCAGATCCAGGAGCCGAGAAACCCCGCATGGACAAGCCGACATCCCTGGTCGAGTTCGAGGCCATGCTGCTGGGGCGCCACATCCAC
>NZ_LIQZ01000084.1:0-195 GCF_001418655.1 Streptomyces phaeochromogenes | reverse complement strand
CTGGACCCCCGAGGAGGTCGCCGAGTTCGCAACCCTGCTCAGCCGCCTGAACCGAGACGTCGAACGCTACGACGGGCGCCCCTGGCCGCGGAGTTGAGACCAGGACTCCCGCGAGGGCCGCGCGACGCGTCCGGCGCCCCTGACACGGGAGTTACGAGGCAACCTCACAACCCCCGCACCCCGCCGCCCCCGTAC
>NZ_LIQZ01000083.1 GCF_001418655.1 Streptomyces phaeochromogenes | reverse complement strand
GCAGCCCCCAGGGACGGGACGGGTAGGGGCGGCGGGGGCGAGAACTGGTCAGCCCGGCCACACCAGTGACTGGAGTTCCGAGTACGCGTGCAGGGCGTACGAGCCGACGTCGCGGCCCACCCCGCTCTGCTTGAAGCCGCCGAACGGCGCCTCCATGTTGCGGCCCACCGTGTTGACGCCGACGCCGCCCGCCCGCAGCTGCCGGGCCACGCGGAAGGCGCGGGCGACGTCGCCGGACCAGACGTAGTCGATGAGGCCGTAGTCGCTGTCGTTGGCGAGGGCGACGGCCTCCTCCTCGTCGTCGAAGGGGAGGACCACGACGACCGGCCCGAAGATCTCCTCGCGGACGACCCGCATGTCGGGCGTGCAGTCGGCGAGGAGGGTCGGGGCGACGTAGAACCCCCGGTCGGACGGCGGCCGTTCACCGCCCGCGACCACCCGCGCCCCCTCCTTCCGCCCCAGTTCGACGTACGACTCGATCCGGTCCCGGTGCGCGGCGGAGATGACCGGGCCGACGACCGTGCCCTCGGCCCGCGGATCCCCCACCTTCAAATAGCCGGCGTACGCAGCCAGTTGGGACACCAGCCGGTCGTACACAGGCCTCTGCGCGAGCACCCTCGTCGGAGCCGTGCAGATCTGTCCGCTGTAGAACGAGAAGGTGGTTCCGATGCCCCGGACCGCCGACTCCAGGTCCGCGTCGTCGAAGACGACCGCCGCGCCCTTGCCGCCCAGCTCCATCAACTGCCGCTTCATACCGCGCCCGCACACCTCGGCGATACGCCGCCCGACGGCCGTCGAACCGGTGAAGCTCACCATGTCGACGTCGTCCGAGTCGACGGCCGCCTCGCCGACCTCGGCACGCGAACCGCTGACGACGTTCACGACCCCGGGCGGCACACCCGCGGCCTCCAGCGCCTGGGCCATCCGGTACACGGAGAGCGGGTCCTGCGGCGCGGGCTTCACGACGACCGTGTTGCCCATCGCGAGCGCCGGGGCGATCTTGCCGGCCGGGTTCGCCCAGGGGTTGTTGTACGAGGTGATGCAGGTGACCACGCCGACGGGCTGGCGCACGGCGAGGGCGCCCATCACCGCAGCCTTGCCGAACGGGCCCGCCTCGTTGATCTGCGGCGGCAACGGCTCCTCGGCGGGCTCCACGCGCGCGTACCGCTGGAAACGGGCCGCCCCGACACCCACCTGCATCCCGCGCGCGGTGCCGGTCGTGGCGCCGGTCTCGGCCTGGGCCAGTTCGGCGTACGGGACGAGGTTGCGCCGGATCTCCTCGGCCGCCCGGTGCAGGACCGCGGCCCGTTCCTCGGGCGTCGTGCGCGACCATGACCGGAAGGCCTCGCGAGCCGCGGCGGCGGCCTCGTGCACCTGATCCCGCGAGGCCTCCGGAGCCGGCCCGACGACATCCTCGGTCGCCGGGTCGATCACCTCGTAGTGGCCGCCGTCCGGCTCCACCCACGAGCCCCCGATGAACAGCCGCTGCCCGTCCGTCACCTGTCCCCCAACACCCGCCGTCACCGTGGCCAACGTCGTCGTCGCGTCACTTCGTGCTCACCGTTCGCGTGTCCCGGCCCGATCGCAGGACCTTGCCCGGAACGGCCCCGGACACCACGTCACCCCGTATCGCCTCGACTCCGTTGACCCACACGGCCGTTATGCCGATCGCCTTCGAGTCGAGGCGCGGGCTGTCTCCCGGCAGGTCGTGCACCAGGGTGGCCTTGCCGGCGTCGATGCGGTCCGGGTCGAAGAGCACGAGGTCCGCATGGAAACCCTCCACGATCCGTCCGCGCTCACGCAGTCCGAAGAGCCGCGCCGGGTCGTCCGTGAGCATCTTCACGGCCTGCTCAAGGGTCGTGAGCTTCCGGCCCCGCAGACAGTCCCCGATGAAGCGGGTCGTGTACGGCGCCCCGCACATCCGGTCCAGATGGGCGCCCGCGTCCGAGCCGCCGAGCATCACGTCCTCGTGCCGCCACGTCTCCTGCCGCAGCGACCACGAGTCGGGGTCGTTGTCGGTCGGCATGGGCCAAAGGACCGTACGCATACCGTCGTTGGCGCAGATCTCGATGATGCACTCGAAGGGCTCCTGGCCGCGCTCGGCCGCGATGTCCCGTACGACCCGTCCGGTGAGCCCCTCGTTCTCCGCGCTGTAGGTGTCGCCGATGACGTACCGCCCGAAGTCGGCGAGGCGCCGGAAGACGCCCGCCTCCTTGGAGTCGGCCCGCCGCAGCATCTCGCGACGGACCGCGGGGTCCCGCAGCTTCGCGATCCGCTCGGGCACGGGAAGGCCGAGCACCTCGCCCCACCCGGGTATCAGGTTCAGCGCGCAGAAGGTCCCCAGCGACATGTTCATCGGCGTGAGGATCGGCATCGTGAGCGCCACGATCCGCCCACCGGCCTTACGGGCCCGCTCGCTTGCCGCCAGCTGACGCGGCACGCGCTCGGGAACGGCGGCGTCGATCGTCAGGACGTTCCAGTTCAGCGGACGGCCCGCCGCCGCGCTCATCTCCACGAACAGATCGATCTCGTCGTCGCTGAACTGGTCGAGACAGCCCGCCACGATGGCCTCGATCTGCGTGCCCTCGTGATCGCCCACCGCCTGGGAGAGCGCGAGCAGTTCGGCCGGCTTCGCGTGCCGCGAGGCGACGGGCTTGCCGTCCCCGTCGGAGTGGGTGGAGGACTGTGTGGTGGACAGCCCCCAGGCACCGGACTCCATCGCGTCATGGAAGAGAGCGAGCATCTCCTCCAACTGCTCGGGCGAGGGCTGCCCTCCGACGGCATCCGGGCCCATCACATACCGCCTGAGCGCGCAATGCCCCACCATGAAGCCCGCGTTGACCGCGATCCGCCCCTCCAGGGCATCCAGATACTCCCCGAAGGAACTCCAGCTCCACGGCGCCCCCTCCTCCAACGCGACCAGCGACATCCCCTCGACCTTGGACATCATCCGCCGTGTGTAGTCGGCGTCTTCGGGCCGCGCCGGATTCAAGGGGGCGAGGGTGAATCCGCAGTTGCCTCCGGCCACCGTCGTCACCCCGTGGTTGAGCGAGGGCGTCGCATACGGGTCCCAGAACAGCTGCGCGTCGTAGTGGGTGTGGGGATCCACGAACCCCGGCGCCAGTACGAGCCCGGAAGCGTCCTCCGTCGTACGAGCCGGTTCGGTGACGTCACCGATGACGGCGATCCGCCCGTCCCGTATCCCCACATCGGCGATAAAGGCGGGCCCACCCGACCCATCGACAACGGTCACGCCTTTGATCAGATGGTCAAGCACGACGAAACCCTTCTCTCCCTGAGCCTTCTGGCTTACGGCGGGGCGCACTTACCCAGGGGCGCGGGGAACTGCGCGCCCAGCCGCAACGAACCCGCACCCGAGAACGAACCCCTCACACGGCCTGCCGGAAACGGCTGGTCCGATGCACAGGATCCGTATCGATCTTCGGAATCACGTGCTCCCCGATCAGCCTGATCGTCTGAAGCGTCTCCTCCTTGGGCACCCCGACCGGCAGGCCAAATGACAATTGGTCGGCCCCCGCCTGCTCCCACCGCTTGCACTGCGTGAGCACCTCGTCCGGGTCCCCGCAGATCAACAGCTCCTCGGCGATGAGCAGTTCGATGAACTCCTCGTTGTACTCGGGCAGCGTCTCCGGCCACACGGGGAACCCCTCGGGCCGGGGGAACGTGTCGTGGTACCTGAACACCAGCGACGGCAGATAGTGCAGCCCGCCGCCCACGGCGATCCGTATCGCCTCGTCGTGCGTGGGCGCGCAGATCGCGGTCGTCGTCACCATCACGTTGTCGTTGACGAAGTCCCCGATCGGCTCCGCCTCCACCACCGCGGTCTTGTACTGCTCAAGCACCCACTCCATGTCGGAGACCTTCTGCACGCTGAAGCCGAGCACTCCGAGCCCCTTGCGGGCGGCCATGGAGTACGAGGGCGGCGACCCGGCGGCGTACCACATCGCGGGGTGCGACTTCCCGTACGGCTTGGGCAGGACCTTGCGCGGAGGGAGCTGCCAGTGCTTGCCCTGGAAGCCGACGTACTCGTCCTGGAGCCACATCTTGGGGAACTCGGCGATGGTCTCTTCCCAGATCTCCTTGGTGTAGTTCATGTCGGTGATGCCGGGGAGGAAGCCGAGGATCTCGTGCGAACCGGCGCCGCGTCCGCTGCCGAACTCGAAGCGGTTCTCGGTGAGATGGTCGAGCATGGCGACCTTCTCGGCGACCTTCACGGGGTGGTTGACCTGGGCGAGCGGGTTGAAGATGCCCGACCCGAGGTGGATCCGCTCGGTCGCGTGCGCGAGATAGCCGAGGAAGACGTCGTTGGCGGAGAGGTGGGAGTACTCCTCCAGGAAGTGGTGCTCGGACGCCCACGCGTACTTGAAGCCGGACTTGTCCGCCTGGATGACGTACTCGGTCTCCTCCATCAGCGCCTTGTGCTCCGCGAGCGGATCGGTCTCGGCCCGCTTGCCCACGTATCCCTGTACAAAGAGCCCGAATTCCAAGGAGGTTCACCGTCCCCTGTCCGTCATCCTGCCGAACCTGACGCACCGTCAGATCCATCTGCCGCCGACTGTTGCACCGCGCCCGCGAGGCGTCAATACCTGATGGACCGTCACATGACGCTCACGCCCGCCAGCCAGCCCCCGTCGATCACGAACGGCTGTCCGGTGATGTACGAGGAGTCCTCCGAGGAGAGGAAGAGGGCGAGCCGGGCGACCTCCTCGGGCTTCCCGATCCGACCCATCGGCACGAGCTTGCGGTAGAGCCGTTCGACGCCGGCCGAGGACGCCTCGGCGTCCGCCGCCGGATCGAGCAGGGCCGGGTTGCTCATCGCGGTGTCGATGGCACCCGGGCAGACGGCGTTGACGCGGATGCCCTTGGGGGCCAGTTCCAGCGCGGCCACCCGCGTGAGGCCGACGATCGCGTGCTTGGTCGCGCTGTACGCGCCGACGTACGCCATACCGGTCACCCCGGTGTACGAGGCGGTGTTGACGATGGTCCCGCCGCCGGCCGCCTCGATCTCGGGGGCCAGGATCTTGATGCCGAGGAAGACGCCGACCTGGTTCACCTGCACGACCTGCATGAACTCGTCGAGGGGCGTGTCGACCAGGGAGTTGAAGCGCAGGATGCCCGCGTTGTTCACCAGCCCGTCGATCTTCCCGTACGCCTCCTTCGCGGCGGCGACCGCAGCCGCCCAGTCGGCCTCCCGGCTCACATCGAGGTGGACGTAGAGCGCGCCTATCTCCTTGGCGAAGGTCTCGCCCTGGCCGTCCAGGACGTCGGCGACCACGACGTCGGCCCCTTCCTCCCTGAACAGCCGGGCCTCCTGCTCCCCCTGGCCGCGTGCGGCGCCTGTGACGAGGACGACACGTCCGTCGAGCTTGCCCATGTGGACTCCCTTCGCGGTGCATTGGCCGAGGTCAGCGTACCGCTGGATCTGACGATGCGTCAGACCAAGGGAGGGTGCTTGCGTTTGCGATCTCAAGTGACCGACGAGTAGGGACATTTGACTCTGTCGGCCCCTCTCGCGGAACCCCAATAATCCTCAATCAAAAGGCAAAGGAAACCCCAAGGAGAGCTGGGCATGGCCAAGAGGCGCTTCAGGAACAAGAAGGTCCGGTACGTGGCGATCGGGGCTTCACTCGTGACCGGTGCGGCTGTCGCCACCGTGATGCTTCCGTCGGCCAACGCCGCCGACGAGAAGACGCCCGAGCAGATCATGCAGATGTGCGAAAGGTCCGCGGTGGTCAACGGCGAAAAGCGGTCGGTCGAGGATTTCGGAGGCGCCTTCGCCGACGGTTTCCAGGCCGACAACTGCGAGTTCGTCGAGACGAACTTCGAGACCTTCGACGGTCCCACGGAAAAGGTCACGGTCGATTTCCCGAACTGCGAGCCGAACGCCACCGATCCGTCCAAGGTGACCACCGAGTTCTCGCAGGCGATCGGTCAGGGCGAGGGCAAGTACATCGAGACACAACAGGGCGCCGGCGGCGGCCTCTTCGGATTCCTGAGCGGCGCCTGGCAGAAGCACAAGAGCTCGATGGACATGACCATCAAGACGGCCACCGCCACGGAGTCGGAACAGCGGGAAGTCCCCGTCGGCAAGGTCATGCACGTGACGTTCACGCCGAAGATGCAGCGCATGACCGGCGTGTGGAAGGTACGCATCGACGCCGACCCGGGCAGCTTCGCCGTGAACCCCTCACCCGAGCAGAACTTCGAGGCGGAGGAGGTCGTCGAGGGGCCGTTCATCCAGCCGGGGGCCGCGGGCGCGCCCGGACTCGCGGACGGCGTCTCCAAGGCCGTGTTCACCGACTGCTGAGCCGGGACCGGGACCTCGGACCACTCCGAGTACCACCCGGAGCACCGCCCCGGCCCACTACCCCGGCGCACCACCTCGGAAGCCTTCCCCCCTCCCTGTACAGGAGAAACACCATGACACGCACCGGCCGCGGCGGAAGCCACCGGAGCAAGAAGAAGCGCATCGTTGTCGCCCTGGCGCCGCTCGCCGCCCTCGGGCTGGCCGTCCCGCTGATGTACAGCGCGGGCGCCGCCACCGCCGACGAGGTGGCCGCGGACTGCCGTACGGACTCGGACAAACTGGAGAACTGCGAGTTCGTCGACGTCCAGAACAAGGTCAACAGTCTCGGCCCCAACGAGCGGGTCACCAGCGTGACCGACAACTGCGGAATCACCTCCACCGCGACGAAGACATTCAGCGGATCAGCGGCCGTGACCAGGGTCATCCAGCTGGGGGACGGATCCGTCGTCGACGGCGGCGTGAAACTCGGGAACTCGATCTTCGAGATCGGCGGCAAGTTCAGCAGCACGGAAATCAACCTCAAGCGCGACGACACCACCTCCTCCTTCTCCTTCACCAGAAGCGACACGGTGAAGGCGGACCACATCGCCTTCTTCATGTGGTCCCACAAGCGCACCGATGTGAGCGGATTCCTGCGGGCCACCTACAAAGAGGCCCAGGACGGCCAGAAGGTGTTCTTCTCGCCCAGCGAGGGAGCCGCCACCGTCCACGTCTTCTATCCGCAGCTTCTGGCCAGCGGAGCACCCGACGGCCGCCTCTGGCTGCGCAATGTGCAGTGCGGCACACCGCAGGCCGACGGAATCATCAACAGCGAGGGCAGTGTTCGCGCCGAACCCGGATTCGGTGAGGGTGGCGCGAATGTCACCGACGTCGAAATCCCGCTGTCGGAGGTATCGCAGTAATAGCAGCCGGTCCCGACAGACGGGTGAAAGCGGGATCGAGCCCCCCGGTACGGATACACGGAGGGCTCGATCCCACACACGAACCAACGAATCCAAGCCGTTCCCACGCCCGAACGGCTCGTTCTCATACGCGAATCGGGAGGGCCGCCCCCAGCCACTTCAGGACGGCTTCCGTACTCCCCCGGGCGTCCAGCTTGGCGTAGATGTTGCTGAGGTTGTTGCGGACGGTCTTCTCGCTCAGCCCTAATCTCACGCCGATCTCCTGTGCGCCCAGGCCGGTCGCGAGCAGTTCCATGATCTCCCGCTCCCGGGGCGAGAGCAGCGAGCGCATCCGCTCCGTCGCCTCCCCGCCGCGCGGCATCCGCGCGGCGGCCTCCCGCAGGGCGGTGCACGCGGTGGGCGAGAGGTAGGCGTGGCCGACCGCGGCGGCCATGACCGCCGAGGACAGCATGGTGATGCAGTAGTCGCCGTCGACCAGATAGCCCGCGCCGCCCCGGAACACCTCGACCACCGTCTCGCAGTCCCGCCGGGGGCTGACGACGACCACCGGGGCACTCATCGCGCCCATGGCCCTCAGCAGTTCCGGGAAGGCGACCGCCGGATCCTGGCAGCGGAGAACGACGACGTCCACCGCGCCCTCCAACGGGCTTTCCCGGAGCGCGCGGTAGGGCGGGGACACGGGCAGCGCCCGGCCCACGTACGGATCGTCCGGGGCCGGCCAGTCCTCGTACGGCCAGTCGGCGTCGGCACAGGCGAGCGCGACGAACAGCTTGCGGGAGGGGACCGCTGGAGCGGTGGCGCCGACTGGATCAGTGGTACTGACCGGGGCATTGGCGCTGACCGGGTCAGCGGTACTGACTGGGTCAGCGGTACTGACCGGGTCAGCGGTACCGAATGGCACGGTGACGCATTCCGGAACGGTGGGGCCGACGCGCTCGGTGCTGTGCTGCTCGGTGTGCCGGTCGCTGTGCTGGGAGGTTCGGACGTGCTGGGGGGATCGCACTTCGCGTGTCCTTCCGCCGTGGCCATGACGTCCTTACATACGCGGCCTTACATACGCGGCACGGGCGGACTTTGTTCGAAGTTTCAAGAAAGAACTGTCTGGCTGTCAGACAGGTTCCCCAGAGCGACCTACAACAGCGGCCTGGAACAGCGGTTACAACAACGGTCTAGAACAGCGGGGCGACCTCGGCGCCGAACGCGGCCATCTGGTCGGTGAGTTCGGTGCGGCTCCGGCTGCGGAACCGTACCTGGATCTGGTGCACCCCCATCGCCCGGTACGCGCGCAGCGACTCGGCGAGCGCCTCGGGGGTCCCGCTGAGAGTGCGACGCCCCACGCTCCACCCCGGCTCCCCCACGTACAGCGGCTCGGTGATCGCGCCGACGACGAGGGGCTCGACGACCCCCGCCTCCTCCCTCAGCCGTCGGACCCGGGCGATCTGCTCGGGCAGCCGCTCCCGCGGGTCCCCCTGCGGCAGCCACCCGTCGCCCCTGACCGCGGCCCGCCGGACGGCGGCGGGCGAGGACCCGCCGACCCAGACGGGCACCCGTTCCTGCGCGGGCCTCGGCTGCTGCCCGAGCCCCTCGAAGTCGTACAACTTCCCGTGGTGGGTGGGGAATTCATCGGGCCCGAGCGCGGCCCGCAGCGCGTCGACGCACTCGTCGAGCACGGCCCCGCGCCGCTCGAAGTCCACCCCGAGCACCTCGAACTCCTCCTGTACGTGTCCGGCGCCGACCCCGAGGATCAGGCGCCCTCCGCTCAGGTGGTCGAGGGTCGCGTACTGCTTGGCGGTGAGCAGCGGGTGCCGCAGCCCGACGACCGCGACATGGCTCAACAGCCGTACGCGCTCGGTGACTCCGGCCAGGAAGCCGAGGGTGGCGACCGGGTCGTACCAGACCGTGCTCATCGCGGAGGCGAGGCGGCGCGGGATGGCGACGTGGTCGCAGCTCGCGATGTAGTCGAAGCCGGAGCGGTCGGCGGTGCGGGCGATCTCGACGAGGTCGCCGGGACCCGCGTCCGCCTCCCACGCCTCCGCGTAGAGGGTGCTCTGGGACTGGACGGGAAGCTGGATCCCGTAGGTGAAGGACGTGTTGCTGGGGTCTGTGTTGCTGAGGGAGGCGCTCAACGGGCACCGCCCGGTCCGGCCCACAGGCCGTCCTCGGTCAGCCCCAGGAGCTCGATCGCGTTGCGCCGTACGATCCGGTCGACGACGTCCGCGTCCAGGTGGCCCATCTGCGCCTCCCCGACCTCCCGCGACTTGGGCCAGGTGGAGTCGGAGTGGGGGTAGTCGGTCTCGTACAGCACATTGCCCACGCCGATGGCGTCGAGGTTCTTCAGCCCGAAGGCGTCGTCGAAGAAGCAGCCGTAGACGTGCTCGGTGAAGAGTTCGGACGGCGGCCGGTGGACCTTGTCGGCGACGCCGCCCCAGCCGCGGTTCTCCTCCCAGACCACATCGGCGCGTTCGAGGATGTACGGGATCCAGCCGATCTGGCCCTCCGCGTACATGACCTTGAGGTTCGGGAAGCGCTCGAACTTGCCGCTCATCAGCCAGTCGACCATCGAGAAGCAGCAGTTGGCGAAGGTGATGGTGGAGCCGACGGCCGGCGGGGCGTCGGCGGAGGTGGAGGGCATCCGGCTGCTCGACCCGATGTGCATGGCGATGACGGTGCCGGTCTCGTCGCAGGCGGCGAGGAACGGATCCCACTCGTCCGTATGAACGGAGGGCAGTCCGAGGTGCGGAGGTATCTCGGAGAAGGCGACGGCCCGTACCCCGCGGGCGGCGTTGCGCCGCACCTCCCGCGCGGCGAGTTCCGCGTCCCACAGGGGTATGAGGGTGAGCGGTATCAGGCGGCCCGCGGCATCGGGGCCGCACCACTCGTCGACCATCCAGTCGTTGTAGGCGCGCACCGAGAGGAGCCCCAGCTCCCGGTCCTTGGCCTCGGTGAAGGTCTGGCCGCAGAAGCGGGGGAAGGTGGGGAAGCAGAGGGCGGACTGGACGTGGTTGACGTCCATGTCGGCCAGGCGCTGCGGGACGTCGTAGGACCCCGGGCGCATCTGCTCGTAGGTGATGACTTCGAGTTTGATCTCGTCCCTGTCGTATCCGACGGCGGTGTCGAGACGGGTGAGGGGGCGGTGCAGGTCCTCGTAGACCCACCAGTCGCCGATCGGGCCGTCGTCCCCGGGGTTTCCCATGACCGGGGCGAACTTGCCGCCCAGGAAGGTCATTTCCTTGAGCGGGGCGCGGACGATGCGCGGGCCCCGGTCCCGGTACTGCGACGGGAGCCGGTCCCGCCAGACGTTGGGGGGCTCCACCGTGTGGTCGTCCACCGAGATGATCTTCGGGAAGGTCTCCATATGGTTTACGGTAGCGCCGATCTGACGGCCCGTCAGCTATCGTGCGGCGGCTCTCTGGAATGCGGGAACCTCGTCATGGGGTTGCGGGGAGGGGGTGTGGGCCTTGTGAGGGCTTGCGCGACTCGGCACGGCGGCCTGTGATCGGTATCTCCCACGGCTGACGCATCCGCCATGAACAAGGCAAACTGGCCTGGTTGTCATGACGTTTCGGCAGGGGGCAGCGATGGACGGTGTACCGCGAGTACCGGAGCAGTGGCGTCCCGATGGTTCGGCGGCGCTCCGCTTCAGCGTGCTCGGCCCGGTGCGCGCCTGGCGTGGGGCGGATTCCTTGCCCACCGGGTCCCCTCAACAACGTGCCCTGCTGGCGGCCCTGCTGCTCCGCGAGGGGCGCACGGCGACGGCGGGCGAGCTGATCGACGCGTTGTGGGGGGGAGGAGCCGCCTTCGCAGGCGTTGGCGGCGGTGCGGACGTATGCGTCGCGGTTGAGGAAGGTCCTCTCCCCCGGTGTGCTGGTCAGCGAGTCGGGCGGGTACGCCGTCCGGCTCACCGACGAGTCCGGCGTGGGCGCTTCGCTGGACCTCGCACTGGCCCAGGAGCTGGCGGCCGACGCGGAGAAGGCGAAGACGACGGGCGACCTGTGCCATGCGCGCGCCCTGCTGAACAAGGCGCTGAGCCTGTGGGACGGGGAGGTCCTGGCGAGTGTCCCGGGTCCGTACGCGGAGACCCAGCGCGCCCGCCTGGAGGAGTGGCGGCTCCAACTCATCGAGTCCCGGCTGGACATGGACCTGGAACAGGGCTGCCACGCGGAGGCGATCTCCGAACTCACCGCGCTCACCGCCGCCCATCCCCTGCGGGAACGGCTGCGCGAGCTGCTGATGCTGGCGCTGTACCGCTCAGGTCGGCAGGCGGAGGCACTTGCCGCCTACGCGGACACCCGGCGGCTGCTGGCGGACGAGCTGGGCGTGGACCCGCGGCCCGGTCTGCAGGAACTCCAGCAGCGCATCCTCCAGGCGGACCCGGGCCTCGCGGAGCCCTCGGCCCCGCTGGCGACCGAGACCGCTGCCGGCCCGGTGCGCCCGGCCCAACTCCCCGCCAGTGTCTCGGACTTCACCGGCCGGACGTCCTTCGTGTCCGAGCTGAGCGATGTGCTGGCGGCGGCGTCGGCGTCCGAGGGCCGGGTGATGGCGGTGTCGGCGCTGGCGGGCATCGGCGGCGTGGGCAAGACGACGCTGGCCGTCCATGTCGCACACCGGGCGCGGAACGCCTTCCCGGACGGACAGCTCTACGTGGACCTGCAAGGAGCGGGCGCGCGGGCGGTCGCGCCCGAGACGGTCCTCGGCTCCTTCCTGCGCGCCCTGGGCACCGCCGACGCGGCGATACCGGACTCCCTGGAGGAGCGGGCGGCCCTCTACCGCTCCACCCTGGACGGCCGCCGGGTCCTGGTGCTGCTGGACAACGCCCGGGACGCGGCCCAGGTACGCCCCCTGCTGCCCGGCATGGAAGGGTGCGCGGCGCTGGTGACGTCGCGGGTGCGGATGGTCGACCTGGCCGGGGCCCATCTCGTCGACCTGGACGTCATGTCGCCGGAGGAGGCGCTCCAGCTCTTCACCAAGATCGTGGGCGAGGAGCGGGTGGCCTCGGAACGCGAGTCGGCGCTGGACGTGGTGGCGGCGTGCGGATTCCTGCCGCTGGCGATCAGGATCGCCGCCTCCCGCCTGGCGGCCCGGCGTACCTGGACGGTCTCGGTCCTCGCGGCGAAGCTCGCCGACGAACGACGCCGGCTGGACGAACTCCAGGCGGGCGACCTGGCCGTGAAGGCGACCTTCGAGCTCGGCTACGGGCAACTGGAGCCCGCCCAGGCCCGCGCGTTCCGGCTGCTCGGGCTGGCGGACGGCCCGGACATCTCGCTGGCCGCGGCCGCGGCAGCGCTGGACCTTCCGGTCGACGAGACCGAGGACCTGCTGGAATCCCTCGTCGACACCTCACTCCTGGAGTCGGCCGCGCCCGGCCGCTACCGCTACCACGACCTGGTCCGGCTCTACGCGCGTGCGTGCGCCGAGAGAGACGAACAGCCACCGGGCGAGCGGGCGGCGGCGATGTCGCGGTTGCTGGACTTCTATCTGGCCACGGCGGCCCGCGTGTACGCGATAGAACGGCCCGGCGACCGCACCGTGGATCACCTCGAGGTGACCCATCAGGCGGGTCAGGAGTTCAACGACGACGGGAAAGCGCTGGATTGGCTGCATTCGGAGGCGGCTTCCATCTTGGCCTGTGTGCAGCAGTCGTTGGGAGCGGAGACATTGCGGCGGGGCGTTGACCTCCTCCTGGCCGCGAAGGACTTGACGGAGTCCGGTGCCAGTTCGTTGACCTATGAAGTCGCGACGAGGGCCGCACGGGATGCCGCGGACGCTCTGGGAGACTCCCATGCCGCGGGGCGTGCCCGGGTCACGCTCACCCAGGTACTCAGCACGGCGGGCCGTTTCGACGAAGCGGCCGAAGAAGCCGAGCAGGCCACCGCACTCGGCCAGGCCGCCAACGACCCGTGGACCAGCGGCAACGCACCCAATGAGCTGGGCATCATTGCCATCTGCAAGAACGAGCACGCGGCCGGCGAAGCCCATCTCCTCAACGCGATCGACGCCTTCCGTGCCGACGGCAACCGCCCGGGTGAAGCAAGCGCCCTGTGCAATCTCTCACGGGTGCTTGTCTCGATGGACCGTACGGCCGCGGGCATTGAACTCGTCCAGCAAGGCATCTCTATCTACGACGAGTTGGGGCTGACCGTCCGGCTCGCCAACGCAAGATACGCCCTCGGGATCGCCTTCGGCCACGCTGGACGCCGAACCGAGGCCTTGGAGCAGCTGGCCGAAGCACTCAAGATCTTCGTCGAGAACCGGCAGCGCCTGTGGGAAGGGACCACCCACTTCCGCATTGCCCAGGTGCACCTCGCGGCGCGCAGGCCGGCCCAGGCCGCACAGCACGCCGAGCAGGCTCTCAGCACGGGTTGTATCGGCGGCGACTGGATGCGCGCGAACGTACTGACGCTCCTCGGCAGGTCACTCGACGGCCTCGGACAGGCGGACCGCGCGCGGGCCTGCTGGAACGAGGCGCTCACCATCCACCAGGAGGCAGGGGCACCCGAGGCCGCCGAGCTGCGTGGCCTTCTTACGCCCGTCGCAGCGGCCTGACCTGGCAATGAGCGGCGTTCATCGAACGTTTATGGGCAGGTGCCAGTCTTCGGTTCATCGACCCGTCGCGTCGGGGGGCAGACGGATCGGCATGGGCCTCACAGATATCGTGAGCGGCCCCGGAACGCCCGCTCGGCGACCCTCGGGGGAGTTGCCGAGCGGGCGTTCTCTTCCGAAAACCTTCAATTCCATGGGAGTTCTCAACCATGAGCGATGCCGAGAAGAACGAGGACATCACCACCCAGGACAGCCACGCGCCCGCGCCGCCGAACAAGGACGTCGTCGTCACTCCGGACGACAGCCACGCGCCCGCGCCCGGTGAGGACACCGTCACCACCATGGACAGCCACGCGCCCGCGCCGCCCAAGGAGACGATCACCACGCTGGACAGCCACGCGCCGGCTCCGCCCGCGCTGGGCCTGGACAACAAGTAGAGCCTTCCATCCCAACGGGGATCGGCCGCGGTGGCGCGGAGGGGGAGCCACCGCGGCCGAGGTCTGTCCGGCGCCGGTTCGGGCCAATCCATGGCGCGAACCGTTCGAACCCATCGAACAATCGCCCCTTGTACCGCTAGCGTCACTTGTTGTTCGGAAGTCCCCTCCCCCACAGGAGCCGAGATGACCCGCACCAAGAAGACCCTCGCCACGATCGCCCTGATGCTCGGCGTAACCGCCGCAGCCGCGAGCCCGGCCCTGGCCGACAACCCGATGCCCGTCGCGCCGCTGGACAACCCGATGCCCGTCGCCCCGCTGGACAACCCCATGCCCGTCACTCCGCCGGACAACCCCATGCCCTGACGCATTGCCACCCCGATGGGGCCGAGCCGGACGGCTCGGCCCCATCGGCATGTCAGATGGCCGGCTCTTCTTCCCGGCAGGGACCGGCCGCGACAGCCCCGGAGGGAGGGCCGTCGCGGCCGGGCAACCCGGTCTCAGGCGCAGAGTTCGCCGTCGATCAGGTCGTTCTGGGCCTGCTCGGTGGAGAGGTCGGAGGCGCCGTCGCCGGTCGCGTGCAGGACCACGACGCGGCGGCCGTCCGGGCTGACGCCGTTGCGGGTGGTGTAGCCGGGGAAGTCGCCCGCGTGGCTGTAGTAGGAGCCGCCGCAGGTCAGCGGGACCTGCAGCAGGCCCAGGCCGTAGCGCGCGCCGGGCCACACGGGGTCCAGGTCGGCGGCCCGTACGGTCGTCTTCATCTCCGCGAGCTGTGCCGGGCGCAGCAACTTGCCGCCCAGCAGCGCCTGGTAGAAGCGGGTCAGGTCGGCCGTCGTACCGATCATCGCGCCGGCCGCACCGGCCGCGGACGGGTTGAACGCGGTGGTGTCGATCGTCGGCCCGGTCTTCCCGAAGTCGGAGTAGCCGTGCAGGTGGCGGCCGGGGATCCGGGAGTCCGTCGTCGGGGCGGAGGTGTCGCGCAGGCCCAGCGGGCGGATGATGCGCTTGGTGACCTGCTGCTCCCAACTGTGCCCGGTGACCTTCTGGATGATCATTCCGGCGAGGATGTAATTGGTGTTGGAGTACGCCCACTTGGCGCCGGGCTCGAAGTCCGGGGCGTGCCCCGTCGCTATGCCGACCAACTGCTCCGGAGTCCAGGTGGTGTAGCGGCCCGCCTGGTACTCGTCCACGCCGGCCAGCACCGGGAGGTCCGCGGTGTAGTTGAACAGTCCGCTGGTGTGCTGGAGCAGCTGCCGCACGGTGATCCGGCTGCCGTCGTTGCCGTTGCCCGACACCACTCCCGGCAGCCAGTGGTCGACCGTGTCGTCGAGCGACAGCCGCCCCTCGCCCACGAGTTGGAGTACCACCGTGGCGACGAACGTCTTGCTGGCGCTGGCGATCCGGAACCGGTCGCCGGAGCGGGCGGCGGCGCCGGTGGCCTTGTCGGCGACCCCCGCGGTGGCGTACCGGGAGCCCCGCGGACCCGTCGACTGGGCCAGGACACCGACGGTCCCGGTCTTCAGGATCGCGTCCACGTCAGCCTGAAGACTCTTACTGTGCGTCTTGCTGTGCGTCCTGTCGTGCGTCGGCTTCGCCGCCTGCCCCGTCGCGCCCGCCGCGGGCAGGGTCAGTCCGATACCGGCCAGGGCGGTCACCAGCGTCGTGGCCACAATGCGGGAGGTGAGCTTCGTCTTCATGCGGGCGGGCTCCTTGCGGGTCGGTCGTCGTACCGCCGTTGCGGTGTGATCACCAACCTAGGAATTCCGGCCCCCCGTCACGATCCGGCAGCCTGGCCGTTCGGAGCGGGTGTCCACCCCACTGTGCGGGTAGCGCCTGCTGTACCCCACCCGCCCTGACCTCGGCCAACTCTCCCGGGATCAGCGGCAGGTGACAGTACGTCAGGTCCGGCGCCGCGCGTCGTCCAGGTACCGCAGGACCGCCGCGACCCGCCGGTCCACCTGGTCGGCGGGCGACAGGTCGAGCTTGGCGAAGATGCTGCGGATGTGCTTGTGGACGGCGCCGTCCGTGACGACGAGCCGTTCGGCTATCGCCCCGTTGCCCAGACCCTCGGCCATCAGCCCGAGCACGTCGCGCTCGCGCGGGCTGAGCCGTTCCAGGCGGGTGTCCTGGCGGCTGCGGGTGAAGAGCTGCGCGACGACCTCCGGGTCGATGGCCGTGCCCCCGGCGGCCACCCGGTTGAGCGCGTCGAGGAACTCCTCGACCCGGCCGACCCGTTCCTTGAGCATGTAGCCGAGCCCGGTGACCCCGCCGGCGAGCAGATCCGTGGCGAAGGACTGCTCGACGTACGCCGACAGGACGAGGACCGCCAGATCGGGCCTGCGCCGCCGGGCCTCGACGGCGGCGACGATCCCCTCGTCGGTGTGCGTCGGCGGCATCCGTACGTCGAGGATGGCGACGTCGGGCTTGTGGGTGTCGATGGCGTCGAGGACGCCGTCGGCGGTTCCGGCGGTGGCCACCACGTCGAGGCCCTCGGCGCGCAGCAGCAGCGCGAGTCCCTCCCGCAGCAACGGGTCGTCCTCGGCGATCACAATCCGCATGGCATGTCCACCTTGAGAGTCGTCGGGCCGCCGGGCGGGCTGGCCAGGTCGAGGGTGCCGTCGTGGGCCGCGATGCGGCGGCGGATGCCGGTGAGCCCGGAGCCGCCCGCCTCGTCGGCGCCGCCGCGGCCGTCGTCGGTGATGTCCAGCCGCAGCCGTCCGCCACGGCTGCGGACGGTGACGGTGGCGCTCTTCGCCCCGCTGTGCTTGGCGATGTTGGTCAGCGTCTCGGCGACCACGAAGTACGCGCTGGCCTCCACGGAGGCGGCGCACCGCTCGGGCGCCTCGACGTCGATCCGGCAGGGCACCGGGCAGCTCGCGGCCAGTCCGGTGAGCGCGCCTTCGAGGCCGCGGTCGGCCAGTACGGGCGGCAGGATGCCCCGGGCGACCGAGCGCAGTTCGGCGAGGGCCTGCTCGGCGGCGCTCTGGGCCCGTTCGAGGAGTTCGTCGGCGCCCGCCGGATCGCGGGCCACCATCCGCCGGGCCGCGCCGAGCAGCACGGTGACGGTGACGAGCCGGTTCTGGGTGCCGTCGTGCAACGACCGCTCGATGCGCCGCAGTTCGGTGGCGTGGGCGTCCAGGGCGGCGGCCCGGGTGGCGGTGAGTTCCGCGACCCGCAGGGACAGGTCGGTGTCGGGTCCGGCCGCGAGGAGAAGGCGTCCCGGGCGCGCCTGGAGCCGTGCCATCGCGGGGCTGAGGCCCAGGATGATCGCGATCCAGCCGAGCCCCAGCAGAGTCACGCCCAGGGCGTCGGCCCAGCCCTGGGCATGGCCGAGGCCAACGGACGTACTGGTCGAACCCTCCGGCATCAGGCGCCAGTACAGCGGGAACAGCGCGTCGCGTACGGCCATCAGCGGCAGCAGCAGCGCGATCACGCCGAGCAGCAGCCCGAGCGTGCCGTGCCGGGCCAGCCAGCGCAGCTCCCGCCGGGTGGTCGGGTCGACGAGTGCGAGCCGCAGCCGGGTCGGTGCCGGGTCGGGCCCGATGATCTCGGGACCCCACCGGGCGAGCCGGTGGCGTTCACGCTCGGCGAGGGAGTGCAGGGCGCGCAGCGCGACGGGGGCCATGAGCAGTCCGACGCCCACGACGGACGTCACGGCGACGACGGCCAGCCAGAACAGCACGGCCAGCGCGAGCATCGCGGTCCCGATGCCGCCGATGAGCTGGCCGAGCGCGGCGCCCGCGGCCTCGGCGGCCCGGATCGCGCTCGCCCTGATCCCGGGCCGCCCCACGTCGACCGGCTCACCGTGCCGGGTCGAGGTCGACATCCGCCCCACCTCTCTCCCTCGTCAACAGCCCTGTGCGGGCGGCCGGTTCGCTGGTGATGAGGAGCGTAGAGGTACAGCCTGCTGTACCCCCACTCGGGCTGCTGGCGGGCTCGGCCGCCCAGGGTCCCGATCCGTAGTTTCGGTGACGTCAGCGAGACCCGCCGAGGGTCCGGAGAGTTCGAAGAATCCGAAGAGGGACAGCGATGGCCACCACGGACCCCTACCGCCTCACCAGCGGCACCGAGAGCACGGACCAGACGAAGACCGCGGTCAGCCGCAACGACATCGTGCGTACGGCGCTGTGGCTGGTGCTGGTCGTCAGCACCGTCGGCAACATGGTGGCCTCCTACGGCGCCGCCTCCACCCAGGTCCACCTGGCCTGCGGCGCGGTCACCGCGCTGTGCGTGACCGCGCTCGTCACCCGCCACCTGCGGGGCCGGCGATGAGCGGCGTCCACGCGGGAGCCGCCCACCCGGCGGCGACCCGGACCGCCCCCGCCATCGTGCTGGAGAACGTCAGCAAGACGTACGCGGGAGGCGTCCACGCCCTCGACGACGTGTCGCTGGCCGTGGAGCACGGCACGTTCCTCGCCGTGATGGGGCCCTCGGGCTCCGGCAAGAGCACGCTGATGCACTGCGCCGCCGGACTGGACTCCCCGACCTCGGGGAGCATCCGCATCGGCGGCCAGGAGATCGCCGGGCTGAACGAGACCCGCCGCACCGAACTGCGCCGCGAGCACATCGGGTTCGTGTTCCAGTCCTACAACCTGGTCCCCGCGCTCAGCATCGCCGACAACATCACGCTGCCGCTGCGTCTGGCGGGGCGGGCCCCCGACCGGGAGTGGCTGCGCGCGCTGGTCGACCGGGTCGGTCTCGGCGACCGCCTCTCGCACCGGCCCGCCGAGCTCTCCGGCGGCCAGCAGCAACGGGCCGCGATCGTACGGGCGTTGGTCGCCAAGCCGGCCGTCGTGTTCGCCGACGAGCCGACCGGAGCGCTGGATCTGCGCAGCGCCCACGAGGTGCTCGGCCTGCTGCGCGAACTCGTCGACGAACTGCGCCAGACGGTGGTGATGGTCACCCACGACCCGGCCGCCGCCGCCCAGGCGCACCACGCGGTGGTGATGGCCGACGGCCGGGTGGTCGAGCGCCTGTACCAGCCCACCGCCCCCGAACTGGCCGACCGTCTAGTCAAGCTCGGAGAGGTCTAGAACCATGCTGCATCTCGCGGTCCGGATGGCCGGACACCGGATCACCGCCCTGCTGGCGGTGGCGTGCGCGGTCCTCGGCGGAGCGGCGCTGATCACCGGCACCGGGGTGATGGCCGAGTCCGGGTTCCGCTCCCAGCTGCCGGCCGGGCGGCTGGCGGGCGCGGAGGTCGTCGTCTCCACCCAACAGAGCTTCGATTCGGGCCCCGACCTGCCGATCGCCCTCCCGGAGCGCGGCAAGGTCCCGGCCGAGCTGGTCGACGAGCTGGCCCAACTGCCCGGCGTCACCGCGGCGGTCGGCGACATCGGCTTCCCCGCCGCCCTCGTCGACGCCGACGGCCGGGTCGTACCGACCCAGGACCCGCGGACGGCCGGACACGGCTGGTCCTCGACGAAGCTCTTCGTGGACGCGAAGGTCGACGGATCCGCTCCGGCCGGCACCGGCGAGGTCGCCCTCGACAGCGCGACCGCCGCCACCGCGGGAGTCCGGGTCGGCGACAGCGTCAAGGTCGTCGCCGCCGGCCGCGCCGCAGCCGCCTACCGCGTCACGGCACTGATCGACGCGCCGGACGCCGGAATCCTCTTCGCCGACCCGACGGCCGTACGGCTGTCCGGCCGCGCCGACGGAGAGCGCGCCGGGACCGTGGACCTGATCGCCCTGCGCACCGAGCCCGGCACCGAGGCCTCGGTGGCCGCCGCGGCCCGCGAGAAGATCAAGGACACCGGCAAGAAGACGGCCGGCAGCACCCCCGCCGACGTGATCGTCTCCACCGGCTCCGAACGCGGCGACATCGCCTCCCCCGGCGCGGGCGCCGCCCGCTCCCTGCTGATCCTGCTGGCCAGTTCGCTCGGCGGGATCATCATGCTGATCATCGGGTTCGTGATGGCGAGCGCGCTCGCCGTGTCGATCGGCGGCCAGCGCCGCGATCTGGCCCTGATGCGCGCAGTCGGCGCGACTCCCAAGCAGATCAGGCGACTTGCGGCCGGACAGGCCTCGATCATCGCGGCCGTGGCGGTCGTTCCCGGAGTCGGCCTCGGCTATCTGCTGGCCGGGCAGTTCCGGCGGATGCTCGTCGACCGCGGGGTGATCCCGGAGGCCCTGCCGCTCACGTTCAGCCCGCTGCCCGCGCTCGCCACCGTCCTGCTCCTCGGCCTCGCCGTGCAGGTGTCGGCCCGCAGCGCCGCGTGGCGCACCTCGCGCATGCCCGCCACCGAGGCGGTCGCCGAGTCGCGCAGCGAACCCCGCACCCCGTCGAAGATCCGCGCCCGCTTCGGACTGCTGCTGATCGTCGCCGCCACCACGCTGTCGGTCGTACCGCTGCTGAGCCGTACGGTCCTCGGCGCGACGGCCACCTCCATGGCCGGGATCATCGGCGCGATCGGCCTGGCCCTGTCGGGCCCCGCCCTGGTCCGGGGCATCGGCGACGCGGCGGGCCGACGGCTGCGGCCCGGCGTCTCGGCGCCGACCTGGCTCGCGGTGTCCAACATCCGCGGATACGCCCTTCGCCTCTCCGGGGTCGTCAGTGCCCTGGCCATGGCGGTCGTGTTCGTCCTGACCTACACCCTGGCCCAGACGACCGTCATGAGCGCCACAGCGCAGGACACCCGCACCGGCACCCTCGCCCAGCAGCGCCTGACCGCGCCGGGCCTCGGCGGCCTGCCCGCCGGCACCCTCGCCGGCGTCACCAAGACCTCGGGCGTCGAAGCGGCGGCCCCGGTCAGCGACACCACCGTGATCCGGGAGTACGAGCAGTTCGGTGACCCGGTCGTCGAATCCGGCTCGGCGATGATCCTGACCCCGGCCGCGTCCGGCGTCCTCGACCTGGACGTACGGGACGGCAGCCTCGCCAAGCTCACCGGCGACACGGTCGCCGTCAGCACCGAGGTCGCCCGCTCCCCCGGCTCGGGGCTCGGCGACCGCATCACCCTGGTCCTCGGGGACGGCACCCGGGTCAGCCCCAAGGTCGTCGCCGTCTACGACCGCGCCCTCGGCTTCGGCCCGCTCGCCCTCTCCCACGACCTCGCCGCGGGCCACACCACCGCGGGCCTCGACCAGAGCGTCCTCGTCCGCACCGACGGCTCCGACGCGGCACAGCAGGCCCTCACCGCACTCGCCGCGTCGCGCCCCGGTCTGGCCCTCGAGCCCACCGACACCGGATCGGGAAGCAGCCTGAGCGACGCGCCGCCGGAGGTCTGGATCAACCTGGCCCTCATCGTCGTACTCCTCGGCTACCTCCTCCTCAGCATCGCCAACAAGCTCGTCGCCACCACCGCCCAGCGGCAGGGCGAGATCGCCACACTCCGCCTCAACGGCACCACTCCGCGCCAGATCCTCGCGATGATGCGCCGCGAGGCCGCGGTGATCGGGGCCGCCGCCCTCACCACCGGCCTGCTGCTGTCCGCGATCCCCCTCGCGCTGCTCGGCATCGGCTTCCTGGACCGGCCGTGGCCCGCGGGCCCGGTGTGGCTGCTCCCCGCCGTCGCGCTGACCGTGATCTGCACCGCGTTCATCACGGTCGAACTCCCCACCCGCCAGGCACTGCGCACAGCACCCGCCCATGCGCTGTCCGCCCGCGAATAGGCCGGGGCGCCACAAGAACGGGAGTACGGGCAGACGCNNGCGTCTGCCCGTACTCCCGTTTCCGAACCAGCCCCTCAGCGCACCCGCAGCTCGCCCTTGACGACCTTCCCGCTGGCGTTGCGCGGCAGTTCGGCCACGAACTCGACCGTCCTGGGCACCTTGTAGTTCGCCATCTCCCGTCGGGCCCAGGCGATGAGATCGTCCGCGGTCGCCACGGCTCCCGGCCGACGGACGACGTACGCCCTGCCGACCTCGCCGAGCCGCGCGTCCGGTACGCCGATCACCGCCACGTCGGCCACATCCGGGTGCAGGCCGAGGAGTTGCTCTATCTCCGCCGGGTAGGCGTTGAAGCCGCCGACGATGAACATGTCCTTGATCCGGTCGGTGATCCGGAGGTTGCCCGCGAGGTCCAGGACCCCGACGTCGCCCGTGCGGAGCCAGCCGTCGGGGGTGAGGACCTCGGAGGTGGCCCGGGCGTCCTCGTAGTAGCCACCCATGACGTTGAAGCCGCGGACCAGGACCTCGCCCTGGGCGCCGGTAGCGACGGAGACGCCCGCCGCGTCCACCACCCGCACCTCCGTGCCCGGGATCGCGCGACCCGACGTCGACGCGATCACGCCGGGCTCGTCCCCGCGTCGGCACATCGAGACGATCCCGCTCGCCTCGGAAAGGCCGTAGGCGGTGAGAACGGTCCCCACCCCGAGTTCCTCCCGCAACCTCTCCACCAGGCGCAACGGCACCACGGCCGCGCCCGTCACCACCAGGCGGAGGGGCGAGAGGTCGTACGCGTCGCGGCCCGGGTGGTCCAGTATCGACTGGTGGAGGGTGGGCGGGCCCGGCAGGACGGAGATCCGCTCCGAGGCCACGTTGGCGAGGACCGTGTCCACGTTGAACACCGGCTGCGGGATCATCGTCGCGCCCCGCATCAGACAGGCGATCACACCGGCCTTGTAGCCGAAGGTGTGGAAGAAGGGGTTCACGATCAGATAGCGGTCGCCCTCGCGGAGGCCCGCGAGTTCGCTCCACACCTCGTACGCCCGCAGTGTCTGCGCGTGGGTGATCACCGCACCTTTGGGGCGGCCCGTCGTGCCCGAGGTGTAGACGATGTCCGAGGGGGAGGACGACTCGACCGCCGAGGCCCTGGCCCGTACGTCCTCCGCCGCCACGCCGTCCCCGCCGGCCAGGAAGTCCTTCCAGGTGCGGAAGTCGGCGGGGGCGTCGTCCGACAGGACCACCACCTGCTCCAGGTGCGGAAGCCCGGCGAGCGGACCCACGGAACCCGCCCCCGACTCCGGCTCCTGCCCCGCTGAACCCGGCCCGTCCCCGGCCGCCCGCCGCAGCGACGCCACGTACGACGTCCCCAGGAACGTCCCCGTCACGAACAGCAGCTTCGCCCGGCTCCGGGAGAGGATGTACGCCGCTTCCGTGCCCTTGAAGCGGGTGTTGAGCGGGACGAGGACCGCGCCGGCCGACACCGCGCCCAGCGAGGAGACGATCCAGTCCAGGGTGTTGGGAGCCCAGATGGCCACGCGGTCACCGGGGTTGACGCCGTTCGCGACGCAGGCCGCCGCCGCGCGTTCCACCCGGGCGCCCAACTCCGCGTACGAGACGCGCGTGCGGCCCTCGACGACCGCCTCCACGTCGGCGTACCGCTCGGCCGCCCCCCGCACCAGCCCCGGAATGGTGCCCCACTCCATGTCACCGCGCACAACGAGCCTCCCCACGGTCGACACCCACTAGCTGACTACCCGTCAGATTAGCTGTAGCCTGACGCCCTGTCAGCATTCGTGGACCACGGTGGAGGTGCGCCCATGACAGGGGCAGGACTCAAGGACGCCACGGCCGTCGTAGGGATCGGGCAGACGCCCTTCGCCAAGCAACTCCCCGAGAGCGAGAAGGCGTTGGCCTGCCGGGCGATCCTCGCCGCCCTCGACGACGCCGGGATCTCCCCCGCCGAGGTCGACGCGCTCGCCTCCTACACCATGGAGGAGACCGACGAGGTGGAGGTGGCGAAGGCCGTCGGCTTCGGCGACCTCACCTTCTTCAGCAAGGTCGGGTACGGGGGCGGCGGTTCGTGCGCCACCGTCGCGCATCTGGCCGCCGCCGTGGCCACCGGGCAGGCGACGGTCGGGGTCGCCTGGCGCTCACGGAAGAGGGGCAGCGGCCCACGCCCGTGGAAGAACACGGCCGTCCAACTCCCCACCCCCGCCCAGTGGACGCGGCCTTTCGGCCTCCTCCGCCCGGCCGACGAGATAGCCATGCTCACCCGCCGCTATCTGCACGAGTACGGGGCGACCCGCGACCACCTCTTCAACGTCGCCCTCGCCTGCCGCAACCGGGCCAACCAGAACCCCGCCGCGATGATGTACGAACGCCCGCTGACCCGGGACATGTATATGACCTCGCGGTGGATCAGCGAGCCCCTCTGCCTCTTCGACAACTGCCTTGAGACGGATGGCGCGTTGGCCTGTGTCATCGTCTCCGCCGAGCGGGCGCGCGACTGCCGGCAACGGCCCGTGTACGTCCACTCCGCCGCCCAGGGCCTGCCCGCCCAGCACCACGGCATGGTCAACTACTGGAACGACGACCCGCTGACCGGCCCGGCCTGGACCGCGGCCCGACACCTGTGGAAGCACTCCGACTTCACCCCGGAGGACGTCGACGTCGCCCAGATCTACGACGCGTTCACCCCCCTCATACCGCTCTCCCTTGAGGGCTACGGCTTCTGCGGCCGGGGCGAGGGCGGCGCGTTCACCGAGGGCGGCGCCCTGGAGATCGGCGGACGGCTGCCGCTGAACACGAGCGGCGGCGGCCTCTCGGAGGCATACGTCCACGGCTTCAACCTCATCAACGAGGGCGTGAAGCAGCTCCGGGGGACCAGTACCGCGCAGGTTCCGGGCGCGGCCACCTGCCTGGTCACGGCGGGTGAGGGCGTACCGACGTCCGCCCTGCTCCTGAGGACCTGACCGTGCTCCGGACGAAGCGACCGACCGAGCATCCGCCGAACCACGTATCCGAAGGGCCGACATGCTGACACCTGTCGTGGACGACGACGGCGCCCCCTTCTGGGAGTACGCCGCCCGGGGCGAGCTGCGCGTCCAGGCCTGCGCCGAGCCCGGCTGCGGCGAACTCCGCTTCCCGCCCCGGCCCTGCTGCCCGCACTGCCACTCCTTCGACAGCGAGTGGCGCAGGATGAGCGGCAAGGGCCGCGTCTGGTCGTACGTCGTCCCGCATCCGCCGCTGCTGCCCGACTACGCGGCGCAGGCCCCGTACAACGTGATCGTCGTCGAGCTGGCGGACGCCCCTCGTATCCGGCTCGTCGGGAACCTCGTCAGCGGGCCGGAGGCGGCGCTCAACTCCGTTGCCCAGGAGCGGATCCGGATCGGGGCAAGGGTGCAGGTGGTGTTCACTGAGGGCGCGGGCAGCGAGGGCGGAAGCGCACTGCCCCGCTGGGTACTGGAGCGGCCATGACCCTGCGCATCTCCGCCGACAAGGACACCGGCGTCGCGGTCGTCACCCTCGACCGGCCCGAGAAGCTCAACGCCATAGACCTCACCACCGCCGCCGAACTGACCGCAGCCTGGCGGGAGTTCAGGTTCGACGACTCCGTACGGGCGATCGTGCTCACGGGCGCCGGCGGGCGGGCCTTCTGTACGGGGCTCGACCGTGGCGCCGACGTCCCGCAGCCCAACTCCCCCTACATGGTGGACGATCCACTCGTCGCGATCGGGCCGAAGGCGTGCGATCTGTGGAAGCCGGTCATTGCGGCCGTGAACGGGATGGCCTGCGGCGGGGCCTTCTATCTGATCGGCGAGGCGGACTTCGTGATCGCCGACGAGACGGCCACGTTCTTCGATCCGCACACCACGTACGGCATGGTCAGCGCGTACGAGTCGATCCTCCTGGCGCAGCGCATGCCGTTCGGAGAGGTCGCCCGGATGGCGCTGATGGGCACGGCCGAGCGGGTCTCCGCGCGGCGGGCGTACGAGGTGGGGCTGGTCAGCGAGCTCACCGAGCCCGGTGAGGCGCCGGCCGCCGCCGTGCGGTGTGCGGACGTCATCGCCTCGTACCCGACCGAGGCCGTGCAGGGGACCGTACGGGCGGTGTGGGCGGCGAAGGAGGCGACGCGGACGGCCGCGCTCGCGCACGCGCCGCATCTCGTGTCGATGGGAAATCTCCCGAGCGAGGTGCAGGCGGGATTGTTCGTCGGCCGCCGGGGGGAGTTCCGGACCCGCTGACTCCCGCGCCGAGCCGCTGCCCGCCCCGGTCGTCACTGAGCGTGGCCGTCGCGTGGCGGGGGTCGGGGACCCGGCGTAGCGTCTGCACCGAGAGCCCGGGAACGGAGGTCCGCGCATGGTCCGCAACCTGCTCGGGTCCGTCCTCGCTCTCGCCGGAGCGACGGCCGCCGTATGGAGCCCCTTCCGTGCCTGGTACGACGGCCGTCACGGCCGGCACTACCGCCTCGGCGACCTCTTCTCCGCAACCGGCGTCACGAACGTCCCCGCGGAGCTCTTCGCCTCGCTCTTCCTGCCCTTCGTGGGCGCCGCGCTGGTCACGCTGGCCGGGCTGCTGCTCCGGTCGCGACTGCTGGTGGCCCTGGCCGGCGTGATCGTCCTCGGCTTCACCGTCCTGTGGCTGGTCCGCGTGGGGCAGGCCGCGGGCAGCCTCGTCATCTCCGGCGCCCCGTCCTACGGCCTGGGCCCCGGCACGGGGCTCGCCTTCGGCGGTGGGCTGGTCCTGCTGCTGGCGTCCGTGGTCCTGCGGGGGCGGGGGGTCCGGGCGGAGCCCGTGTACGTACCCCCGCCGGATCCGGCGGTACCGACGCTCGACGGCCCGGCGACGGACTACCGCTGAGCGCGACCACAGGGCGGAAGGATGGTGCGGGTGGGTGAGGGCTGGGTGCGCGGTTCCTCGCGCCCCTAAAAAACGGGGCTACGCCCCTGGCTTTTTGCCTTTAGGGGCGCGAGGAACCGCGCACCCAGCCAAGACCCACCCGCACCATCAGGCGCGGGCAGTCCCCGTTCCCTTCTCCGCGTCGAGCGCGTACACGCACCGGTCCTTGCTGCACGCGTACACCACCCCGTCCTTCACGACGGGCGCCCCGGTGATCTCCCCACCGGTCGCAAGCTTCCACCGCAGCCGGCCGTCGTCGGCCTTGAGCGTGTAGAGGAGGTGGTCGGTGGACCCGAAGTGGATCCGCCCGTCGGCGACGGCGGGCGCGCCCACGACGTCGCCCCCCGCCTGGAAGCGCCACTTGGGCGTACCGGTGACGGCGTCGAGCGTGTAGAGCCCCTTGCCGGACCCCACGTGGACGTGCCCCGCGGAGACGAGCACGGGATCGAGGGAGGACCGGGACTCCGTGGCGATCCGCCACCGGTCGCGTCCGTCGGTGGCGTCCAGGGCGTACACCGTGCCGAGGTAGTCGGCGAGGTAGATCCCGCCGCCCGTGACGGCGGGCCCCGGCGCGAAGGTCGGCGGGCTGAGGAAGACGGCGGGCGCCTCGAAGTGCCAGCGGACATGCCCGCCGGCGACGTCGATGGCGAGCACCCGCGTGCCGGCGGACACGTACACGTATCCGTCGTCGGCCTGGGTGATGCGGACGGGGACGCCGCCGCAGGAGGCCGCGTCGCCGATGGGGTACGACCAGCGCTCCTCGCCGGTGCGGGCCTCCAGGGCGCGCAGCCGGGCGTCCTTCCAGACGTAGACCGTGCCGTCGTGGATGGCCGGTCCGGCCTCGGGCGACTCGAAGTCGGTCTGGGCGCCGGTGATCTCCCAGAGCTTCTGGCCGTTGGCGGCCTCCCAGGCCTGTACGCCGCCGCCGCGGGTGCCGGTGACGACCGTGCCGCGGTCGGCCTTGAGGGAATACACCCAGGCGTCGGTCGGTAGCCGCCACAGGTCGGTGCCCTCGCGGGCGTCCAGGGCGAAGAGGGTGGGGCCGTCGGAGGCGTGGACGCGACCGCCGGCGACCGCCATCGACCAGGCGACGTCCCGGGTCTTGAAGCGGCGCCGCCCGGTGGCCACGTCCAGGGCGTGCACCTCGAAGGAGGTGACGTAGACGAGGTCGCCGGCGACGGCGGGAGTGCCCCACACGTCGTTCGACATACGGAAGCGCCACGGCCGCCAGGAGGTGGCGGAGTCGGGGCCGGGGGCGGGCGCGGGTACCGGGACGGGCCCGGCGCCGGGGAGGTCGGCGCCGTTCACGCCGGGGCGCGGCCGGGACCAGGAGGCGGCGAGGCCGGCTTCGGGAGGAGGTGCCTTCACGGCGGCGGCGCGGGCGTCGGCGACCCGCGGGCCCGGGCCGATCGGCACCTGGGCGCCCGCGAGGCGTACGGGCCCGGTGTCGGGCGCGCCGCCGTGCCGGCCCGTACCGGCGCCGACCGGGACGGGAGGCGGGTCGTGGGGCGGCGGGGGCGGCACCACGGGGGCGCCACGTCCGCCGCTGCGGCCGGAGGACGGCTTGGCCGCCGGGCGGCCACCGCGGCGCTGCTCGATCAGGCCCACGGCCCGCTCGGGCAGCCACGCGGACGCCGTACCGCTGTCGTCGGAGCCGGAGCCGAAGAGGTGGGGTGCGAGCTGGGCCTGGAGGTCGGCCGGGTTGGGGCGGCCCGTCGCCTCCATCTGCATACAGGACTCGATGAGCGGGCGCAGCTCGTCCGGGAGGCCTTCGAGGTCCGGGCCCTCCCGCAGGAGCATGAAGACGGTCTCGACGGGGTTCGCGCCGTGGAAGGGCGCGTGGCCGGTGGCGGCGAAGACGAGCATCGAGCCGAGCGAGAAGACGTCGCTCGCACCGGTCACGCTGCGGGAGTCCTTCGCCTGCTCGGGCGACATGTAGGCGGGGGTGCCGACGGCGACGTTGGTCATCGTCAGACGTGTGTTCGACACCCCGGAGGCGATACCGAAGTCGATGACGCGCGGTCCGTCCTCCACGACGAGGACGTTCGACGGTTTCAGGTCGCGGTGGACGAGACCGGCCCCGTGGATGGACTGCAGGGCCTCCGCGACACCCGCCGCGAGCCAGCGGACCGCCTGGGCCGGCAGCGGCCCGCACTCGGTCACTATCTCTTCGAGGGAGGGCGCGGGCACATAGGCGGTGGCCAGCCAGGGCACGGCGGCGCGTGCGTCGGCGTCGACCACGGCGGCCGTGTAGAAGCCGGAGACGGCACGGGCCGCCTCCACCTCGCGCGAGAAGCGGACCCGGAACAGCTGGTCCTCGGCGAGCTCCGTCCTGACCGTCTTGATCGCCACCCGCCGGCCCGAGGCCGAGCGCGCGAGATAGACCAGCCCCATGCCGCCGGCTCCCAGCCGTCCCAGCACCTCGAACGGCCCGATCCGCCGCGGATCGTGCTGTGTCAGCTGATCCACCACTTGCCTGCCACCTCCCCGTACGCGGCCGCGCTTCCAGCCACCGTTCCATCCGCAGCTTCAGCCACTGCGCAGCGTCTCACCACCGAGCCTCTCCGGCGGCACGCACCCCGATTCTTCCTGGCCGCGGCTCCGGTTGCGAACCCGGGCCCGAATCGGGATGTCTCAGCGCGTCTCATGACAAAAGACCCGAGCTTGCCTTGCTTTTCAACGCCGCCCGGTGTTTTTCGATGCCTTTCGCAGCTTTGCGCACACCGTTCGTACGCCCTTCAGTACTGAAGCACCGCGAATTTCAAGTTTGCAGCAGGGCAAAGGACGCCCCCTGGTTGTCCGTGACGACGGCCACGCGCCCGTACGAGGCGTCGAAGGGCGGCGCCTGGACCCGTCCGCCGAGCCGCACGACCGTCCCGAGGAGGGCCTCGCAGTCGTCCACCCCGAAGTGGACGAGGAAGTGGGGCGGCATCTCGGCCGGGAAGGCCTCGGTGACGAGGACTCGGCCGAAGTCGCGGGTGGTGCCGGGGCCGAAGAGGGCGTCGTGGAAGAGACCGGCGTAGAAGGAGTCGGCGACGGCCGTGTCACGGGCGTACAGCTCGACCCAGCTGAAGGAGCCGGGCCCGTGCCGCTTGCCGAAGCCGGGGTGCGTGCCGCCCTCCCAGAGCCCGAAGACCGCGCTCTCGGGGTCGGCGGCGAGCGCCATCGAGCCGTACGGGCCCACCGGCACCGGTGCCGTGATCACCTGGCCGCCCGCCTCCCGGATCCGGTCGGCCAGGTCCTCGGCGTCCGGGGTGGCGAAGTACACCGTCCACACGGTGGGCATCCGGCCGTCCCGCTTCGGCACGAGGGCCGCCACGGGCTCGCCGTCGAGGTGCGCAAGTACGGAGCCGGCGTACGGGCCGGGGCCCGCGTAGGCCGCGGGGGCCGGGGGCTCCAGGGAGCCCGGGGTTCCCAGGGAGCCCGAGGAGGGCCCGGTCGGCTCCTCCGTCTTGTCGAAGGGCTCGAAGGTCCACCCGAACAGCTCGCCGTAGAAGCGCTTGCCCGCCTCGACGTCCGGCAGCTGGGCGTCGATCCAGCAGGGGACGCCCTCGGCGAAAGCGGCAGAGCCTTCAGATCCAGCCATGCGGCCAAGCTAACGGCCTTTCACGCATCCCGCAGAGCGAGCGGCACCCCTCCTCCGCACCCTCTCCGAAGGCCCGCGCACCCCATTTGCAGTCGGCCGAATCGCGCTCCGATCACCCCTCGGTAAGCTGACGGCATGACAGGACAAGTGCGTACCGTCGACGGCCGTGTGGCCGGTCGGCGCGGGCAGGCGACGCGGCAGAAGCTGCTCGACTGCCTCAGCGAGATGCTCAGCTCCTCGCCCTACCGCGACGTCAAAGTCATCGACGTCGCCCGGAAGGCGGGCACTTCACCGGCGACCTTCTATCAGTACTTCCCGGACGTCGAGGGCGCCGTCCTGGAGATTGCAGAGCAAATGGCGGCGGAGGGCGCCGGGTTGACCGAACTCCTCGAAGGGCGCTCCTGGGTCGGCAAGGCCGGCTGGCAGACAGCGCAGGAACTCGTCGACGGCTTCCTGGAGTTCTGGCGCAAAAACGACGCCATCCTCCGCGTGGTCGACCTGGGCGCCGCCGAGGGCGACAAACGTTTCTACAAGATCCGTATGAAGATCCTGAACTCCGTGAACAACTCCCTCACGGACACGGTCAAGGAGCTTCAGGCGAAGGGCAAGGTCGACAAGGACGTCAGCCCGGCCGCGATGGCGGGTTCCCTCGTCGCGATGCTCGCGGCGGTGGCCTCGCACCAGAAGGGCTTCCAGTCCTGGGGCGTGAAGCAGGCCGAACTGAAGCCGAACCTCGCCCTGTTGGTGCATCTGGGTGTGACCGGCAAGAAGCCGACCAAGTAGTCCGCCGCACCCCGCGCCGGACGCCGGGTCTTCCAGGCACAAGTCCTGTCACGCAGGCGGCAGTTCACTCAGGTGGGCTGCCGCCTGTCGCGCTCCCGGAACCCCCTGAAGTCTCGGAACTCCCCGAACTCCCCGAACTCCCGGAACTCCCGGAACTCCCGGAACTCCCGGGTGCCTCCCGCCGGACGATCCGGAACAGCCGGATCTCCCGCTCCACCCGCGCCTGGTACGTCGCGTACGGCGGCCAGAACTCCAGCAGCGCCTTCCAGACCGTGTCCCGCTCCTCGCCCCGCAGAAGCTGCGCGGTGACCGGGATGTCCCGGCCCTTCCAGCTGACCTCGGCGTCGGGATGGGCGAGGAGGTTGGCGGTCCAGGCCGGATGGTCCGTACGCCCGAAGTTGGAGCCGATGAGGATCCAGCTCGCGCCCTCCCTCCCCTTCCCTCCCTCCGGCATGCAGGCCAGCGGCGTACGCCTGGGCAGTCCGCTCTTCGCGCCGCGCGCGGTGAGGATGACGCCGGGCAGCATCTGGGCGCTGAGCAGGACCTTTCCGCGGGTGAGCCGGTGGACGGCACGGTCCATCGCGGGGATGAGATGGGGCGCGACCTTCGCGAATCCACGGGTCGAGGACACCCTCTGCACGATCCGAACCCCTACTCCGGCGCCCATCAGACCGCCACCTCTCCGCCGCCGAACAGCCGGGCCGCGTCCGCCGCGTGCTCCCGCAACCGGTGCACCGGCCCGAAGAGCAGCTCGTCGCCGGCCGCCCGCTTGAAGTACAGATGCGCCTCGTGCTCCCAGGTGAACCCGATGCCGCCGTGCAACTGCACGGCCTCGGAGGAGGTGATCCGCAGCGCCTCCAGAGCCTGGGCCAGCGCGAGCCCGCCCACGCGTTCCTCCCCGGCGCCCGTCGCCCAGGCCGCGTAGTACGCCGCCGAACGTGCCGCCTGCACCTGTACGTAGAGGTCGGCGAGCCGGTGCTTCACGGCCTGGAAGGACCCGATCGCGCGCCCGAACTGCTCGCGCTGCTTGACGTATTCGACGGTCCGCTCCAGTACGCGGTCGGCGGCGCCGACGGCCTCCGCGGCGAGGACGGCGGCGGCCGAGTCACCGACCGAGGCGAGCGCCTCGGCCACGTCCGAGGACTCGTCCTCCTCGCCCAGCAACTCGGCTTCCACGTCCCGCAGTTGGATCCGCGCCTGCGACCGGGTCTCGTCGAGGGAGGTGAGCCGTACGCGGGTCACCCCCGCATTCCCCCCGGAACCGTCCCGGCCGAGAGAATCCCGCACAAGAAAGAGGAGAGTCCGCGAGCGGGCGAAGCCTCCGGTGTGCGCGGCCACGAGCAGCAGGCCCGCGCTGTGGCCGTCGAGCACCTGGTCGGCCTGCCCGTACAGCCGCCACCCGCCGTCGGTCCGCCGCGCCTGTACGCCTCCCGCGCGTCCGCCGCCCGCCCAGTCACCGCGGTTGTCGCCGGTCAGGCCGAGGGCGGTGGTCAGGCTCGCGCCCGGCACCGCGAGCGCGGCGGTGAGCTCGCCGGAGGCGATACGGGGCAGCAGCGCGGCCCGCTGATCCTCGCTCCCGAGGGCCAGCAGCAGGGGCGCGCCGAGCACGGCCGTGGCGAGCAGCGGCGAGGGGGCGAGGCTCCGCCCCAACTCCTCACTGGCGAGGGCGAGTTCGGTGACGGAGCAGCCGACTCCTCCGTACGCCTCGGGGAACGCAAGCCCGGGCAGCCCGAGTTGCTGTGCCAGCGTCTCCCAGAGCGCGGGGTCGTATCCGCCCTCGGTCCGCACGGCGGTCCTGACCTCCTCGGGGCCACAGCGTTTGAGGAGGAGCTCACGGAGGGTGCGGCGGATCTCTTCCTGCTCCGCGGTGAAGGTGGCGTCCATGGGCAGCACACTCCTTCGCATCTGACGGCGCGTCATGTTAGAGCGGCGGCGGCCAGATGCACAGAGGTGCGACGCCCCGCGCACCCTGCCGAAGTCCACCAGATCTGATGTACCGTCAGATTCATGACTCGGACCCGGACCCGTACCCGGCGGAAGGTGGCGGTCGTCGGCGTGTCCCTCTCCGACTGCGGCCGGGTGGACGAGGCGACGCCGTACGCACTCCATGCCCAGGCCGCCCGCCGGGCCCTGGCCGACTCGGGCCTGGACCGCACGGTCGTCGACGGCATCGCCTCGGCGGGCCTCGGCACGCTGGCGCCGGTCGAGGTGGCCGAGTACCTGGGCCTGCGGCCCACCTGGGTCGACTCCACCTCCGTCGGCGGCTCCACCTGGGAGGTCATGGCGGCCCACGCGGCGGACGCGATCGCCGCCGGGCACGCCAACGCGGTCCTTCTCGTCTACGGATCCACGGCCCGCGCGGACATCAAGGCGGGCCGCCGCACGGGCAACCTGTCGTTCGGCGCGCGCGGTCCCCTGCAGTTCGAAGTCCCGTACGGCCACACGCTGATCGCCAAATACGCGATGGCCGCGCGCCGCCACATGCACGAATACGGCACGACACTGGAGCAGTTGGCGTCGGTGGCCGTGCAGGCGCGGGCCAACGCCGCGCTGAATCCCGACGCGATGTTCCGTGACCCGATCACGGTCGACGACGTCCTCTCGGGCCCGATGATCGCGGACCCCTTCACCAAACTGCACTGCTGCATACGTTCCGACGGCGGGGCGGCGGTGCTGCTGGCGGCCGAGGAGTACGTCCAGGACTGCCGTACGACTCCCGTCCGGATCCTCGGCACCGGGGAGCACGTCTCCCACACGACGATGTCGGAGTGGCCCGACTTCACGGTGTCACCGGCCGCGGTGAGCGGCCGAACCGCCTTCCGGCGGGCGGGGGTTTCTCCGCAGGACATCGACTTCGCCGAGATCTACGACGCCTTCACCTACATGACCCTGGTGACCCTGGAGGACCTCGGCTTCTGCGAGAAGGGCGAGGGGGGCGAGTTCGTGGCGAAGGGCCGCCTGAAGGTGGTCGGCGGCGACTTCCCGGTCAACACGGACGGGGGTGGCCTGTCGGCCCAACATCCCGGCATGCGGGGCCTGTTCCTCCTCGTGGAGGCCGTCCGCCAACTCCGCGGCGAGGCAGGCCCCCGCCAGGTCCACCGCCCCAACGGCCACCTCCCCGAACTGGCCGTCGCCTCAGGAACGGGCGGCTGGTTCTGCTCGTCGGGGACGGTGGTGCTGGGGCGGGGGATGTCGTAGGCC
>NZ_LIQZ01000082.1 GCF_001418655.1 Streptomyces phaeochromogenes | reverse complement strand
GCCCCGGACTGCCCGCCCCGCGCCCGCGCGGCCGTCGCCTCGCTCACGCCCGGCACCCGCGCCCCCTGGATCGCCGGGGCCGCGGGCAAGGGGACCAGGATCTTCGCCGACGTCGGCTGGGACGACACGGGCCGCTGGGACCTCGCCGGGCTCCCCGACCTCGCGCACTGCGAGGCGTTCCTGCCGAACGCCGAGGAGGCCATGCGGTACACGGGCGCCACGTGCCCCCGCGCCGCCGCCCACGCGCTCACCGAGCACGTGCCGCTCGCCGTCGTCACTCTTGGTGCCGAGGGTGCGTACGCCGTGGACGGACGGACCGGCGAGACCGCCGAGGTTCCGGCCATCGAGGTCGAGGCCATGGACCCCACCGGCGCGGGGGACGTGTTCGTGGCCGGGTTCGTCACGGGCACCCTGGCCGGGTGGCCGCTGGCCGACCGGCTCGCTTTCGCGGGCCTCACCGCCGCCCTGTCGGTCCAGGAGTTCGGTGGGTCCTTGTCGGCCCCCGGCTGGTCGGAGATCGCCGGGTGGTGGCGGCGCGTGCAGTCGTACGACCACCAGGATCCGGCGGCGCTCGGCCGGTACGCCTTCCTGGAACCCCTCCTTCCGGAGCCGAGCCGGGCGTGGCCCCTGCGGCGGGCGGTACCGACGATCGGCTTCGGCAGATCCGCGTGAGGCCGCGGGCAGACCCGTGTGAGTCCGCAGGTGGATGCGCGTGAGGGCATCGGTGGATCCGTGTCGGGCGGAGGGTGGATCGGCGCCGGGTTCCCGGCGGATTCGCCCGAGGCCACCGGTGCGGGCGAAAAGTCCTACGGCGTTGTCGGTGCCCCGTCGTACTCTTGGAAGCACAAGGCTGCCGTACCGGCAAGCGTGCCTCACCGAGGAGGATGAGCAGGCCTACAGAGCCGGCCCATGACGCAGACACCCACAGCTCACACCCCCGCGCAGGGGCAGTCACGAGCGCAGTTCACCGTCCCGGCCAAGCACCCCATGGTGACCGTGCTGGGGTCTGGAGACGCCCTTCTGCGCGTGATCGAGAAGGCCTTCCCGGCGGCCGACATCCATGTCCGGGGCAATGAGATCAGCGCCATCGGCGACGCCCGCGAAGTGGCCCTCGTCCAGCGCCTGTTCGACGAGATGATGCTGGTGCTCCGCACCGGACAGCCGATGACGGAGGACGCAGTGGAACGCTCGATCGCCATGCTGAGGGCGAGCGAGAACGGGGAGGGCGACGGCCAGGAGACCCCGGCCGAAGTGCTCACACAGAACATCCTGTCCTCGCGTGGCCGCACCATCCGCCCCAAGACGCTCAACCAGAAGCGGTACGTCGACGCCATCGACAAGCACACCATCGTCTTCGGCATCGGCCCCGCCGGTACGGGCAAGACCTACCTCGCCATGGCCAAGGCCGTGCAGGCACTGCAGTCCAAGCAGGTCAACCGCATCATCCTGACCCGCCCCGCGGTGGAGGCGGGAGAGCGGCTCGGCTTCCTGCCCGGCACGCTCTACGAGAAGATCGACCCCTACCTGCGCCCGCTGTACGACGCGCTGCACGACATGCTCGACCCGGACTCGATCCCGCGGCTGATGGCGGCCGGGACGATCGAGGTGGCCCCGCTGGCGTACATGCGTGGTCGTACGCTCAACGACGCCTTCATCATCCTGGACGAGGCCCAGAACACGAGCCCCGAACAGATGAAGATGTTCCTCACCCGTCTCGGCTTCGAGTCGAAGATCGTGATCACGGGTGACGTCACCCAGGTCGACCTGCCGAGCGGCACGAAGTCCGGTCTGCGTCAGGTCCAGGACATCCTGGAGGGCCTGGACGACGTCCACTTCTCCCGGCTCACGTCCCAGGACGTCGTACGGCACAAGCTGGTCGGCCGTATCGTCGACGCGTACGAGAAGTACGACAGCCAGAACGGTACGGAGAACGGCACCCACCAGGGCGCCCGTAACAAGCGGAAGTAGACCAGCGCGACCATGTCGATCGACGTCAACAACGAGTCCGGAACCGAGGTCGACGAGCAGGCGATCCTCGACATCGCCCGCTATGCCCTCGCGCGGATGCGGATCCACCCGCTCTCCGAGCTCTCGGTGATCGTCGTGGACGCCGACGCCATGGAGCAGCTCCACATCCAGTGGATGGACCTGCCCGGTCCGACGGATGTCATGTCGTTCCCGATGGACGAGCTCCGGCCGCCGTCGAAGGACGACGACGAGCAGCCCCCGCAGGGGCTGCTCGGCGACATCGTGCTCTGCCCCGAGGTCGCCGAGCGGCAGGGCAAGGAAGCCGACACGCAGCACTCCATGGACGAGGAGCTCCAGCTCCTCACCGTCCACGGAGTGCTGCATCTGCTCGGCTACGACCACGAGGAGCCGGACGAGAAGGCCGAGATGTTCGGCCTCCAGGCGGCCATCGTGGACGGCTGGCGTGCGGAGAAGGGCCTGACCGGCCCGTCCCCGGCCCCGACCGTCTCATGAGCCCGCAACTCGTCGTAGGCGCCATCACCCTTGTCGTGGTGGCCTGGCTCGCCGCCTGCGCGGAGGCCGGTCTCGCCCGCGTCTCCAGCTTCCGCGCCGAGGAGGCCGTCCGGTCCGGCCGCCGCGGCAGCGCCAAGCTCGCCCAGGTCGCCGCCGACCCGACGCGCTATCTGAACGTGGCGCTGCTGGTGCGCGTCGCCTGCGAGATGGCGTCCGCCGCGCTCGTCACGTACGCCTGCCTGAAGGAGTTCGCCGAGACCTGGGAGGCACTGGCCGTCGCCATCGGCGTCATGGTCCTCGTCTCGTACGTGGCGGTCGGCGTCTCCCCGCGCACCATCGGCCGCCAGCACCCGCTGAACACGGCCACGGCGGCTGCGTACGTACTGCTGCCGCTCGCCAGGATCATGGGCCCCATCCCGCCCCTGCTCATCCTCATCGGCAACGCGCTCACGCCCGGCAAGGGCTTCAGGCGCGGCCCGTTCGCCTCCGAGGCCGAGCTGCGGGCGATGGTCGACCTCGCGGAGAAGGAGTCGCTCATCGAGGACGAGGAGCGCCGCATGGTGCACTCCGTCTTCGAGCTGGGTGACACGCTCGTACGGGAGGTCATGGTCCCGCGTACGGACCTGGTGGTCATCGAGCGCTACAAGACGATCCGGCAGGCGCTGACGCTGGCCCTGCGGTCCGGTTTCTCCCGTGTCCCGGTGACCGGGGAGAGCGAGGACGACATCGTCGGGATCGTGTACCTGAAGGACCTGGCCAGGAAGACGCACATCAGCCGGGACGCCGAGAGCGAGCTGGTGTCGACGGCGATGCGGCCCGCGGCCTTCGTCCCGGACACGAAGAACGCCGGCGATCTGCTGCGCGAGATGCAGCAGGACCGCAACCACGTCGCCGTCGTCATCGACGAGTACGGCGGCACGGCAGGCATCGTCACCATCGAGGACATCCTCGAAGAGATCGTCGGCGAGATCACCGACGAGTACGACCGTGAGCTGCCGCCCGTGGAGGACCTCGGTGACGACCGCTACCGGGTGACCGCACGGCTCGACATCGGCGACCTCGGCGAGCTGTACGGCTTCGAGGCGTACGACGACGAGGACGTCGAGACGGTGGGCGGCCTCCTTGCGAAGGCCCTCGGCCGCGTGCCCATCGCCTCCGCCTCTTCGGTGGTCGAACTGCCCGACGGGCGCGAGCTGCGGCTCACGGCGGAGGCCTCGGCCGGCCGCCGGAACAAGATCGTGACGGTGTTGGTCGAGCCCGTGGGCCCGGCCGGCTCCCCCGAGGAGGAGAAGCCGGAGTGACCCCGCAGGAGCTGCGCACGTTCTGCCTGTCCTTCAACGCGACCGTCGAGGACTTCCCCTTCAGCCCGGAGTTCTCGGTCTTCAAGGTGCTGGGGAAGCTGTTCGCCCTGACCCGTCTGGACGTCCGGCCGCTCACGGTGAACCTGAAGTGCGACCCCGACGACGCGGTGCGTCTGCGCGGCGAGTACGAGGGCCTGATCATCCCCGGCTACCACATGAACAAACGCCACTGGAACACGGTGACGGTCGACGGAGAGCTCCCGGACCAGCTGGTCAGGGAGCTCATCGAGGACTCGTACGACCTGGTGGTGGCCGGTCTACCGAAGGCCGAGCGGCTCCGGCTCGACCGCCCCTGACGGCCGCCGGCCGAGTCCGATCGCCACCAGTACCGCCGCCCCCAGCACGATCGCCGCGTCCAGTGCCACCACCGTGTGGACGCCGGAGAGGAGGTTCGGGGCCGTGGTGGCCAGGATGCCGAGGAGCGGGATGCCCAGGGTGAGGCCGACCTGCTGGGTGGAGGTCACCAGGCCCGTGGCGAGGCCCTGTTCGTGGTCGGGGACGCCCGAGGTGACGGTCAGGCCGTACGAGATGATCGCGCCCAGGTGGCACATGCAGGCCAGTGACACCGCGACCGTGGCCAGCCAGACCGACCAGCCGCCGGTGCCGAGGGCGAGCAGGGAAGCGATGAACGCGCCCTGGCCGGCGAGTGAGGCGACCAGTGTGCGGCGGGCGCCGAGGCGGCCGATGACCTTCGGGGCGTAGGTGCCCGCCACCGCGGACATCACGCCCACGACGCCGAAGACCAGGCCCGTCTCGAAGGCCGACAGACGCAGGGTCTCCTGGAGGTAGAGCGTCAGGACGAACTGGAAGCCGAAGAAGGCGCCCACGAAGAGGAGCGCGCCGAGGTCGGCCCGTACGACGGAGCCGGTACGGAGGATACCGAGGCGCACGAGAGGGGTGGGGGTGCGGCGTTCGACGGCGACGAAGACGACGAGCAGGGTGGTCGCCGCGAGGGCGGCTCCGGCGGTCAACCGCCAGCCGTCCAGGCCGTGTTCGAGGCGGATGACGGCGTAGGCGGCGAGCAGCATCGCTGCCGCGGCGGTGGCGGCACCGAGGATGTCGAAGCCTTCGGTACGCCGCCGGGGGCGCCCGGGGCTCTTCTCGGCTTCCGCGCTCCCGGGTTCGGAGCTCCCGGGTTCGGCGTTCTCGGATTCGGCGTTCTCTGACTCCGCCGGGCGCGGCTGGTGCGGCTGGTGCGGGATCAGGCGTGTCGCCGCCACGAGCAGGGCGCCCGCGAGCAGGACCGGGGCGAAGAAGACCCAGCGCCAGCCCAGTTGGGTGAGCAGGCCGCCGATGACCAGGCCGAGGGAGAAGCCGCCGGCCGCCGTGCCCGCGAAGACCAGCAGCGCCTTGTTGCGCTGCTCGCCCTCCTCGTACGACGTCGTGATGAGGGACAGCGCGGCCGGTGTCATGAACGCGGCCGAGACGCCGGTGACGAAGCGGGCGACGATCAGCGTCCAGCCCTCCGTGGCGAAGCCGCCAAGGCCCGAGAAGGCGAGGAAGACCGTCAGCCAGGTGAGGAACATCCGGCGGCGGCCCAGCAGGTCGGCCGCACGGCCGCCTAGCAGGGTGAAGCCGGCGTAGCCGAGTACGTACGCGCTCATCACCCAGGCCGCGGTGTCGGTCGGCAGGTCGAGGTCGGATCTGATGGAGGGGATCGCGACCGCCAGCATGGCGACGTCGATGCCCTCCAGGAAGATCGTTCCGCAGAGGACGAGCAGCAGGGCCCAGGCACGGGTGCCCATCACGACTCCTTGGGTAAGGGAAGGGGCGGTTACCCGAATGAGGGTCGGTTCCCTCTTGTAACCGGTGCCAGCCTGCGGCAGCATCGGCGGACATGGAAGAAGGCACTTTGGAGTCACCGAGTCATTGCGCGGTAACCATGGACGGCACGGATGGCGCGGACACCGACCCCTTCCAGTGGGACACCCGGGAGGACTGCCAGGTGCGGCAGATCCTCGACCGGGTGGCCGACAAGTGGTCGCTCCTCGTGATCGCCCTCCTCGACAACCGGCGGCTGCGGTTCACCGAGTTGCGGCGGGAGATCGACGGGGTCAGTCAGCGGATGCTGACCGTGACTCTGCGGCAGCTGGAGCGGGACGGGCTCGTGAAGCGGACCGTGCATCCCGTGGTGCCGCCTCGCGTGGAGTACGAGCTCACCCCGCTCGGCGGGACCCTCCACTCGACCATCCGGTCGCTGGTCGCCTGGACGGAGACCCACCAGGGGGAGATCGCGGCGGCCCGGGAGGCTTATGACGAGCGGGTGGGGGCGGCTTCTGGTTGAGGGGGGCGGTTTTCGCCCCCGCCGCCCC
>NZ_LIQZ01000081.1 GCF_001418655.1 Streptomyces phaeochromogenes | reverse complement strand
GAAAGACGCGCCAGCCGTTGGGTTGTCGGGTCGGGGCCGCGACGGGGCATCCGATCGCAGCTGTGTCATCCAGTACCTACTGGTTGCCCATCAGAGGTCGTGCTGCGATCGGAAACCCCGACACGACCCCTTCGTCCGGAGGGCGGCTGCCGGAGGGTGAGGGGCTGGTTTCTTCCAGGGGCGCGGGGAACGGCGCAGTCTTTGTCTTTTAAGGGGCGCGAGGAACCGCGCACCCAGTCACGACACACCCGCACCTACGCATCCGGCCTCAGCCACACTCCTCAGGGGCGCGGGGAACGCCGCAATCTTGTGGCCTTTAGGGGCGCGGGGAACTGCGCGACCCCAGCCCCCACCGGGCCGCAGCCAGGACTCCGCCCGACTGCGGAGGACTACAGCGCGTCCAAGCGAGCCCGTTGGCCCGGGCTGAGGTGGAGCCCGCCCGCCGCCACGTTCTCCTCCAGGTGGGCGAGCCGACCCGTGCCAGGGATCGGCAGCATCACCGGTGAGTGGCCGAGGAGCCACGCCAGTACGACCTGCGTGGGCGTAGCGCCCAGTTCGGCCGCCACCGCCGCGATCTCCGCCGTGTCCCCCGACGACCCCCACGCCACGGTCCGCCACGGCAGGAAGGCGATCCCTGCCGCCTCGCAGGCGGCCAACACCGGCTCATGCTCGCGGTCGAGCAGGTTGTACCGGTTCTGGACGCTCGCGATGTCCACGATCTCTCGCGCCCGGTCGAGTTCGTCGACGGTGACCTCGGACAGGCCGATCCGGGCCACCTTGCCCTCGTCCCGGAGGTCCCGCAGTGCGCCGAGCTGGTCGGCGAGCGGGGTCGCCGGGTCGATGCGGTGCAGTTGCAGGAGTTCGATGCGGTCCATACGGAGGCGGCGCAGGGCCTTGTCGACCTGGGCCCGCAGGACCTCCGGGCGGCCGTTCAGCTCCCACTCGCCCGAGGACTCCGACCGTTCGAGGCCGATCTTGGTGGTGACGAGCAGCCCGCCCGCGTACGGGTGCAGGGCCTCGGCGAGGAGTTCCTCGTTGGCTCCCCCGCCGTACATGTAGGCCGTATCGATCAGTGTCACGCCCAGTTCGACAGCCCGCCTGGCCACCGCTATTGCCGCCTCGCGGGCGTCGGCCGGTTCGGTGGGCAGGTGCATCGCCCCGAAGCCGAGCCGGCCCACCTCCAGGTCTCCGCCGATACGGAACGTGCTCGATGTGGTCGTAGTCATCTACGAGTCTCCCCCTCGATCCTTCGATCGAACGGCCACGCTAACAGCGCCCCCGGACCGACAAAACCCGTGCGGACACCTACCACAGCGGGCATAATCTCTGACTGAGTCAGCTATCCAGCCCGGTGTGTGAACCCCAAGGCAGGTGTCAAAGGCAGGTGCCGGACGTCATGACCATTCAAGAGATCCGTGCTTTCAACCGCTTCTACACGAACCTCATCGGCGCGCTCGACTACAGCCGCCAGCTCCACGCCCCGTACACGCTCACGGAGTCCCGCGTGCTGTACGAACTCGCCCACTCCCCCCGTACGGACGCGGCCGACCTCCGCGGCGAACTCTGTCTGGATTCCGGCTACTTGAGCCGTCTGCTCGCGAAGTTCGAGAAGGACGGGCTGATCGAGCGGGCGCCGTCCGAGAAGGACACCCGGCGGCGCCGGATCACGCTCACGGACCGTGGCCGGGAGACCGCCGATCTGCTGAACGAGCGCTCGCGGGAGGCCGTCGGCTCGCTGCTCTCCACGGTGCCGCCGGAGGCCCGGCCCCGGCTCGCCGAGGCCATGCGGGACATCCGGGAGATTCTTTCGGACGCGAGCCGGCGGCCACCGCGTCGGGAGGACGTACTGCTGCGCGAGCCGGGTCCCGGCGACCTCGGCTGGGTCGTGCAGCGCAATGCCGCGCTCTACGCCTCCGAGTACGGCTTCAACACGGACTACGAGGGCCTGGTCGCCCGGATCGTCGCCGACTTCGCCGAGGACCACGATCCGCACCTGGAGCGGGTGTGGATCGCGGAGCTCGACGGTCGTCCGGTGGGCTGCGTGATGTGCGTACGGGACGAGGCGCCCGGCGCCGCCCGGCTGCGCCTCCTGCTCGTCGAACCGGACGCGCGCGGTCTCGGCATCGGCGATCAACTGGTGGGCGCCTGTGTCGAGTTCGCACGCGGCGTCGGCTACCGGGAGATGGTCCTGTGGACGAACGACGTCCTTTCCGCCGCCCGCCGCATCTACCAGCGCCACGGCTTCGTCCTAGTCGACGAGAAACCCCACCGCTCCTTCGGCACCGACCTAAACGGCCAGGACTGGCGCCTGGACCTGCATGGCGTGAGCTGACAGGCGCCGACACACCTGCCTGCCCGGCGGAGACGACAGGGGGCGCCCCATCAGGGGCGCGGGGAACGGCGCAGTCTTTGGCTTTTTTGGGGGCGCGGGGAACGGCGCGATCTTTTGGCTTTTAGGGGCGCGAGGAACCGCGCACCCGGCCGAGTCCGACGGTCCCTCGATATCCGGCCCAACCCCCAGCCGCCCTACCCACGCCCCCCGACGGAGTCACACGCGCGGGCGCCGCCCCTTCTCCTGCCTCGGAAAGGACTGGCGCCCGCCAGGAAGCACCGGCTTCGGCAGAGTCGCCACCTCCTCCTTCGCCCGTTCCAGCTGCTCCGCCGTGTCGTCCGGGAGGCGCGGTGCCCGCGGGCGGGGGCTGGAGAAGCGGAACGCCGACGTGAGGTCACCGAAGGTGTCCCGACGCCAGTCGCTGATGTTCGGTTCCTCCACGCCCGTGAATGCCTCAAGGAAGCGCAACGAGGAGGTGTGGTCGAACGCCTCCGACGCCACCCAACCGCCCACTGTCCAGGGCGAGATGACAATCGCCGGTACGCGGAAGCCACCGCCGATCGGCAGGCCCTGGACGAACTCGTCCGCCGTACCCGCGCGCGGTGTCGGCGGGGCCACGTGGTCGAACAGGCCGTCGTTCTCGTCGTAGTTGAGGATGAAGGCCGTCTTCCGCCACACCTTGGGGTTGGAGGCGATGGCCTCGATCTTCGACGCCACGAAGTCCGCGCCCGCGGCGGGCAGGTAGTCCGGGTGCTCCGACTGGAAGCTCGTCGGCATGATCCACGAGACGGCCGGCAGGCGGTCGTTGCGGGCGTCGTCCTCGAAGGTGCCCTCGGGCTGGGGGCGTACGCCGCGCTCGTAGAGGTCGGAGCCCGGTGCCGCGTTCTTGAAGGACGCGAACTGCTCCAGCATGTTGCAGCCGTAGTCGTCGTCCTGCTGGTACACCTTCCAGCTGATCCCGGCCGACTGGAGCCGCTCGGCGTACGTCGTCCAGCGGTACGGCGTCGGCGCCACGTTGCTGAGGATCGGGCCGCCCCGCTGCCCGCCCGGGTCGATCGTGCCCGTCATCCACATCAGACGGTTCGGCCAGGTCGGGCCGAACACCGAGCAGTAGTAGTTGTCGCAGATGGTGAAGGCCTCGGCGAGGGCGAACTGGAAGGGGATGTCCTCGCGGGTGTAATACCCCATGACGTACGGGCCGTTGACGCCGTCCGCCTTGCGGTGGGCCGGCAGCCAGCGGTCCATTTTGCCGTTGTTCCAGGCCTCGTGCTGGACCGACCAGGCGTGGCTGGTGGACGGTATCGCCTGCGCGCTCGACTTGCGGGTGTCGAGGTGGAAGGGCAGCAGATAGCCCTTCGGGTTCTCGGCGTCGGGCTGGTAGAAGACCGAGCGGCCGTTGTCGAGCTTCAGCGGGTGCGGGTCGGCGAAGCCGCGTACCCCGGACAGGGTGCCGAAGTAGTGGTCGAAGGAACGGTTCTCCTGCATCAGCATCACGACGTGCTCGATGTCGCGGAGCGAGCCGCGCTTCGGCGGTCCGGCCGCGACGGCCTTCTGCACGCTGGGCGGGAGGAGGCTGAGGGCCGCGGCGCCGCCCACCGCGCCGGCGGCGGAACCGAGGAGTCTACGACGAGTCAACTCGGGCATGGTTGCCCCTTCTTGAACCATTGGGCTCTGCGGAGTGGCGTGGGCCCGTGACGGAGAGCAGCGGGCCGCCGATCACTCTCCGCCGGGTTCGGCATGGCCCATCAGGGGCGTCCGGTGAACAAGTGAGAAACGGGTGGGAAGGGGTTGGCCAAGCCATGACATGCCAGGTCGGGGCATTGCCGGGCCGTTGCCGGGACTTGGCGGACGGATGGGCCGTACATGGGTCGAGGGCCGCGAGGCGCGCTGCCCGGAGTCGGCCTTCGAACCCGCGAGGCGCGCCGGCCGAGGTCGGTCTCCGGACCCGCGAGGCGCGGCCGGGAGTCGATCGCCGGACCCGCGCGGTACTGCCCGGAGTCGATCTCCGGACCCGTTCGGCACTGCCCTGAGTCGATCTCCGGACCCGTGCCGCACGCGGGAGTGAAAAAAGACTGGTGGCGGGTACTGTCCGAGTCATGAAGCTGGCCTTCTCCACCCTCGGTGTTCCTGGACTCCCGATCAGCGACGTGGTGCGCCTCGCCGCCACGCACGGCTATCACGGCGTCGAGTTGCGCACGCATCCCGAGGAGCCGGTCCACCTCGGCCTGGATCCTGCCGGACGGACCGACGTGGCTGCCGAGTTCAAGGCCGCGGGCATCGAGATCCTGGGCCTCGCCGGGTACGCGCGCGTCGCGGCACCGGGCGACGACGGCCCCGTGATCGCCGAGATCCGCGAGCTCCTCGAACTGGCCCGGGACCTCGGCGCGCCCTACATCCGCGTCTTCCCAGGCGGCAGCCCCGACCAGAGCCCCGAGGAGGCCGACGCCACGGCCGCCCGGCGCCTGGGCACGGCCGCCGAGTACGCCGCCGACCTGGGCGTACGCATCCTGCTTGAGACCCATGACTCGCACCGCACGGGCGCCGACGCGATCCGCGTCCTCGGCCTGGTCGGTCACCGCCAGGCCGGCGCCCTGTGGGACGTCATGCACACCTGGCTCGGCGGCGAACAACCCCCGTCGACCTTCGCCGCGCTCTCCCCGCACCTCGGCTACATCCAGGTCAAGGACATCGCCTCAGCCGACGACACGACCCCGCTGCCGCTCGGCACGGGCGTCCTCCCCCTCACCGAGTGCGTCGAACTCCTCTCCCGCGAGGGCTGGGACGGCTGGCTGTGCTGGGAGTACGAGAAGCGGTGGTACGCGTCGGCCGCGCCGCTCGAAGGGTTGCTGGGGGCGGGCCGGGAGCATCTGGCGCGGTTGCTGAACGAGTCGGCGTAGGGCGGCGGCGCGTCGACCGGCACGCCGCGCCCTCTGTAGGCGTGCCTATTGCGTGAGCACTCTCGCCCATACCGTCTTGCCGATCACTCTGCCTCTCAGCTCCCAGCTCTCCGCCAGCGCCGCCACGAGGTGCAGGCCGCGGCCCGACTCCGCGTCCAGGTGCGGGACTTGGGGTTCCGGGAGGCGGGGAGAGGCGTCGGAGACCTCCACCTCGACCGTCTTCTGGCCGTCGTAGGTGAGCGCCACCTCGAAGAAGCGGTCGGGGACGCGGGCGTGGCGTACCGCGTTCGTCGCCAGCTCCGAGACGATCAGCTCGATCGCCTCCGCCGCGTCTGTCGGGATCCGCCATTCCGTGAGTACGGACCTGGCCCCACGGCGGGCCTCCGGCACGGAGCGGGTCACCGGTGTGAGCCTGCGCCGCCATGTCCGGACTCGGAGGTTTACTCCGTCACTTTCTGTGTTCACGTGAACACTGTCGGCCCTGGTGGCTACCGTCACCAGTGACCGAGCGTCGACGCCTGCGGCGGGCAACTGTGCCTGTGCGGGCGTTGATTGGCGTTGAGTGCCGTAGAGGGGAAGGTTGCAATGGCGCAGCCCAAGAAGAACTCGTCGTCACCTGCCGCGCAGTATTTCGCGGAGGTACTGCGGATGCTGCGCACGAAGGCGGGGTTGTCGCAGACCGAGTTGGGCGAGCGGATGGCTTATACGGGGGCCGCGGTGAGCGCGGTCGAGACGTGCGCCAAGCCTGCGACCGATGAGTTCATCGAGGCCGCGGAGAAGGCGCTGGAGGCGGGTGGGGTGATCGCGGCGGCGGCCAAGTATTTGCGCTTGGAGCGCTATCCGGCCCACTTTCAGGGGTTCGTGCAGCTTGAGCAGGAGGCATTGAGTGTCTCCTCGTACTGCACGCAGCTCCTTCATGGCCTGCTGCAGACCGGGGAGTACGCCCGTGCCGTGCTGAACTGCGCGTTTCCGCCGCTCGATGAGGACGAAGTCGAGAAGTTGGTTTCGGCTCGCCTGGAACGCAAAGCACTCTTCGACCGCAAGCCGGTGTGTGTCATCAACGTCATCCTCGAAGAGGCCGCACTGCGACGGCTAACCGGTGGCTCCGAAGTCATGCGCGCACAGTACGAGTACCTCATCACCTGCGCGGAACGACCAAACGTGGTGCTCCAGGTCATGCCGACGACCATGGCCGGACATGCGGGGCTCCAGGGGCCGTTGACCGTACTGGAAACTCCTGAGAACACCACCTTGGTGTACATGGAGGGCAACGGTCAGAGCACCCTCGTTTCCAGGCCAGATGAGGTCGGGTTTCTGGCACGCCGTTATGCAATGATCAGAAGTCAGGCCCTCCACCCGGGGGAATCCGTCGCCCTGATCGAGCAGTTGGCAGGTGAGCTATGACCCAACTGACGTGGTTCAAAAGCAGCTACAGCGACTCCAGTGGCGGCGAATGCGTAGAGGTGGCCACCACCTCCGCCATCCACATCCGTGATTCCAAAGACATCGCACGCCCCTCCCTCCGTGTCTCCCCCGTCGCCTGGGGTGTCTTCATAGCCGAGGTAAGGACCGCTTCCCACCCCTGATGCTGATCCGCGAAGCCCTCCGCAACCTCCGTCTCACCTGGCGGCCCCTCTATCGGCTCACGCTCCTCGTCACCGGGCTCTCCACCCTCGCGGGGAGCGCCGTCGTGGGGGCCGGGTTCCTCCTGTCGTGGGGGACGTTCGAGGAGGTGCGGAGGAGTGCGGACCAGGATGTCGCCTACGAGGACCCCATCGCGGCGTACATCGACGGGACGATGGAGACCCTGCAAAAGGTCGGCGCGGGCGTCACCGTGCTGCTGCTCGCGCTCGCCGCGGCCGTCGTCGCCGTGTTGCAGACCGCGTACACCGTGGCCTTCGAGCACACCTCGGAGGAGGGCCAACAGACCCTGACTGTGCGTGTGTTGTGGGCACGTATGCGTCCGCACCTCGGGGTCGCCTACTGGGTGCAGTGGCGGGTCTGGCTGCGCGTCGGGGCGGTGGGGTTCCTGGCGCTCATGACCTCGGTCGTCGCGGACTCGGGGGAAGTGCCGGGTGTCGAGCGGACGCTGGTGGGTGAGACCGCGACCTGGCAGTACCGGCTCGTGGGTGGCGTCCTGCCGATCACCATCGCGGCGCTCGCCCTGCTCGTGTACTTCCGCCACTGCGTGGCCACCGCCGCGCTGGTGACCGAGAACTCCTCCTCCAAGGCGGCGGTCCGACGTGCCTGGGCGCTGACGAAGAGGGCGCCCTGGAAGACGTACGGCATCGGGCTGCTGCTCATGGCGGCCGTCGTGCTCGCGTTCGTCGTCCTGCGGTACGCGGCGGGGCCCGTCGCGCACGTGCTGGGACTCGGCATGTTGTGGCTGAGCGACGACAACCCGTACATCACCGGGGTGCTGGTCCTGATCACGCCGACCGCGGTGGCCCTGCTCCTGCTGCCGCTGGTGGTTCTGCCGTTCGTGTGCTCGGTGGTCGCCGTGCTGTACCGGGATCTCAGCGCGAGGGAGCCTCGCGTCGCCACTCCGGTGGCGTGACACCGGCCTCGCCCCACAACGACCGCAATCCAGCGGCCCAAAACAGCACCCCATCAACCCCGTTGTGCACTCCCGTGCCCACCCGCACCAATTTCCGGGAATCGGTGGATTCAGGGGAACCCATCCTCGCCACCCCCCGTCCAACCCGCATGCTGCCGGATGAGTCACCGCAGTGCGGTGTCGGCCTCGCTGCTGGCTGCGATCGCTGACTTACCCTCTCCGCCGCCTGCGGCCGACAGCACGCCGTCATCGGCGCGCCCCCCCTCCAACAGCGCCGATGACGGCCCCTCTTGTGTCAGGCAGTCCGTACGTCGGCGAGTGGTGATTCCTCCCCTGGCCGGTCCCCCACTGGCAGGGCCCCGGGCAGCCCCGCCGGAAGGGCTCAAGCGGGGTGAATCCGCCGTGTCGGCTGTCCGCGCTATTGACTGGCAGAAATTTCCCGGATATCCGTGACTCCTTGGAAGTTTCCTTCATACTCGCCCCTCCACGGGTCCTTCGGGCCCTCTCCGGAAGGAGCGCACGTGCACACCTCCAGACGTACGCTGCTCGCGGCGACCGCGGGCGCGGCGGCGGTCGTCGCCGTCGGCGGCGGTCCGGCGCTGGCCGAGGACGACGACACCGGCAGGCACGACGACAAGAAGCTCCGGGCCCTGATCTCCCGTATGACGCTCGAAGAGAAGGTCGGGCAGCTCTTCGTGATGCGGGTGTACGGGCACTCGGCGACCGCGCCCGACCAGGCCGACATCGACGCCAACCTCAAGGAGATCGGCGTACGGGATGCCGCCGAGCTGCTCGCGAAGTACCGGGTCGGCGGGATCATCTACTTCGGGTGGGCGCACAACACCCGTGACCCGCACCAGATCGCGGACCTGAGCAACGGCATCCAGAAGGCCTCGCTGGCACAGCCCCGCGGGCTGCCCGTGCTCATCTCCACCGACCAGGAGCACGGCATCGTCGCCCGCGTGGGCAGGCCCGCGACGCTCTTCCCGGGTGCGATGGCCCTCGGGGCCGGCGGCTCGCGCACGGACGCCCGTACGGCGGGGCGGATCGGCGGCGCCGAACTGCGCGCGATGGGCGTCCGGCAGGACTACGCGCCGGTCGCCGACGTGAACGTCAACCCGGCCAACCCGGTCATCGGCGTACGGTCCTTCGGTGCCGATCCCCAGGCGGTGGCGGGGATGGTCGCCGCGCAGGTGAAGGGGTACCAGAGCGCCGGGGTCGCGGCCACGTCCAAGCACTTCCCGGGGCACGGGGACACCGAGACCGACAGCCACTACGGGTTCCCGGTCATCGAGCACACCGAGGCGCAGTGGGCCGAGCTGGACGCGCCGCCGTTCCGCGCCGCCATCGCGGCCGGGATCGACTCGATCATGACCGCGCACATCATGGTCCCGGCGCTCGATCCGTCGGGCGACCCGGCGACCCTCTCCCGGCCCATCCTCACCGGCATTCTGCGCGAGCGGCTCGGCTACGACGGGGTCGTGGTGACGGACTCGCTGGGCATGGAGGGCGTACGGACCAAGTACGGGGACGACCGGGTGCCCGTGCTCGCCCTGAAGGCCGGTGTCGACCAGCTCCTCAATCCGCCGAAGCTGGACATCGCCTGGAACGCCGTCCTCCAGGCCGTCCGCGGCGGCGAGCTGACCGAGGCGCGACTCGACGAATCGATCCTGCGGGTGCTGCGGCTGAAGGCCAAGCTGGGGCTGCTCAAGGATCCGTACGTCACGGGGCGCGGGGTGGACCGGGTCGTCGGGATCTCGTCGCACCTCAAGGCCGCTGATCGCATCGCCGAGCGGACCACGACTCTTCTCGTCAATTCCGGTGGGCTGCTGCCGCTTTCGCGTCGTACGCATCGGAGCGTTCTTGTCGTCGGGGCCGATCCCGCCTCGCCGTCCGGGACCACCGGGCCGCCCACGACCGTGCTCGGCGCCGCGCTGACCGAGCTGGGCTTCACGGCGACGGTCCTCTCGACGGGCACTGCCCCCACCGACGCGACCATCGCGAAAGCCGTCGCGGCGGCCCAGGGTGTGGACGCGGTGCTCGTGGGGACGTACAACGTCACGGCCGCCTCCAGTCAGCGGACGCTCGTGAACCAGCTCCTCGCCACGGGCCGTCCGGTGGTCGCGCTCGCCATCCGCAATCCGTACGACGTGGCCCAGCTGCCCGATGTCAAGGCCTACTTGGCGGCGTACTCGTGGACGGACGTCGAGCTGCGCGCCGCCGTGCGCGTGCTCGCGGGGCGTGCCGACCCGGTGGGCGAGCTGCCGGTGCCGGTACAGAAGGCGGACAAGCCGACGGAGGTGCTGTACCCCGTGGGGCACGGTCTGAGGTACTAGCCCGACGTACCCGGCCCGTCCTACCGGGCCTGGCGTACGGGACCTACGCCGCACACCCGGCGCACCGCCCCCAACTGACGCAAAGTACCCCGTACGCCTGGCGGGGCCCGCCGCGACGGGTCACGCTGGGCGGGGGGATCGGGGGGAGCGCCATGCGCGATGGACGGGGCGTGGGAGCACGTCGTACGGGGATGGTGTGCGGGCTGCTGATGCTGGTGGCGGCGGCGCTCACGGGATGCCAGCAGTCGTCCGGGACCGAGGAGCGCAAGCTGGACGAGACGACTCCGGCTCCGACGCGGGCCTCGGGATACGGGGTGGTGTTCCTCGCGATCGACGAGTGCAGTTCGTTCGGGCGCGAGTCGTTCACCGAGGTGCCGTGCACCAGCGAGAAGGCGGCGGCACGGGTGGTCGCGCGGCACGACGGGAAGGTCGGCGCGGGGCCGCCCTGCCCCGCCACCACGGACTTCGTGCTGCACATCAGCGAGCAGAAGCCCTCGGCGGACGAGGACGGCGACGGCGCGGTCCCGCAGGGCTACGCCTGTATGCGCAATCTTGAGGCCCCGCATCCGGGCGACCCGGGCGGCGGCGGAGGCCCCCGCACCATCGTGGGCGACTGTGTCTACAGCGCGGGCGAGGGCGAGGTCCGTGAGACGTCGTGCGACAGCACGGGCAAGAAGGCGCCGGAGTTCAAGGTGACCGCGGCGGTGGAGAAGCGCACCGGCTGCCCGCCCTCGACTGCGTTGTACGTCCAGCTGGGCGGGCCGAAGCCGGTGGGCTGCGCCCGCCCGGTGTAGCCCCGGGGTTTCCCCGAGGACTCCACCGGACGGGCGCGGCAGGGCGCTTGCCGCGTCGGCCGGTTACGGCCTGAGCTGGCGCTCCACCTTGCGCTTGTCGAGCTTCGAGTCGTACTTGGCCAGCGGCTTCGCCCTGTCCGGGTTCGCCTGGACCGCGGCGGAGGCGACGCCCGCCCACTCCAGGATCCGGGCCGTGGCGAGGGCCTTCTGGTCGGCGACGAGACCCGCGACGTTGGCGCCGTGGTTCATGCCGGGGGCCGTGAAGACGTACGAGTCACGCGCGCCCTTGCCGAGGTGGAACGGCTCGGCACCCCACGGGTCGTTCTGGCCGTACACGAACAGCATCTGGTTCGCGTTGCGCTTCACCCAGGCGTCGACGTCGTGCATGACGCCGGGCTGGAACTTCATGGAGATGTCGCGCGGCACGAAGTTCCGCGGCGGCTGGTAGCCGTACCGGATCAGCTTCTTCTCGATGTGCGGGAAGCCGATGGTCGGCGCGCCGAGCTGCGTACCCGCCTGGTAGTAGTACGGCGTGTACGGCTCCAGGCCCTGGTCCGTGTAGAAGGAGAAGCCGGAGATCGTGTCGACCGACGTCCAGATCTCCTCGTCGGTCGCGTTCTTCGCGTCCGCCGGGATCTCGTCGCAGCCGGCGAGCGTGCCGTACTGCCAGAAGCCCCAGACGTAGTCGAGGACGACGGCCTCGTAGGCCTTGTCCAGGCTGCCGACGGTGTTGAAGGTGTAGCCCTCGGCGGCGGCCACCTCCTTGTACTTCTTCTCCAGTGCCGTCCGGCGGACGAGTGCCTCGCGCTGCACCGCGTTCAGCCGGGTGCGGCACTCCTTGGTGCCGACCTTCGCGAAGAACCGGTCGTACGCCGAGTCCTCCTTGTTCACCACGTCGTTGGGGGCGACGTACGCGACGACGCCGTCCATGTCACGCGGGTAGAAGCGCTCGAAGTACGTGGCGGTCATGCCGCCCTTCGAGCCGCCGGTGGAGACCCACTTCTTGTCGTAGATCGGCTTGAGGGCCTTGAAGATGCGGTGCTGGTCGCTGGCGGCCTGCCAGATGTCCAGCTTGGTCCAGTCGGCCGGCGCGGGCCGGGACGGAGTGAAGTAGCGGTACTCCATCGAGACCTGGTTGCCGTCCACGATCTGGGTCGGCTCGCGGCGACTCGGGGTCGTGGAGACGTTGTAGCCGCCGGTGTAGAAGACCGTCGGGCGGGCCGTGTCCTTGTGCAGCACGGTGATCCGCTGCTGGAAGGTGCCCTTGGACGGCTTCCGGTGGTCGACGGGCTGGGTGTAGTTGAGGACGAAGAAGCGGTAGCCCGTGTAGGGCTTCTCCTCGATCAGGCTCATGCCCGGGATCGCGAGGAGCCGGTCCTTGATGTCCGCGGCGTCGTCGTTGACGACGTTCGTGCCGGCGGCGTCCGGCTGGGCGGCGGTGGCCGCCCCGGCCGTGCTCACGGTGCCTATCAGCACCACGAGCGACAACAGCCATCTGAGCGTTTTGCGCATGCGTTCTCCCCTGAATACGCAGATGTCCGCCGGAACCTAGCGGAGCAACTGCTGTCGCACCAGGGGATGTTGGGTGCATTACGGACAGGAGGGTACGAAGATCGCACAACTCGGCCGGGAGAGTCCGCTCAGCGGGGAATCCGGTCGGTGGGGATCAGGTCAGCAGAGAATCCAGCCCGTGCTCACCGAGCCCGAGCCGACGGCGCCCTTGATCCACACACAGCGGTTGCCGGCGTGCACCTTCACCGGGCCCGCGTACTTCTTGAACATCCCGTCGTTGGGGACCGCCTGGTTCCCCCGCGCCCGCACGCTCACCAACATGTACTTGCGGGCGCCCACCTTGTGGGGACGGGTCACCGCGCAGACGTAGCCGCGCTTCTTGTAGACCTGCACGTACCCGGTGGAGAAGGTCACCGTGCGCACCTTCCGCCCCGCACACGGGCTCGCCGCCGACGCCTCACCCACCCCGGGGCCCGCGAGCACCAACAGCCCCGAGGCGGTCACCAGGGCAGTACCGAGCGCCAGACGTCGGCGTATCACGCCCATGTCCACTGGTGTCCCTTCCACGGCCCGCAGCAATCGGCGTACTGGTGTACGGACGCATGACGTACGGCGAATGGTTGCGTGGAAGGGGCTACTGGGTCACGTCGGCGTGCTGACGGTCGCCGCCTCGTCCTGGTCGGGCTCCCCCACGAACGTCCGCCACAGCTCCGCGTACCGGCCGCCCCGGGCGAGCAGTTCGTCGTGCGTGCCGTCCTCCGCGACCTTGCCGTCGGCCATGACCACGACACGGTCCGCACGGGCGGCCGTGGTCAGGCGGTGGGCGACCACCAGCGTGGTGCGGCGGCCCGCGATGCGGTCGGTGGCCTGGTTGACCTGGGCCTCGGTGGCCAGGTCGAGGGCGGCGGTGGCCTCGTCGAGGAGCAGGATGTCCGGGTCGACGAGTTCCGCGCGGGCCAGCGCGATGAGCTGCCGTTGTCCGGCGGAGAGGTTGCGGCCTCGCTCGGCGACCTCGTGGAGGTAGCCACCGTCCAGCGTGGCGATCATGTCGTGCGCGCCGACCGTGCGGGCCGCCGCCTCCACCTCGGCGTCACTCGCGTCCGGACGCCCGTACGCGATGGCGTCCCGGACCGTGCCCAGGAAGAGGTACGCCTCCTGCGGGACGACGCCCAGACGGTGGCGGTACGACGTGATGTCGAGGGAGCGCAGATCGGTGCCGTCGACCGTGACCCGGCCGCCGGTCGGGTCGTAGAAGCGGGCCACGAGCTTGACGAGGGTCGACTTGCCGGCGCCCGTCTCGCCGACGAACGCGACGGTCTGCCCGGCCGGGATGCTCAACGAGACGTCGCTGAGGGCCTCTTCGTCGTCCCCGTACGCGAAGTCCACATCCTCGAAGGCGATCTCGCCCCGCAGGGACAGGACTTCGAGCGGCTCGTCGGCGGCCTTCGTCGACGTCGGCTCTTGGAGCAGCTCCTGGATCCGGCCGAGCGAGACGGTCGCCTGCTGGTACCCGTCGAAGACCTGCGAGAGCTGCTGCACGGGGGCGAAGAACAGGTCGATGTAGAGGAGGTACGCCACCAGCGCACCGGTGGTGAGGGTGCCCGCGTCGACCCGGCCCGCGCCCACGATCAGGACCGCTGCCGCCGCGACCGCCGACAGCAGCTGCACGAACGGGAAGTAGATCGAGATGAGCCACTGGCCGCGGATACGGGCCTGGCGGTAGCTGTCGCTGCGCTCCGCGAACCGCTCACCGCCCGCGCCCTCGCGGCGGAACGCCTGGAGGATCCGCAGCCCGGACACCGACTCCTGGAGGTCCGCGTTCACCACGGAGACGCGCTCACGGGCGAGTTCGTACGCCTTCACGCTGGCCCTGCGGAAGAAGAACGTGCCGATGATCAGCGGCGGCAGTGTCAGGAAGACGACCACTGCCAGGCCCACGTCGATCACCAGCAGGGCGACCATGATGCCGAAGAAGGTGACGACCGAGACGAACGCGGTGACCAGGCCCGTCTGGAGGAACGTGGACAGCGCGTCCACGTCCGTCGTCATCCGGGTCATGATCCGGCCGGTCAACTCCCGCTCGTAGTAGTCGAGTCCGAGGCGCTGGAGCTGGGCGAAGATCTTCAGGCGGAGTGAGTACAGGACGCGTTCGCCGGTGCGTCCGGTCATGCGGATCTCGCCGGTCTGCGCCACCCACTGGACGACGACGGTCACCAGGGCGAGGGCGGACGCGGCCCAGACGGCGCCGAGGGCGACCTCGGAGACACCCTGGTCGATGCCGTGCCGGATCAGGATCGGCAGGAGCAGACCCATGCCCGCGTCCACGGCGACCAGGCCGAGGCTGACGAGCAGCGGAAGCCTGAAGCCCCGCAGCAGACGCCTCAGCCCGTACGACTCCTCCGGCGTGACCGCGCGTGCCTCGTCGATCTCCGGGATGTCGGAGGCCGGGGGCAGCGCGTCGACCTGGGCGAGGAGTTCGGGGGTCGCGGGCGAGCCGTCGAGGGCCGTGTCCTTGGGCTCGCGGTCACCGGTCCACAGGTGCGGGGTGACGCCCCGCTCGGCGTCGAACTCGGCGTCCAGCTCGTCCCGTACGGACGTGTCCTCCTGCGGGCAGGACGGCCGGGCGTGACCGGGCGATACCCCGCCCAGCTCGTCCGGGTCCGTGAGCAGGCGCCGGTAGAGCGGTGAGCGTTCCGTCAGCTCGCGGTGCGTGCCGATGTCGGCGAGGCGGCCCTCGTCGAGGACCGCGATGCGGTCGGCGAGGTTCAGGGTGGAGCGGCGGTGGGCGATGAGGAGTGTGGTGCGGTCCGCCATGACCTGCTTGAGGGCCTCGTGGATCTCGTGCTCCACGCGGGCGTCCACGGCCGAGGTCGCGTCGTCCAGGACCAGCAGGCGGGGGTCGGTGAGGATCGCGCGGGCCAGGGCCACGCGCTGGCGCTGGCCGCCGGAGAGGGTGAGGCCGTGCTCGCCGACCTTGGTGTCGTAGCCCTCGGGCAGCGCGGCGATGAAGCGGTCCGCCTGGGCGGCCCGGGCCGCCTTCTCGATCTCTTCCTGGGTGGCCTCGGGGCGGCCGTACGCGATGTTGGCGCGGACGGTGTCGGAGAAGAGGAAGGAGTCCTCGGGGACGAGGCCGATCGCGGCCCGCAGCGAGTCGATGGTCAGCTCGCGCACGTCGTGGCCGCCGATGAGGACCGCGCCCCTGGTCACGTCGTAGAAGCGGGGCAGCAGGAGGGAGACCGTGGACTTGCCGGAACCGGAGGAGCCGACGACCGCGAGGGTCTCGCCCGCGCGGATCTCGAACGAGAGGCCGTCCAGGACCGGGCGGCTGTCCTCGTAGGCGAAGGACACGTCGTCGAACTCGACGGTCGCGGGGGCGTCGGCGGGCAGCGGCTTCGTGCCGTCCTTGATCGACGGCCGGGTGTCGATGAGCTCCAGGACGCGTTCGGCGCCGGCCCGGGCCTGCTGGCCGACCGTGAGGACCATCGCGAGCATCCGGACGGGGCCGACGAGCTGGGCGAGGTAGGCGGAGAACGCAACGAAGGTGCCGAGGGTGATCTGCCCCTTGACCGCCAGCCAGCCGCCGAGGGCCAGCATGGCGACCTGGCCGAGGGCCGGGACCGCCTGGAGCGCCGGGGTGTACCTGGAGTTCAGCCGGATCGTGCGCAGCCGGCCCGCGAAGAGCTTGCGGCCGATCTCGCGCAGCTTGCCGGTCTCCTGGTCCTCCTGCCCGAAGCCCTTGACCACGCGTACGCCGCTGACCGCGCCGTCCACGACACCGGCCACGGCTGCCGCCTGCGCCTGGGCGTACCAGGTGGCGGGGTGCAGCTTGGAGCGGCTGCGCTTGGCGATGACCCACAGGGCGGGGGCGACGGCGAGGGCCACCAGGGTGAGCGGCAGCGACAGCCAGGCCATGATCACGAGGGAGATCAGGAAGAGCAGTACGTTCCCGACCGTCATCGGGAGCATGAAGAGCAGGCCCTGGATGAGCTGGAGGTCGCTGGTCGCGCGGCCCACGACCTGGCCGGTCGACAGCTCGTCCTGGCGCCGGCCGTCGAGGCGGGTGATCGTCTCGTACATGTCCGTGCGCAGGTCGTGCTGGACATCGAGCGCGAGGCGTCCGCCGTAGTAGCGGCGGATGTAGGTGAGGACGTAGACGACGACTCCGGCGCCGATGAGCGCGGCGGCCCAGGGGCCCATGCCCCGGGTGTGGTCCCCGACGACGTCGTCGATGATCACCTTGGTGACCAGCGGAACCAGGGCCATGACGGCCATGCCACCGAGCGAGGCGCCCAGCGCGAGCACGACGTCCTTCGGGTACCGCCAGGCGTACCCCGCCAGCCGTCGTGCCCATCCCTGCTGTGTCGCCACGAGTGCCTTCCATCCGTCCGGTCGATCCTGATCGTCCGGAAGGCACCAACGCGGACGGGAGGGGATTTCATCCCTCCGCAACAATTCGGGGTCACGTACGGGGTCACGTTCGGGTCAGCGGTCAGAGGCGGACCCGGGGGATCTGAGGCAGACCCGGAGGGGTCAGAGGCGAACCCGGAGCGAGTAGAAGCGGGTGATCTGGACCGGGTTCTGGTTGTCGTCGCTGACCAACAGCAGGTTCAGCCGGCCGTGGCCGCCGCCCGTGACGGCGAGACCCTCGACGTTGTCGAGGAGCGGGTTGGGCTGCGGCTGCTTGGCCTGGGCGCCGAGTGAAGGACAGTTCACGAGGTCGGCGAGCAGGGTCTTACGGACGAGGCGTACGCCGCTCTGGCCGGTCAGGGTGTCGATGCCGGACGTGTCCGTGGCGCGGCGCTGGTCGGCGAGGTACAGGCGGATCGTGTTGCCGACGCCCGCGGTGAAGCCGCGTTCCAGGACGAGGAGGCGGCCGTCGGGGGTGGCCGTGGTCTCGGAGACGTTCAGACCGGTGTCGGTGCGGTAGCCGTACTGGGCGTCGAGGGCGAAGTGGCCCCGCTGCCGCTCCCAGGTCTGGAAGCGGACGATGCCGGTGGTGTCTCCCGCGAGGGAGCCCTCCATGCCTGCCAGCAGGGTGCGGCGGCCGGGGAGGAAGGTCAGCCCCTCGAAGGTCTGGTTCGCCGTGGCCCGGCCCGCGGGGGCGACCTTGAGCGCGTCCGGTACGGGGAGGCGGTCGAGGATGCGGCCGTCGCGGGCGTACCGGCGTATGGACGGCTCGGTCTCGGAGGCGACCAGCCGGGTCCCGTTCCGGTCCACGGCCAGCCCCTCGGAGTCGAGCGCGGCACCGGTCTCGTCGGCGAGCGGGACGGCGGAGGCGGGCCGGAGCGTCTTCCGGTCCAGCGTGAAGAGTGCGGACCGGTCGGAGACCGCGGCGATCCTGCCGTCGCGGTCCACGGCGAGCGCGGAGAGGTTGCCTACGAACGTGCCCTCGTACGTCGTCTTGTCGAGCGCGTCGGAGAAGCTCTCGATGGAGACGGAGGGCGAACAGGCCTTGCCGCTCTGGGTGTTGGCGGGCTGGGCGTTGGCGGGCGCTGCCGCGGTGAGGCAGGTGGCTGCCGCCAGGGCGGCCGTGACGGTGGCGAGGAGTGGTCTCAGGCGCATGGCGTCACGGTAGGCGGAGGTGGGTTGAGGGGGAGGGTACGGGCCGTTAATTCCAGGGAGTCGGGGATTCGAGGGAGCCGGGGAGCCCGGGGCCGGAGTCGCGTGGGCACCGGTTACCCACGCGGCTCCGACCGAGCGCCTGGTCTCAGTCCTGGTAGACCTTGTTGTTGCCCGCGCCGCCGGAGAGGGTGTCGTTGCCCGCGCCGCCGTGGATCACGTCGTCGCCGGTGTTGCCGAAGATCGTGTCGTCGCCCGCCAGGCCGTACAGGGTGTCGTTGCCCCTGCCGCCGTAGAGGGTGTCGTTGCCGGAGCTGCCACGCACGATGTCGTTGCCGTCGTCGCCGTACAGGGTGGTGTAGCCGAGGTCGTCCTCGCCGGTCACCGTGAGGACGTCGTTCCCGGCGCCGCCGCTGCAGTGGTACGCGCAGCCGGTGAGGATGGTGTCGTTGCCGGCCTCACCGAAGGAGCCGTTGACCCAGACACCGTCGACGCCTTCGAGGTGGTCGTCGCCGTCCCCGCCCTTGAGGACGTTCGCCCCCTTGCCCCGGAGGACGTCGTTGCCCGGGCCGCCGTCGAGGGTGCCCTGCGTGAAGACGTCGTCGCCGACCGTCGCGGTGTCGTCGAGGTCACCGAGGTCGACGTCGTAGATGTCCGAGTCGTCGGACCCCAGGGGCTCGGGCTCCACGCACTCGACGACGGTGCGGTCGGTCGCCGAGGGGTACGTACACACGTCCGTGCTGGTGATGGTGATCTCGAACTTGTCCCGGAAGGTGACGAGGTAGTCGCCGCCGAACTCGTCCGGGTCGACGTCGATCATCTTGGTGGAGATCCGCAGGTCGTTCACCTGTCCGGCGGCGGCCCGGTACCAGATCGCGCCGTCATAGCGCTCGACGGTGGCCGTGGAGGCCGCCGTGTCCGCCTGGGCGGCGGGCGCGGCGAGTACGGCTCCTCCCAGAGCCAGTACGAGGGTGGAGGTGGCGGCGATGCTTCGTAAAACGCGCATGCGAAAGAGACCCTTCGTGGAGTGCGTGCTGAACGGAGTCGGAATCGGAATCGGCGGCGAGGACGCCGGTGAAGTCGTCGGCGCCCTCACCGCGATCGGCGATCGGACAGCTGGTGCGGTCCATACGGTCCGCGCGGCCGTACTGTCCGTGACGGGTGTGGCAGGTGTTGTTTCCGATCACCCATTCAGACAGCGGACCGGGGCCGAGGGTTGCCCCGGAGAATCGCTTCTTTTCGCCGGACTCCGCAGGTCAGCGGGGGTTTCTAGCACTCCTGGGTGAGCTTCCGAGGAAGCCCGGGTGAACGTTCCCCCTCATCGCGGAGGCGCCCTGATGCCGGATCATCGTCTTGACGAGTTTCGCGACCATGGCAGGCGGGACGCCGGTGGTGTCGATCAACTCGGCCTCCCCGCGCAGCCAGAGCAGTGCCTCGTCGTAGTCGTGGAGATGGTCCAGGCGCCGCCGGCGGGAGCCGACGCTCTCCGGGTCCGTGTCGTTCTGGATGCGCTCGACGAGCGTGTTGTGGTCGGCGTGCAGGACGAAGTGGCGTAAGGGAATGCCCGCTTGGACCAGTCCCGTGCGGATCTCACGCCAGTACGGCTTCTCCAGCACGGTCTGCGGCACGACCAGCGTGCCGCCCACATGGTCGAGCACCTGACGCGCGGTCTCCACCACGAGACCGCGCCACGGCGGGAACTCCTGGAAGTCGCGGGCCGGCTTCCCCAGGACGTGCCAGAGCATGTAGCCGACCTGCTCGGTGTCCAGCAGCCTGGAGTCCGGGAGGAGGCTGGTGAGTTGCCTGGCGGTCGTGGTCTTGCCGACGCCGAAGGTGCCGTTGAGCCAGATGATCATGAAGCGGGCACCGCCGGGAAGGCTTCCTGAGGGTCGGTCGTGGGCGTATAACGCTGCGCTCTGGTCGGCACGAGGTCCTTGTGGATCGCTTTGGCCACGGCCTGAATCGTCGTCACCCCGTAGTTCATGGTGCTGTTGCCGTGGGTCAGGACCGAGATCGTGTAGTCGTGGCCCGCGCCCTTGAAGGTGCCCACGCTGTGGACCCGCCAGCCGTGCGTGGAGCGGGACAGCCAGCCGTTCTTCACATGGACGGCGACCGAGGAGGGCGCTCCCGCCGGAGTGCCCCAGCGCTGCGAGGAGACGACCTTGCCCATGAGCTTGAGTACGTAGGCCCGGGAGTTGTCGCTCAGAACCGTGTTCCTGGCGGTGAGCAGCGCGAGGAGCTTCTGCTCGTCCTGGACGGTGATCTGGGTGAGGCCCCAGTAGCCGTTCGCCCCCGGCTTGGTCCGGGTCATGCCGGCCGCGGCGAGGAAGCCCTTCACCTTCGTGGTGCCCAGCTGGTTCCAGAGCTTGGTCGTGGCCGCGTTGTCCGACTTGGTGATCATGGCGGTGGCCAGATCGGACTCCCGCTGGGTGAGAAAGCGGTTGGCCTTCTTGGCGTCCCAGAGAAGCGTGGCGAGGACGGTCACCTTGACGACGCTGGCCGAGTCGTAGGCCTGGGTCGGTCTCAGCGTGCAGGTGGTGCCGGTGCTCCGGTCGTGGAGGCCGACGGCCACGGTGCCCCCGCGGTTCGCGAGGGCCGTGGTGATGTCCTTCTGCAGTTTGGTCGCCAGGGCCGGCTGGGCGGATGTGCACGTCGCCTGCGGTGTGGCCGCGGTCGCTGGTGTCACGGCCACGGTCAGCGGCACTAGGACCCCGGCGCCGAGGCCCGCACAGAACACACGGGTACGCCGGGATATCCGGTGAGTCATCGAGTACTTCCATCCCCTTGGGTACGAACGAGCGCGCCTCGGCACGCTCGTCTCTCTCGACTCATCGGGGTGGCTGGGGGTTGTACGCGGTTTTCCGGAAGGTGAGTTGGGCGGCCTTGGCGCCCTGGAGACAGGGGCTCGGGGACCGGAAGCGGAATGCCCGATGCGGTCCGAACCGGGATGCCCGAGGGGGCCCTGGAGAGGGGCCTCCGCTACGGCTACTTCTGAGTGACCCGCCCGGCGATCCCCTTCTTGATCGTCACCTCCACCGTCAGGTTGCCGGCCTCGGCGGCGGCGTCCAGGTCGTCGGCGGTGCACTTCTCCGCTTCGGAGGTCTCGGGGTCACCGCAGATGTCGCCGCCCGTGATCTCCGTGTCCTCGGCGACCCAGAAGGCACGCTCGCCGACCAGCAGCTTGCCCGGCGCCAGGAACGTCAACTTGCCGGAGAACGTACCGTCCGAACCGGCCGGCGCCTCCGAGGAGTCGCCGCCCCCACCCTCCGCGGCGAAGACCTTGGTGGCTATGCCCTTCTCGATCGACACCTCGGCCTCGGTGTTCCCGGCCTTCGCGGTGTCGTCCAGCTGGTCGGCGGTGCAGTTCTCCGCCCCCGCGGTCTCGGGGTCACCACAGATCCCGGCGCCCTGGATCACCGTGTCCTCCGCGACCCAGAAGGCACGCTCCCCGACCAGCAGCTTGCCCGGCGCCAGGAACGTCAACTTGCCGGAGAACGTACCGTCCGAACCGGCCGGCGGCTCCGAGGCGTCGGCGCCACCGGAAGCCGCGGGAGAACCGGCGGGGGCCGAGGCGCCGGGAGAGTCCGAGGCACCGGCAGACGAGGAGGCATCCGCGCCGGCGGAGTCCTCGGGGCCGCACGCGGTGAGGAACAGCCCCGTGGCGGCCAGGAAACCGACGGCTGCGAGCGTACGGGAGCGGGTGCGGGTGCGGCTGAGCGACATGTCGGGGTGCCCTTTCGGCGTCATTGCTTGTTGATCTCAACCCGTCAAACGCCATACGCAGCAAGCGCGTTCATCGGCAGCCACTCCTGTTGCACAGCCGGCATGAACCGCCGGTAACTGTTACAGGGCGGCGCCCTCTGTGACCGTCCGGCCCTGTCGCCGATCAGCGCCTTCTGTGACCGTCCGGGCCCTGTCGCCGATCAGCGCCCTCAGTCCAGGACCGTCCGGCCCTTTACGTGTTCATACGCTTCCATGGGACCCCCCTTCCCCCACTCACAGCCGGGCCCCAGGTTCACCACAGCCCTCGCCCACACCGCTTTCGCACGATGCACGCGTGACATCTGCCACCGATCCGTACCCCCACGCCCCCGAGGCCGCCCAGGCCGCCCCCGCGGCGGACCGGGCCGCCGCGGGGGCGGCCTGGGCGGCCTCGGG
>NZ_LIQZ01000080.1 GCF_001418655.1 Streptomyces phaeochromogenes | reverse complement strand
GCCCCTGCCCCTGCTGAGATTCGCCCCCGGGAGCCGCGGCTCCCAGATACCCGCAGGCTGCGGCCCTGTGCAGGGCCTCTTCCTTGGCGCCCGGCGCGTCCAGCGGGCCGTCCACGAGCCCGGCGAACCCGATCGCGATCCGCTCACCCCCGACCGGTACGAGCCCGACCTCGACGCGCTCGCCCGGCCCGAACCGCACCGACGACCCCGCGGGCACGGCGAGCCGCATCCCGTAGGCGTCCGCGCGCGGGAAGTCGAGCCGCGGGTTGGCCTCGAAGAAGTGGAAGTGGGAGGTGACGGAGACGGGCACGGTGGCGGTGTTGGTGACCGCGAGCCGCACGACCGCCTCGGGCTCGGCGTGCACGGGCCCCGGCAGCAGCGCCCCGGGGGCCCGCTCCCCCAGCCCGCCGCCGATGGGGTCGGCCACGACCGCGAGCCGCGAGCCGTCGTCGAAGACGGCCTCGACATGCACCTCGGTCACGACGTCGGCGACACCCGGCAGCACGTCGTCCGGGCCGAGCACTGCCCGGGCCGCCTCGATGGCCTCGGCGAGCCGTCGCCCGTCGCGCGCGGCCTCGCAGACGGTGTCCGCGATGAGCGCGGTCGCCTCCGGCACGTTGAGCCTGAGACCGCGCGCCCGGCGGGCACGGGCCAGCTCGGCGGCCCCGAACAGGAGCAGCCGGTCACGTTCCGTGGGGGTCAGTCTCACGCCACGACACCTCCTTGCGTCCAGAAGTTTGGAGCATCACTCTAACCATGCCACCCATGGAAAGAAACCATTGACGGACGAATCCGAACCCGGCACATTGAACGTCGCTCTAAAGTGCGGGCCGCAAGGGGCCGATCGAAGGGACCTGCCATGCCGGTGGAACAACACGGAGTCGACACCATCCCGGAGGAGGAGCGCACGAGCGGCCCTCGGGACCTGGTCTCGATCCTGCTCGGCTCGAACCTCTGCCTCGGCGTGATCATCTTCGGCTGGCTGCCGCCGTCGTTCGGCCTCGACTGGTGGTCGTCCGTCACGTCGGTGGTCGTGGGCACGCTGGCCGGCACCGCCCTCACGGCTCCGCTCGCGCTGGTCTCCCTGCGCACGGCGACGAACCTCTCGACGTCGTCCGGCGCCCAGTTCGGCGTCCGCGGCCGGCTCGTCGGCTCGGTCGTCGGGCTCCTGCTCGCCCTCGGCTACACGGCCCTGACCGTGTGGATCGGCGGCGACGTGATGGTCGGCGTACTGCACCGCCTGTTCGGACTGCCCGCCTCGGACCTCTCGTACGGGCTGGTCTACGCCCTGCTCTCGGCGGCCACCGTGGCGGGCGCGGTGTACGGCTACCGCGTGCTGCTCCGTATGTCCCGGATCCTGGCCGTGGGCATGACGGCCCTGCTGGTCCTCGGGGTGTTCGCGTACGCACCGCACTTCACGACGTCCGCGCTGCCGGAGGCGGGCGGCTATCTGCTCGGCGGCTTCTGGCCGACCTGGCTGCTGGCGGCGGTGGCCGCGGGTCTCTCGGGCCCGGTCGCGTTCATCACGCTGCTCGGCGACTACACGCGCTACATCTCACCCGCCCGGCACTCCTCCCGTACGGTCCTGCGCGCGACCTGGCTCGGCCTGACCGCCGGGCTCCTGGTCCCCCAGCTCTTCGGCACCTTCACGGCGTACGCGGCCGGCGCGGCCCTCGACTACGCGGGCCCGCTGGTCTCCGCCGCCCCCGGCTGGTACCTCGTCCCGCTCCTGCTCGCCGCCTCCGCCGGATCGGTCGGCAACGCGGGTCTGATGCTCTACTCCATGGGCCTCGACCTCGACGCGATCCTCCCGCGCGCCTCCCGCACCCGGGCCACGTACACGGTCGCCGTCGTCGCCACGGCCTGCGTCTTCGTCGGCCACTACGCGTCGAGCGCCCAGGACGCGATGACGTCCTTCGTGCTCCTGCTGACGGCGGTCGGCACACCATGGGCGGTCATCACACTCATCGGCTTCGTACGCTGCCGCGGGGTGTACGACCCCGACGCCCTCCAGGTCTTCAACCGCCGCTCCCGGGGCGGGATCTACTGGTACTCGGCCGGCTGGAACATCCCGGCCACGGTGTCGTGGACCCTGGGCGCCGCCACCGGCCTGCTCGCCGTGTCCCTCCCGTCGTACGAGGGCCCGCTGCTGACACTGACCGGCGGGGTGGACTGCAGTTTCCTGTTGTCGGGCCTGGTCGGAGGCACCGCGTATCTGACCCTGACGGCACGGTCGCCTCAGGCTCCGGTGCCTTCGGAGGCGTCGGGGACGGAGACCCGGCGGGCCTCGGTCTCCCAGTAGCGCGAAAGGCCCGCCCCCGACACAGGGGGCGGGCCTCATGCAACGTGACTACCGAGCCGGAGCCTCAGCCCAGGTTGTGCATCCAGCCGTGCTGGTCCTTCGTCACGCCCCGCTGGATGTCGAGGAGGGCCTGGCGGAGCTTGAGGGTGACCTCGCCGGGCTCGCCGCCGGACTGCTGCCACTCGGCGCTGGAGCGCTTGACCGTGCCGACGGGGGTGATGACGGCCGCCGTGCCGCAGGCGAAGACCTCGGTCAGGGTGCCGTTCTCGGCGTCGCGCTGCCACTGGTCGATGGAGACGCGGGCCTCCTCGGACTCGTAACCGAGGTCACGGGCGACCGAGAGGAGCGAGTCGCGGGTGACGCCCTCCAGGATGGAGCCCGTCAGCGTGGGCGTGACGATCTTGTCCCCGTACACGAAGTACAGGTTCATGCCGCCCAGTTCCTCGACCCACTTGTGCTCGACGGCGTCGAGGTAGCAGACCTGGTCGCAGCCCTTCGAGGCGGCCTCGGCCTGGGCGAGCAGGGACGCGGCGTAGTTGCCGCCGGTCTTGGCGTCGCCCATGCCGCCGGGGACGGCGCGCACGCGGTCCTCGGAGAGCCAGATCGAGACGGGCTTCACGCCGCCCGGGAAGTACGCGCCGGCCGGGGACGCGATGACCAGGAAGAGGTACTCGTTGGCGGGCTTCACGCCCAGGCCGACCTCACTCGCAATCATGAACGGGCGCAGGTAGAGCGACTCCTCGCCGCCGTGTGCGGGCACCCATGCCTTGTCCTGCTGGACCAGCGCGTCGCACGCCTCGATGAACGTCTCGACGGGCAGCTCGGGCATCGCCAGGCGACGGGCGGAGGCCTGGAAGCGCAGGGCGTTCCGGTCCGGGCGGAAGGTGGCGACGGAGCCGTCGGGCTGCCGGTAGGCCTTCAGACCCTCGAAGATCTCCTGCGCGTAGTGCAGGACGTTGGTCGCCGGGTCCAGGGAGAGCGGTCCGTACGGCGTGAGCTGGCCGTCGTGCCAGCCGCGGCCCTCGGTCCACTTGATCGTCACCATGTGGTCGGTGAAGTGGCGGCCGAACCCGGGGCTGGCGAGGATGGCCTCGCGTTCCGCGCCGGAGAGTGGCGAGGCCGAGGGCTTGAGCTCGATCGTGGGCGTCGTCATGAGTGGTTGTCCTTCACCGGTTTCGTGTGTGACGGGCCGCGCTCACGCCTGTACCTGCCAGTGGCCGGTGTTAGGACGTCCGAGCATTCCCTCATTCCGCGGCTCCGCGTTCGATTATCGCGCGTGCGGGGCCATGGACGAAAAGGGCGTGAATGCGACCCAGAGGATGATGGTGACACCCGGCGGGGACATAGAAAAGCCGCCGGGTGCTTGAGAGACCCGGCGGCTTCGAGAGTTTCGAGTGGCTCGGCGGGGTCAGCCGGCTACTCGTACGGCGAGCGCGTCGCCGATTTCCTCGGTGCTGCGGGCGGGCTTGCCGACGCGCTCCGCGAGGTCGGCGGAGACGGCGTCCTCGATGCGCACGGCCTCGGACTCGTGGCCGAGGTGGCGCAGCAGGAGGGCGACGGACAGGACGGTGGCGCTGGGGTCGGCCTTGCCCTGACCTGCGATGTCCGGGGCCGAGCCGTGAACGGGCTCGAACATGGACGGGAACTCGCCGCTCGGGTTGATGTTGCCGGAGGCGGCGACGCCGATGCCGCCGGAGACGGCCGCGGCGAGGTCGGTGATGATGTCGCCGAAGAGGTTGTCGGTGACGATCACGTCGAAGCGGGCGGGGTCCGTGACGAGGTAGATCGTCGCGGCGTCCACGTGGATGTAGTCCGTGGTGACCTCGGGGAACTCCTCGGCCACCTTGTTGAAGACGTTCGTCCACAGGTGACCCGCGAAGGTCAGCACGTTGTTCTTGTGGACCAGCGTGAGCTTCTTGCGCGGGCGGGCCTGGGCGCGGGCGAAGGCGTCACGGACGACGCGCTCCACACCGAAGGCCGTGTTCACGGAGACCTCGGTGGCGACCTCGTGCTCGGTGCCCTTGCGGATGGTGCCGCCGTTGCCCGTGTACGGGCCCTCGGTACCCTCGCGGACCACGACGAAGTCGATCTCCGGCTGGCCGGCGAGCGGGGTGGCGACACCCGGAAGGAGCTTCGACGGACGCAGGTTGACGTGGTGGTCGAAGGCGAAGCGGAGCTTGAGCAGGAAACCGCGCTCCAGCACACCGGACGGCACGCTCGGGTCACCGATCGCGCCGAGCAGGATGGCGTCGTGCTTCTTCAGGGCGTCCAGGTCGGCCTCGGTGAGGGTCTCACCGGTCGCGTGGTAACGCTTGGCGCCGAAGTCGAACTCCTTGGTCTCCAGCTTCACATCCTGCGGGAGGACGGCCGAGAGGACCTTCAGGCCTTGGGCCACGACTTCCTGGCCGATGCCGTCACCGGGGATCACTGCGAGATTGAGGCTGCGAGACATGTCGGCACCCTACTCCTCGTCCCACGGGATGACATGGGGAGTCCGCGATACGGACACCACCGGGCGGCCACCGGATGGCCGCGCATCAATCTGTCGGCTCCCGTTCACCCGTACGTATGGCGGTTGTTGGGACACGCTGGGAAGTTCAGAATCATGGACACTCCCGACGTCGGCATCCCGCCGCAGCTCGCACGCCGGATGAGCATGGCGGAGCAGTACGAGTACCTGCGGACGAAGTACTCGCGGCGCCGCGCCCTGGTGACCGCGGGCGCGGTGGCAAGTGGACTGCTGACCGGCTGCTCCGGCTCGGGCTCCGGTACGGACACGGCGAGCCGGACGGCCTCGCCCCTGTCCGCCACGTCCACGCCCACCGGCACCGGCCGGGTGAACGGCTCGGTCGTCACCCCCTTCGGCCGCCACCTCGCCTTCGGCGCGGACCCGAAGACCCAGATGCGGATCTCGTGGCAGGTACCGCTCCCGGTGAAGAAGCCGTACGTGCGCGTGGGGCTGAAGCCGTGGGAGCTGAGCCGGAAGATCGAGGCCGAGGTCCGCGACCTGCACACCCCCGAGGTGGAGGGGCAGCGGCTCGCCGTGGAGCAGTACTACCTGCACGCGGCGCTCGACGGCCTGCGCCCCGGCACGACGTACTACTACGGCGTCGGCCACGAGGGCTTCGACCCGGCGTCCAAGGAGCGGCACTCCACGGTCGGCTCGTTCACCACGGCGCCCGCCCGCCCCGAGACGTTCGTCTTCACCGCGTTCGGCGACCAGGGCGTCACCCCCGACGCGCTCGCCAACGACCGGCTGATCCTCGGCCGGCAGCCGTCCTTCCATCTGCACGCGGGGGACATCTGCTACGCCGACGACACGGGACACGGCGAGAAGTCGGACTACTACGCCCCCACCACCTGGGACCTGTTCCTCAAGCAGACCGAGCCGGTGGCCAAGTCGGTCCCGTGGATGGTGACGACCGGCAACCACGACATGGAGGCGTGGTACTCGCCGAACGGGTACGGCGGGCAGTCCGCGCGCTGGGCCCTCCCGGACAACGGCTTCGACGCGAAGAACTCCCCGGGCGTCTATTCATTCACGTACGGCAATGTCGGGGTGGTGGCGCTGGACGCGAACGACGTGTCGTACGAGATCCCCGCCAACAAGGGCTACTCGGACGGCAGGCAGACCGCCTGGCTCGACAGGCGGCTCGGTGAACTGCGGGGGCAGGTCGACTTCATCGTGGTCTTCTTCCACCACTGCACGTACTCGACGTCGACCCACGCCTCGGACGGCGGCGTGCGCGACGCCTGGCTGCCGCTGTTCACCAAGCACCAGGTGGACCTGGTGATCAACGGGCACAACCACGTCTACGAGCGGACCGACGCCATCAAGGGCGGCAAGGTGGGCAGGCGGGTGCCCGTCGGCGCGTCGACCGATCCGACCAAGGACGGGATCGTGTACGTCACGGCGGGCGGGGCCGGCAAGAGCCTCTACCACTTCCCCGCAGGGGTGAAAGACAGCTACGAGGGGAAGATCGCCGACCGCGAGTCCGTGAAGACGTACCACTGGACGAAGTCGCGGGACCAGAACCCCGACACCGTGGAGTGGTCGAGGGTGCGGTACACCGGCTACTCCTTCCTCTCCGTGGAGGCGGAGGCGGGAGCGGCCCCGAAGCTCAAGGTGTCGGCGCTGGCGCAGAGCGGCGAACGCATCGACTACTTCGAGGTGCGGCGCGGGGCGTGAGGCCCCGCGCCGCACCTCGTGCGGGCGCGGCTCCCGGCTTGTTGTGAAGAAGGCTGGACCGGGCTCAGTGCCCGGTCGAGCCGCCGTTGTCCCTGCGGTCGAGGGCGCGCTGGAGCGCGGCGGCGGCGTTCTTGCGGTCGGACTCGCTCGAACGGGAGACGTGACGGACTCGGCGGGCGGTCGTCTCGGCCATGATGAATCGACTCCTTGCCTCCGGCAGCGGCCCCGCCGGAAGTGCGATGAGGGATTACGAGACGCCGGGTGGGGCGGGGAGCGGTGCCGCAGGGGTTGCCTGCCAGGGCTCCGGCTCACGACCGCCATTCGCTTGGTCTAGCGAGACGTTCGGCTCCTACAAAGCTAGGCGAGGACCGCGCATCTGTCTCCACAGTTAGTCGGACTTCCTACTATCTGAGACGGCGGATTGGGTCACACCGCGTTGACCTGCGGTTTCTATATTTCCCTCTCGGGAGGGCATCCCTGGAGGGCACCCCTGGAGGCATCCCTAGAGGACATCGCCGTCGCGCCAGTCGAAGGTCAGGCCGTGGGACGGGTCGAGGGGGCCGGCGGAGGCGGGGCGGACGAAGGTGGTGCCCTCCTCGTCGGGGAGGCGCACGATGCCGTCCGGGCCGAGGGCGGAGATCCGGCCCGGCCAGACCTGCCAGCCGCGGGCGGTGTAGAGGGCGGCGCCCGCGTCGCTCGCGGAGAGCGCGCCGAGGGCGTACGAGCGGTCGACGACCTCTTCCAGCGTGGCCATGATCTGCCCGCCGAGGCCGGTCCGGCGTACGTCCGCGCGGACGGCGACCGCCTCGACGTACCCCGTGCGCAGGGAGCGGCCCCGGTGCAGGACCCTGCGCATGACCACCGAGCCGTGGGCGGCGAGTCCGGTCCCGTCGTGCACGAGGGCGTGCATCCCGCCCAGCCCGTGGTCCCAGTCCTCGTCGGAGAAGTCCCCCTCGAACGCGCCGTCCAGGAACGTGCGGACGGCGCGGAGTTCGGCGGGGGTGAGGTCCGCCGTGTGGGCGGTGCGCAGTCGGTTGGCCATCGCCCCAGTATCGGATGGCCATCGCCTCGGCATTCGTCCTGATTCCGATGTTCGTCCTGATTCCGCGGGCTGCGGAAGGCGGGCCGCGGGAGCACGATGAGGTCCTGGGCGACCTGGGCACCCTGCGCCGGGAGGCCTGTTGGTGTCCCGCCCCCCGGGAGGCGGGACACACCAAGGGCAAAATCGTCCCCAGTCTCGCGGGGTGATCCTCGCACCGCCCCGAGTGATCATCTCTTACTGAATGACGCATCAGCAATCCGATGTCTGATGCTGTCAGATTCCTTGACATGCCTCAAAGCCCCCTCCACTCTCACATTTATCGACCAGTCATCGGATGACTGCGACAGGAGGGGTTCCACATGGCGGTCCAACCCCGGGCCCGCACCATCGTGTTGACGCTCTGTTCCGCACTCCTCGCCACCACCGCGGCGACGCTTCCGGCCCGTGCCGAGGCGCCCGCCCGCCCCGCGTCCTGGGAGGTGCGCGGTCCGCACGGTTCCCCCACGGCCGTGGTCTCCCTCGACCCGGCCGACGGCAGTCCGACCCTGGCGGTCAGACGCGCCGGCCGTACGGTCCTCGAACCGTCCCCCGTCGGCCTCGTCACCGAACAGGCCGACTTCTCCCGGGACTTGACCCTCACCGGACGCTCCGACCGCACGATCTCGGAGCGCTACACGGTCCCAACAGGCAAGGCGCACAAGCGGGTTGTCCGTATGACCGAGTCCCGCTTCCGCTTCCGGACGGCGGACGGCGCGCGGATCGACCTGCTGACCCGCGTCGCCCCGGACGGCGTCGCGTATCGCTACGTCCTGCCGGACGATCACGGCGATGTCGTACGCGAGGCCTCCGCGTTCACCTTCCCCGCCACCGCCGAGCCCGTCATCAGCGCCTACCGCCGGGACAACGAACTCCCCTTCGTCCGCTACCAGTCGGTGGCCGCGGTACCGGCGGGCACGTACTCGATGCAGGCCCTCTTCAAGACGGACGGCGGCTACGCGCTGGTCGCCGAGTCGGACCTGACCGGCAGCTACGCCGGATCCCACCTCACGCACGCCGCCGGTTCGTCCACGTTCGGCGTGAGTCCGTGGAACGACGAGCCGGTCCAGGTGTCCGGCAGGCTCACCACGCCCTGGCGCGCGGTGGTCACCGGCGATCTGCCGACGGTCACGGAGTCGACGTTCACCGACGACCTCGCCCCCAGGTCCCGTGTCCGCGACACCTCCTGGATCAAGCCGGGCCCGGCCCTGTGGACCTGGCTCGCCGGCGGCAAGGAGGCCGGGCAGAGCCTCGCGGCGCAGAAGAAGTACGTCGACTACGCGGCCGAGCGCGACTGGCCGTACGAGGTCGTCGACGCCGGCTGGTACTACAAGCCCGGCGAGTGGGACGTCATCGACCCCGACTGGCAGACGAACAACTGGATGCCCGAGCTGGTGCGTTACGGCAAGGAACGCGGCGTCGGGATACAGGTCTGGCTCCACTACTCGCTCCTCGTCGACCCCGTCGAACGGGAGAAGTGGCTGTCCACACTGGAGCGTTGGGGCGTCAAGGGCGTGAAGATCGACTTCATGGACTCGGAGTCCCAGGAGCGGATGGCCTGGTACGACGAGATCCTGCCGGCCACCGCGAAGCACCACCTGATGGTCAACTTCCACGGCTCCACGATCCCCAAGGGCATCCAGCGCACCTGGCCGCACGTCATGACCCTGGAGGGCGTCGGCGGCGAGGAGAAGCGCAACAACACGCCCGAGCAGCTGGCCGCGCTCCCCTACACCCGCAACGTCATCGGCTCCATGGACTTCACCCCGGGCGCCTTCCACCGCCCCTTCCGCCCCAACGTCGGCTCGGACGCGGGTGAGTTGGGCCTGACCGTCCTCTACGAGTCCGGCATCCAGAACCTCGCCGGCACCCCGGAGTCGTACGAGGCCCGCCCTGAGGCCCGCCGCTACCTGGAGCAACTGCCCACCGGCTGGGAGGAGACCAGACTCCTTACCGGCGACCCCGGCCGCTCCGCGGTCATGGCCCGCCGTGCGCCCGACGGCCGCTGGTTCATCGGCGGCACGTTCGCGGGAGCGGCCCGGAGCGTGGACGTACCCATGCGTCTGGGCACGGGCAAATGGCTCGTCGAGACCGTGACCGACGGCCCCTCGGGCCTGGTCCGCGAGCCACACGTCGTCCGCGGCGGCACCACGCTCACCGTCCCCGTCGTGACGGACGGCGGCTTCGCCGCACTGGCCTGCCGCTGGCACCCGGGCCGGACGAGCTGCGACCGCTGACCGTACGTCGGCACGACGCACGCCGCCCCCGGCCCGGAGGGGATGCTTCCGGGGCGGGGGCGGTTCAGCGGGGCGCCGACCCGTGTGCGGGGGCGCCCCGGTCCGGGTGCGGGCCGGTCTCAGCCCATGTGCGGGTACGGGTAGTCGGTCGGCGGGACCAGGGTTTCCTTGATGGCGCGGGTCAGGGTCCACCGCATCAGGTTCTGCGGGGCGCCCGCCTTGTCGTTGGTGCCGGACGCGCGACCGCCGCCGAAGGGCTGCTGGCCGACGACGGCGCCGGTCGACTTGTCGTTGATGTAGAAGTTGCCCGCGGCGTAGCGGAGCTTCTCCATCGTGTACGCGGCGGCGGCGCGGTCGCCCGCGATGACCGAGCCGGTGAGCGCGTAGTCCGACACCGACTCCATCTGGGCCAGCATCTCGTCGTACCCGTCGGCCGTGCTGTCGTCGTACACGTACACGGCGAGGAACGGGCCGAAGTACTCCGTCGTGAAGACCTCGTTCGCCGGGTCCGTGCACTCGACGACGGTCGGGCGGACGAAGTAGCCGACCGAGTCGTCGTAGGTGCCGCCCGCGACGACCGTGCAGGACGGGTCGGCGTGCGCCCGGTCGATCGCCGCCTTGTTCTTGGCGAAGGAGCGCTCGTCGATGACGGCGCCGATGAAGTTCGACAGGTCGGTGACGTCACCCATGGTGATGCCGTCGATCTCGGCCGCGAACTCCTCCTTGAAGCCGGAGTTCCAGATGGAGGCCGGGACATACGCGCGCGAGGAGGCGCTGCACTTCTGGCCCTGGTACTCGAAGGAGCCGCGGGTGAGGGCCGTCTTCAGGACCGCCGGGTCGGCGCTCGGGTGCGCGACGACGAAGTCCTTGCCGCCGGTCTCGCCGACCATGCGGGGGTAGGTGCGGTACTTCTCGATGTTGTTGCCGACCGTCTTCCACAGGTACTGGAAGGTCTTGGTCGAGCCGGTGAAGTGGATACCGGCGAGGTCGCGGTGCTCCAGGGCGACCTCGGAGACCTCGATGCCGTCACCGGTGACGAGGTTGATGACGCCCTTGGGCAGACCCGCCTCCTCCAGCAGCTGCATGAGGAGAACGGCCGCGTGGGTCTGCGTCGGCGACGGCTTCCACACGACCACGTTGCCCATCAGCGCGGGCGCGGTCGGCAGGTTGCCCGCGATCGCCGTGAAGTTGAAGGGCGTGATCGCGTAGACGAAGCCTTCGAGCGGGCGGTGGTCGAGGCGGTTCCAGACGCCGGGCGAGTTGGCAGGCGGCTGCTCGGCGAGCAGGTCACGGGCGTACTTGACGTTGAAGCGCCAGAAGTCGACCAGCTCGCAGGGACAGTCGATCTCGGCCTGCTGGGCGGTCTTCGACTGGCCGAGCATCGTCGAGGCGGCGAGCGTCTCGCGCCACGGGCCCGCCAGCAGCTCGGCGGCGCGCAGGATGATCGCGGCGCGGTCGTCGAAGGACATCGCGCGCCAGGCGGGCGCGGCGGCGAGGGCCGCGTCGATCGCGTCCTGGGCGTCGGCCTGGGTGGCGTTCGCGTACGTGCCGAGGCGGGCCTTGTGGTTGTGCGGCTGCACGACGTCGAAGCGGTCGCCGCCGCCCATCCGCTTCTCGCCGCCGATGGTCATCGGCAGGTCGACCGGGTTCTCGGCGAGCTCCTTGAGCCTGGACTCCAGCCGGGCGCGCTCGGGAGAGCCGGGGGCATAGCCGTGCACCGGCTCGTTGACGGGGGTGGGGACCTGGGTGACGGCGTCCATGGTGTCCGTAACTCCTTAGTGAGCGGTGTTTTCGGGGCTCAAGCCCTGGCTCTCGGTTCTTGTTTCTCAGCTCTTGGTGAGGATCGAGCGGCCGAAGAAGAGGAGGTTGGCGGGCTTCTCGGCGAGGCGCCGCATGAAGTAGCCGTACCAGTCGGTGCCGTACGCGGTGTAGACGCGCATGCGGTGGCCTTCGGCGGCGAGCCGCAGGTGCTCGTCGCTCCTGATCCCGTACAGCATCTGGAACTCGTACTCGTCGGGCTTGCGGCCGGCGCGCCGGGCCAGCTCCTGGGCGATGGAGATCAGGCGCGGGTCGTGGGACCCGATCATCGGGTACCCCTCGCCCTCCATCAGGATGCGCAGGATGCGGACGTACGCCTTGTCGATCTCGGCCTTCTGCTGGTACGCGACCTCGGCGGGCTCCTTGTAGGCGCCCTTCACGAGCCGTACGCGGCTGCCGGCCTCGGCGAGGCGGCGGGCGTCGGCCTCGGTGCGGAAGAGGTAGGCCTGGATGACGCAGCCGGTCTCCGGGAAGTCCTTCCGCAGCTCCTCGTGGATGGCGAACATCGAGTCGAGGGTGGTGTGGTCCTCGGCGTCGAGCGTGACGGTCGTACCGATGGCGGCGGCGGCCTCGACGACGGGCCGGACGTTGGCGAGAGCCAGCTCGTGGCCGCCCTCCAGGGCCTGCCCGAAGAGGGACAGCTTCACCGACATCTCGGCGCGCTCCCCGAGCTCCAGCCGCTTGAGGCGGTCGATCAGCTCCAGGTACGCGTCACGGGCGAGTGTGGCCTGCTCCGGCGTGGTGATGTCCTCGCCGACCACGTCCATGGTGACCTCCAGGCCCTTGGCCGTGAGGTCCTGGATGATCGGTACGACCTGGTCGACGGACTCGCCGGGGATGAAGCGGTCGACGACCGGCTTGGTCACCGGGGCCGCCGAGATCAGACGACGCATCCGGTCGCTGCGCGAGGCGGCGAGAATCACGGGACCCAGCACGGGGCACCTCCACAACAAGGCCGGCGGAAGGCCGTACCCACCGTTGTACGGCGTCCCGGTACGGCACGAAGAACCACCGTGAAACCTAAGGATCCCTCCGATCGTCGGCCATCGACAGCTGTCACGCATCCGTGCCCCGGATCTCAGACAGATGTATGAAGGCGCGGGGAAATGATGGAGAATGCCCGGGTGACATCGGATCCCAAGGGCGAATACCAGGAGCTGGTGGACGAGATCTCGGAGCTCCTCGGCGCCCCCGCGACACTGGAGAACCGCGACTTCGAGCTGATCGCCTTCGGCGCGTACGACAGCGAGGGCGAGCTGGACGCCTCCGCGCTGGACCCCGTACGCGCCCGCTCGATCCTGACGCGCCGCTCGACCTCGGCGGTCCGCACCTGGTTCGAGGGCTTCGGCATCGCCCGCGCCACGGCGCCGGTCCGTATTCCGCCCACCCCCGAGGCGGGCGTCCACCGGGGCCGCGTCTGCCTCCCCGTACGCCATCGGGGTGTGGTCCTCGGGTACGTGTGGCTGCTGTCGGACGATCCGGGGCCCACCGACCAGCAGCTCTCCGCGGCGATGGAGGTCACCCCGCGCATCGGCGCCCTCCTGGCGGACGAGGCCCAGGCGGGCGCGGACCTCAGCCGTGAGCTGCGCGCCGTCCTCACCGCCGAGAGCGGCTGGCAGCGCGACATGGCACTGGCGGAACTCCACACGGAGCTGGGCGCCCGCGGCGAGGGCCTCCACACGATGGTCTGCGTGGCCCCTTGGCCCTCGTCCCACCCCGACGACGCGCCGTCGGTCCGCACCATCCCGTCCGCCACCGCCGTCTGCGCCCTCCCCTGGGGCCCCACCGCCCAGAGCCTTGCCCTCCTGGTCCGCCTGCGCTCACCGGAGGTCCTCACCCCGGCGACAACGGCGGCGGCCCGCCTGCTGGAGAGGGCGGAGGGGGTACGGGGATCAGCGCGCCCACAGTCCTCCACGGCGGAGCCCGGCCATCCTGGGGCTCACCGGCAAGCCGGGGGCGCCCAGGGCCGGGGCCCGACCCAGCCGCCGGACCAGAGCCAGGGCCGGGACACCGGGTCGGAGCAACGGCCTGGCCGGGCGGGCGAGGCGGAGGCCGCGCGGCCGGCCGAAGGGACAAGGGGAGCCGGACGGGCGGCCGAGGGGGCAGGCGCAGCCGGGCGGACGGCCGGACAGGCCCCGGAACCGCACGGCCCCCGCCCCGGCCGGGTCGTGGCAGGGATCGCCGTCCCCCACTCCGGTCTCGCCGACCTGGCCACCGCCTGGCAGGAGGCGTCGGCCGCCGCCCGCGCGGCGCTGGCCGAACCGCGGCTGGGCCCCGTCGCGCACTGGTCGTCCATCGGCCCGTACCGTCTCCTCACCGCGCTGCCGCCGACCGCCTCCCACGACCCCGCCGTACGTCCGCTCCTGGCCCCCTCCCACCGCGAACTCGCCCACACCGCCGAGGTGTTCCTCGACTGCGCGGGCCAGGCCGGCCGCACCGCCGCCGAACTGGGCATCCACCGCCAGACCCTCTACTACCGCCTCTCCCGCGTCGAACAACTCACAGGCCTCGACCTGGACGACGGCGAGGACCGCCTGCTCCTGCACATGGGGCTGAAGGCTCAGCGGCTCTAGGCGCAGCGCCTCGGTCACATGTACGACTGGAAATCGAGCCGCACGTTCTCGAAGTTTCGTTCCGCCAGATCCTGGGGGCGGATCAGCCAGGACGCGGCGCAACTGAGGGGCGTGTCCACGAACGTGAAATCCGCGCGCGCCAGCATGATGAACGCTTCGTCATCGGTGACGGGCCAGGGCGCCGGGTCGTGATGTATCACGGACGCGTATCCGCCGAGGGTGAGTTCGCCGGTCGTGGTCTCTTCCCAGTAGTCCAGCAGGTACGGGTGGATGAGCCGCACGGTTTCCTGGTCGGCGATCTCGTGGTTGGTGTCCGGCATGAACCGGTCGAGCCGGCCTCGTAGGGGAAACGACTCGAACGTGTAGGGCGCGTCGTCTTCGGACGGGGCCCGTTCCGTCGTCGCCGTTCCGGCCGGGACGTACACCACCCGGCCTTCCTGCGTGGGCCCGGGGACGTGGCTCGGCTCGCTGTTGTTGGCGAAGAACAGTAAGTGCCCGTCCTCCGGCAGCTGAATGTCCAGTTCGCCGACCGGAACGGCGGCACAGTCGACCGATGCGACGAATGCCGGGAAGCCGGTCCATTCGACGTCCGGGGGAAGCTGGGGACGGCCCCCGTACTGTCCGACGACCGGAGCGTCGGAGCCCTCCGTCGACCGCAACTCCAGACGCGGGCGGGCAAGCCGCAGTGCCCTGTCGAGGAGATCCTCGGGCACGCCCCGCTTGCGAGCCGCCACACGATATTCGTCAAGTGCGTTCATGGCCGACAGTCTGCAACCTCGGTCTGACACACCCCCGTTGTCACCGACTCGATCGCGGAGAACCACCGATCGCGGTGAGGGCGCGATGGAGAGCGGTGCCGCTCGATGCGCGGTCGCGCCAGCGGGCACCGATGTGTCCGTCGGGTCGGACGAGCAGCGCTCCCCGGAGGCTGAGGCCGCAGAGTTCGGCGTGCTCATCGGGGAGGCGCTCGATGTGCAACACCCCTGGTGCGGCGGCTTGTTGCTCCCAGGCGGCGGGGTCGGGGGTGAGCAGGGTGAACCATTCGCCGAAGGCGTCGAGCGTGGAGCGGTCGGGTGTGAGCCAGAGGTGCGGCATGCGATGGCCGGCCTCTGCGGTGGGGACGTAGTCCGTGCCTGTGTCGGACGGTTCGGGGTCTGTGTCGGACGGCTCGGGCGGGGTGCTGCCGTCGGTGAGGACGGCGTCGGAGCGGTAGGCGACGCCGAGCACGAGACCGAGTTGGGCGAAGTACCGGTCGGACCAGGGCAGTTCGACCCGGGCCGGCGCCGATCCGCCGGTCTGCAACTGCTCGTGGCGCAGACTCTGAGCTTCGAACATGAGCTTGCTGTTGGCCACCGCCTGGCGGAGAGTCCGGTGGGCGACGGGTTGCCGCTCCGTCTCGTACGTGTCCAACAGGCTTGGCCCGGCCCACCCCCGGAGAACGCCCGCCAGCTTCCAGCACAGGTTGTGGACATCTGCGATGCCGGTGTTCATGCCCAGGCCGCCGACGATCGGGATCGCGTGCGCGGCATCACCGGCCAGCAGGATCCGGCCGTGCCGGAAACGCTCGGCGACGAACGCGTTCATCACCCAGTGCTGAACCCGCGACACATCGGCTCGTACGCCCGCGTCGGGGCCGAGGGCGCGCGAGACGAGGCCGGACCAGTCGGCACGCTCGGTGTCCTCGGGTGTGGGACCGAGCCAGGCCCAGCCGCCTTCGGGGTAGAGCGGGAGGAAGGATCCGTGCGCGGTGAAGTAGACCCCGGCGGGCTGGTCGGCGCACCAGCCGTCGAGGTCGGCGTCGAACACGACGGTGGTGACGGCCGCCAGAGCTCCGGGGCCGGTGGTGCCGATTCCCAGCCGCTGCCTGACGGTGGAGTTCGCGCCGTCGGCGGCGAGCACATAGCGGGCACGGACGCGAGTCTCCCGACCGCTTCGGCGGTCGAGGAGTACGGCGACGACGCTGTCGGCCTCTTCGGTGAGGTCGACGAGCTCGGCCCCGAACCTCATCTCTGTGTCCGCCGCGGCGAGCAGGGTGGGTTCCAGCCGGTCCTGCGAGCTGACGACGCCGGTCACGGGGCTCGCGGGGATCGGCGCGTTGATCCCGACCATCGCCGCTGTGGCGAAGTCGCGGTCGTGCAGGGTGTCCCGGAAACGGATGCGGCCGTACTCCGGCCCAAAGGCGCCGGCCGTGATCTCGCCGGCGAGCCCGAGCCCACGGTAGATCTCCATCGAGCGCACGTTGACCAGCCGGGACCGCGGAAACGGAGACAGCTCCCCGTGCTTCTCGACCAGCGACACCCGCACACCCCAGCGCTCCAGCAACGCCCGAGCGGTGAGCCCGACCGGCCCGCCACCGACGATCAGTACGTCCACCTCGGCATCCGCCACGGACATGTCGAGCTCCTTCTGCTCACGTTGGACCTTTGGTCTCGTGATCCGTCGGGGCACTCGGTGACCGCGGTTGTGCCGTCCCTGGACGCCGACGAGGCCGATCCTCCCCGCCCGGCACCCGAGCACAACGTCATCACCTCGGCGTACACCCGAACGAGCTCAGGCACGAGTGCGCTCTCCTCGTGCCATCGGGGCAGCAGGCGTGGCACTTCGCGGAAGATGGCATGCCGTGTCAGGTGGACGGCGATGCACACGGCGCCGACCGGCCCGAGCACCTCACCATCGATCCCGCACAGGCCTAGCGGGTACTGGAAGAGATCCAGCCGTCGTTGTCCCTGTAGCGGTCCAGACCTACGGCCTCGAATTCGTCCTCGCCCAGACTCCTCCTCGCACCAAGCCGCCGAAGAGCTTGCGAGATCGGGCTGACCGGGCGGGAAAACCGCTTCTTCGTCGGCACATCCAGCGGCCCCAGCACCAGTGCCCCGTCAGCCCAGACGGCAGCTCGCTGCTCGCCGACGCCACCGAAGTAGTCGGCCTCCACATAGGCGACCGGCCCCGCCGCGGACCACTGAGCGAGAAGCCCCTCGAAGCCTCCCGGCAACCGCCAAAACCCCAGAGCCCCGCCAGAGCTGCCGTCCGTGACGGCGTCGAAGACCTCATCCGTCATCGGCATCAGCAGCAGTCCCTGACGAAGAGCCGCCACCCGGGCGCCAGGAACGTCCTGCGACACGGCACGCAACAACTCGTCCCCTGCGATCACTGCCTGCAGTTGGTAACCCACCCCGGACCCCTCCCCCTCGATCGGAGAACTCGTCTTGTCCGATTCCGTACCGCATCCTCACTGGGCACACACAGCTTGTACTGCACGCCCCAGCCGGGCGACGCGACGGCCATCAGCTGCACTGCCAGGTGAACATCGCCCGGTCGAAACGCCGCTCGACCAGATCCCGCGGCCGTATCAGCCAGTACAGGGCCCCGGAGTCGCCCCACATCATGTCCGCGGCGTCCTCGCTGTCGAACTGGGCCAGGAGCACCCAGCTCCCCGCCTCGTCGGACAGCCTAGGGTCCTCCCAGGTCACCTCTCCTTCGAACACCGCCTCTGCGATCTCGATCTCCACCGGGTTCTGAACCGAGTGCGCATGGCCGCCGACCTGGTGCCCCACCGCCTCGCCGAAGTCCCACAGCGCCTCGATGAACTCGTCGGCGCACACCGGGTGGTCGTACCGCTGCCCGAGCGGTGCCTGGGGCGCGAAGGCGTCACGCATCCGCGGATGCCAGGGCTCGGCAGCCGTCATCTCCACCCCGGCTGTCAGCGGCACCGGCGGATACGGCTTGAGGTCCCCCGGTGTGTCACGTCTCGAAGTCTCCGCACCGGCCGGTACGTAGAGCACGCGGGCGCCCGGCCTGCTCTCCCGGTCCTCGGGCAGGACGAGAGCCTCGCCCTCGTCCAACTGGCCGTCGAAATAGAAGAAGTAGAGCGTCCCATCGCTCGGAAGCTCGATGTCCAGAGCCCCCGCGGGCAGTGCCGTGCAGTCGATCGAAGCGATGAGCGAGAGCGGCCCGTGCCCCTCCCACACGGGCCACTCCTCATCGGTCGGCAGTTTCGGCAGCCCACCGAGGTGCCCGACGGGTCGGTCCGAGTCCGCGGCCACGCCCAGACGCAGACCGGGGCGCAGCAGACCGAGCCACCGCTCGGCGATGTCAGGAGACAGATGCCGAAGAGCGAGGTCCCGCAGGGCATCGGAGGGTCCGTGTGTCATGCCATCGATCATGCCGGGCACCACTGACAAGCGACCCGACGGCCCGACCCAACGGTTCCGAATCGACGTCCCGGATCGACGTCCTCGTGGTGGTCCCTTCCCACGTCAACCCCGTCATCCTTCAACCTCGGCATCCGCCGCTCACGCCGCCCGCGTCATGCTCTACTCCCGGACATGCCCCTCCTGATGATCGATCTCGACAACACTCTGGTCGACCGGGACGCCGCCTTCCGGGAAGCGGCCTCGGTCTTTCTCGACGAGAACTCGCTCCCCGTCGACGACCTCGCGTGGCTGATGTCCGTCGACGCCAGTGGCTATACGCCGAGGCAGGATGTCGCCCGGGCCCTGTCCGAGCGGTACGCGGCGGCCGTCTCCGGGGCCGCCGTCCGGGACTTCCTCGACCGGGGCGCCGCCGATCGTGTCGTACTGGCGGCGGCCACCCGCGACGCGCTCGCCCGGGCCGTCGGCGCCGGATGGGCGTGCGTGATCGTCACCAACGGCCGTGTCGAGCAACAGGAGGCGAAGATCCGGCACACAGGGCTCGACGGGATCGTCCACGGATGGGTGGTCTCCGAGGCGGTCGGGTGCAAGAAGCCCGCGCCGGAGATCTTCCGTGCGGCGGCAGCCGCCGTGGGGGCGTCCCTGCGCGGGGCCTGGGTGATCGGGGACTCGCCGCACGCCGACATCGGCGGCGCGAACGGGCTCGACGACGTCCGAAGCGTGTGGGTGTCGGGCGGCCGGCCATGGACCGACGAGACATGCCGGCCCACGCACATCACCGACGACGCCGCATCCGCCCTCGACCACGTCGTCGGCGGGCGCCATGACAGCGGGGACCATTACTGAAAACGATTATCATCATGCTACGGTCGGCGCACATCTCCATTGACCACCCCTTTACCCGGAGTGCTCCGTGCGCCTGCCCGCCCGCCTTCTCCCCCTCTCCGCGGTCACCGCGGCCTCCACCCTGCTGCTCACCGGGTGCTTCTCGGAATCCGCCTCGGACGACTCCGCGGGCGGCGACGGCAAGCGCGTACGCGTCGCGATGATGAATCCGCCGCGCTCCGGACTGTCGCCGCTGTCCGACGACGCGTTCAAGCTGTCGCGCTGGTCGACCGCCGAGACGCTGGTGACGCTCGACGCGGATGGCGACGCCGAGCCCGCCCTCGCCACCAAGTGGCGGCAGAACGGCTCGACTTGGACGTTCGAGATACGGGACGGCGTCACCTTCCACGACGGTACGAAGCTCACCGCCGAGTCCGTCGTCCGGTCGCTCACGAAGGCCGCGACCGCCTCCCCCAAGCCACGCATCCTCGACGGCGTCGACCTGACGGTGAAGGCCGACGGCGACTCGGTCGCCGTCACCACCGACGCCGAGGACCCGCTGGTCCCACAGCGGCTGAGCTCGCCGCAGCTGTCGATCCTGGCGGCGAAGGCGTACCGCGGGAAGACCGTCAGCGCGGTCGGCGCGGGCACCGGCCCCTTCGAGCTGACGAAGGTGAACGGCACCTCGTCGGCGACCCTCGACCGCTACGACGACTACTGGGGCGGCACGGCCAAGTCCCCCGGAATCGATGTGAAGTTCGTGCCCGACGGCACCGCCCGCGCGGCCACCCTGCGCAGCGGCGAGGCAGACGTCGTCGAGGCGGTTCCCGTGTCGCAGGCCGCGCTGCTCGACAAGGACCTGGTCACCGAGGTGCCGATGCCGCGCACCAACACCCTGTACCTGAACACCGGGAGCGGCCCCTTCAAGGACGCCTCCCTGCGGGCCGCCGCCCGCGAGGCCCTCGACACCGAGTCGATCGTCAAGGGCGTGTACGAGGGCCGCGCCGACGTCGCGAAGGGCCTGCTGGGCCCGGCCCTCCCCTGGGCCGCCGACCTGCGGAAGCCGGCCGAGCGCGCCAAGTCCGCTGCCTCGAACGGCAAGACGATCACGATCGGTACGTTCACCGACCGCGCCGAACTCCCCGAGGTCGCCCAGACGCTGCAACAGCAGCTCCAGCAGGCCGGGTTCAAGGTGAAGCTGGACGTCCGCGAGTACGCGAACATCGAATCCGACGCGCTGGCGGGTGAGTTCGACGCGTTCATCCTGTCCCGGGCGACCGTCCTCGACTCGGGCGACCCGGCCGCGTACCTCTACAGCGACTTCGGTTCGAAGGGTTCCTTCAACATCTCGCAGCTGTCCGACAAGAAGGTCGACGCCGCCCTGGAGAAGGCCGCCGCGACGAAGACCGGTGACGCGCGCCGCCAAGCCGTCGTCGACGCGGAGGCCGCGGTGCTGGCCACCGACGCCGCGATCCCGATGCTGCACGAGCGCGTGATCCAGGGCGACGTGGCCGGAGTCGTGGACGTCGAGCACGACCCGCGCGAGCGGGCCTTGATCACCGCGGACACGTACGTCAAGTGACGTTCATGGCACGCCTGTTCACTCCTGGACGCCGGGCCGCCCTCACCCGGCTCGGCTGTCTCGCCGCGGTTCTCGCCGCCGTCGGACTGCTCCCCTGGCTCTCCGGGCGCGACCCCGCCCTCACCGTCCTGCGCGCCCGCTCGGCCGAACAGGAGGGCACGCCGGAGGCCCTGGCCTCGATCCGCGCCGACCTCGGTCTGGACGCGGGTCCCCTTCCCCTGCTGGGGAGTTGGCTCTCCGGCCTGCCGCGCGGCGACCTCGGCACGTCCTGGGTGTCGGGCACCGACGTCCTGCCGTCGGTCGTCTCCGGACTCCAGGTGTCGCTCGCCCTGATGGGCGCGGCGCTGGGGGTCGCGCTCCTGGTGACCTGCGCGGTGGTCGCTCCCGTGCTCGTACGGGGCCGTGGGTCGGCCGGCGCGTTCGCCGCGATGCTCGCCGCACTGCCCGAATTCCTGCTGGCCACGGTCGCGTTGCTGGTGTGCGGGGTGTGGCTGGGCATCCTGCCGACCTCCGGCTGGCAGGGCCCGCAGTACATGGTGCTGCCCGCCGTCGCACTCGGCGTTCCCGCCGGCGGACTCCTGGGCCGACTGGTCGCGGACGCCCTGCCCCCCGTCCTCGACGAGCGCTGGGTGGAACTGTGGCGCGGCGCCGGGGTCAGCAGGGCACGCGTCTCGGCCGCCGCCCTGCGCCACGTACTCCCGCCGCTGGTACCGCAGTTCGGGATGGTCGCCGTCGGACTGACCGGCGGAGCGGTCGCCGTGGAGACGGTGTTCGCGGTACCGGGCATCGGACGTACGGCGCTGGGGGCGGCCAAGTCTCAGGACCTGCCGCTGCTCCAGGGGTCGGTCCTCGCGCTGCTGGCCCTCGGCCTGGTCACGGGCGCGGCGGCGGCCGTCGTACGGCGCCGACTGCTGGGCCCCGCCCTGCGCGACGCGGGGCTGACGCTGCCCGCGGCCCGCCCGGTCCGAGCGCACCCGGCCGTCCCGCTGACGCTCGGGATCACACTGCTGACCGGCGTCGGCTGGGGCCTGCTCCGCGACCCGTACACGGTGAACACCACCGCCCGCCTCCAGGCGCCCTCCTGGGCGTACCCCCTCGGCACGGACGGACTCGGCCGCGACGTACTGGCGCGGCCGAGTCCGTCCGTGC
>NZ_LIQZ01000008.1 GCF_001418655.1 Streptomyces phaeochromogenes | reverse complement strand
CGTCGCACTGCTTGCCGCCGCCCGAGTCGTCTTCCCCCGATCCGCATGCGGTGACCAGGCTCGCGGCGGCAAGCAGTGCGACGGCACCGGTGACGAGGCGGCGTGTGTGTCCAAGCGGTCCGGCCGTGCTCCCCATGGTCGATCCCCCTCGTGTGCGGCGGGCCCAGGGCGGGCCGGCCGGTCGGGACGATGGATGTGGTGGCACTGAACTCTGCGAAGAACCCCGTGAAGGAAACAAAACCGAAAAGGTTTTCTGCGACGCTAGGACGCGACTCACGACCCGTCAATCCCCTTGCAAGTAACGGCTTATGGGGATTCGTCAAACCCGGGGAAGCATCGGGACCGAAACGGTTTCGCGTACTGTTTTCCGGGCGGCGTGCACCCTCAACGGCGTCGGCACGTGACGCGAGACAGGAGTAACCCCCATGGCACAGGCCACCGGCCCCTCTCGTTCGCAGCCCGCCACGCTCAGCGACGTCGCGAGGCTGGCGGGCGTGTCCATCGCCACCGCTTCCAAGGCCCTCAACGGCCGCAGCCAGGTGCGGGCGGAGACGAGACAGCGGGTGATCGAGGCGGCCGAGCGGTTGTCGTTCCGACCCAATCAGGTGGCGCGTGGTCTGCTGGCCGGGCGGACGGGCACGGTCGGGCTGCTCACCAGCGACCTGGAGGGCCGGTTCAGCATCCCGATCCTCATGGGTGCCGAGGACGCGTTCGGCGCCGGCGAGGTCGCCGTGTTCCTCTGCGACGCCCGTGGTGACGCGATCCGTGAGCAGCACCATGTCCGCGCGCTGCTCGGCCGCCGGGTCGACGGTCTCATCGTGGTGGGCAGCCGGACCGATCCGCGTCCGTCACTGGGCCGCGAACTGCCCGTCCCCGTCGTCTACGCGTACGCGCCGTCCGAGGATCCCGCGGATCTGTCGATCGTCCCGGACAGTGTGGGCGCCGGGCGGATCGCGGTGGAGCATCTGCTCGCCTGCGGTCGTACGCGGATCGCGCACATCACCGGTGACCCCGGGTACCTCGCCTCGCAGGAGCGGTCCGAGGGTGCCCTGGCCGCACTCGCCGACGCCGGCCTCGCCCTCGTCGGCGAGCCTCGGTTCGGGGTGTGGTCGGAGGGCTGGGGCCGGGCGGCCACCGCGATGCTGCTCGACCAGCACCCTGACGTGGACGCCGTCCTGTGCGGAAGCGATCAGATCGCGCGCGGTGTCATGGACGTACTGCGCGAGCGCGGCCACCGTGTGCCGGAGGAGGTGGCGGTCATGGGCTTCGACAACTGGCAGGTCCTGACCTCCGCGTCCCGACCGCCCCTGACGAGCGTCGACATGAACCTGGAACAGGTGGGCCGTGCCGCCGCGCACGCGCTGTTCACCGCGATCGCCGGGGCGCAGCGCTCGGGGGTCGAGACCCTGCCCTGCAGGGTGGTCATCAGGGGGTCGACGGCGCCTCTGTCCTGAGCAGGAAGAGTCCGCCCGCGGCGGGCGCGGACGGACGCTTCGGCGACTCGGCGGCTCAGCCCTGCACCGGCAGGAAGTAGCGGAGTTTCTCCTTGGCGCGTGCGCCGAGGCGGTCGTAGAAGCGGATCGCGCCCTCGTTCCATGCGGGGGTCTGCCACTGGACCTCGGTCAGACCGAGGTCCAGCGCCTCGGCCACCACGGCGTCCATCAGCGCGGCGCCGAGGCCCAGGCCCCGGTTGCCGTCGCGAAGGAAGAGACAGTCCATGGTGAGGTACTCGCGGCCCTCCCAGGTGGAGAGTTCGGGCGCACAGGTGGCGTAGCCGACGACCTCGCCGTCCGGCGACTCCGCCACGAGGCACCTCAACCGCGGTGCCGGCGTGCCGAAGAGAAGGACTTCGAGCCGTTCGGCGAGGTCGGGGACCGGCGGTGCGGACTTCTCGTACGAGGCGTGCTCCGCAGCCAGTTCGGCGACACGCGGCAGGTCGGCGGGGCGTGCGTGCCTCACACGTGGAGCGCCCGTCATCGGACGTCCCCGGCCATGGTGTCCGCGCCCCACGCGGCCAGCCGGTCCGCCACCGGGCCACTGCCGTCGAGGACGTGCCGCGTGAACGCGTCGCGCTCATGGGCCAGGACGGCGGCTTCCCAGACGCAGGGCGCGAGCCCCACCCGCCCGGGCCGCAGCAGTTCGGGCTGCCCGGCCGGGCCGGTGAAGACCGCCAGGTCGGACATGTATCCCTCGATCCAGTTGCTGACGAGGACATAGTCCCCGTCGCCTCCCGCGTGCACGAGCAGTACGGCGAGCCCCAGCGACCCACGGGCACGCCCGAGCGCCAGATGCGCTCCGGCGATCCGCAGCGCCGCCGCCCCGTCCCGATCCGTCACGACGCGCCCGGGCGCCTCGATCGCGTACACCTTCACCAGATGACCACTGGCCTCGCGGGTGCCCAACGCCCGTGTCCCGCGCGCGTGGTGCCCCTCGGCCAGCGCGAGCAGCGCCTCCGCGTCGACCGCCGTCGGCAGTTCCTCACGATCACTCATCCGGCCATGATGCAGGGGGCGGGCCTCGTCCGTCTCCCTCACCCGGACACCAGGTCCGCCAACGCCGTCAGCGTCCGCTCCCCCGCCGGGTCGCCCGCCGTGGCCGGGACCACGGCGATCTCGTCGAGGCCGGCGTCGGCGTACGCGTCGATGCGGGCGCGGACGGTGGGGGCGTCTCCCACCAGGGCGAGCGTGTTGGCGGCCTCGGGTGGGACTGCTGCGAGGAGGGTTTCCGGAGTGGCCTCGGAGCGGGCGAGGCCGACCGCCTCGCCGAAGCCGGCCGCGGTGAACACGTCGCTGTATCCCGGGACCGTCAGGTAGCCGACGATGCTCCGCAGGATCTGCCGGAGGGACTCGGGTTCGGGGTCGACGGCCGCGGGCAGCCAGGCGGCCAGTCGCGGCGGCGTCCGGCCGGCGAGTTCCGCGGCGGCGGTCAACTTGGCGCGCAGGGTGCGGACTTGCTCCGGGGAGACGACGTCGAGGAGCATGCGGTCGGCGTGCGCGGCGGCCACGGCGATCGCGCGGTCTCCGAACGCCGCCACGGTGAGCGGGCCTCCGGGCGGCTGCTGACGTCGGCGGAAGGTGCTTCCGGGCACGATCGCTTGGCCGGGTTCGCCGTGCATGAGACCGCGTACCGCCTCGGCTGACTGCGCCAGTGCGGCGGCGGGCCGAGTGCGGGGCCGGCCGTGGACGCCCTCGACCACCCGTTTGCTGGACGTCCCCAGCGCCACCCCGACCGGGCGGCCGATCACCGCGGCGGCCGACGCCGCGCCTCTGGCGATCGTCAACGGGTCTCGTACGGAGACGGGAACCGGCCCGGCGGTCAACGTGACGCGCTCGGTGGCGAGCCCGATCGCCGTGGCGAGCACGAACGCGTCCCAGGTGGGCCCCTCACCGGCCCACACCTCGCGGTACCCGAGCCGGTCGGCCACCGCGGCCACCCGCAACGGCTCGTCGACCGGGCTGTCGTCCTCTCGTGCCGCGGCAACCACGCTGATGTCCATCGGCATCACGGTAGTTGGTGCCCGCCCTCCCCCGACGGCCCCACTTGGATCACCGGACGAGGGCGTTGTTACCGTGCACCGATGTCACACTCTTCACGCGACACCGCCGAGGGCGCCGGCTGGGGCACCGCGGAACGCGGCGACTACAAGCAACTGATGCCGCACCGGGTCGAGAAGCTCTCCTGGCTCAACCCGAAGACGCTCTGGCCCGCCCGCAACGGCGTACTGGCCTCCTGGTTCGGCGACCCCACCGGCCGGACCCGCAGCCGCTGGGTGGAGCAGCGGACAGTCGCCGGGGCACCCGCCGACAAGGTGGTCCGGCGCGACGATCCGGACCACTTCTCCTTCATGGTCATCGGGGACACGGGAGAGGGCGACGACCCCCAATACGCCGTCGTCCCAGGCTTTCTGAAGGTCAGTCAGGACACACGGTTCGCCGTACTCGCCAGCGATGTGGTCTATCCGGTCGGCACCGCCGACGACTACGGCACGAAGTTCCATCGCCCGTACCAGGACTACCAGGCACCCATCTACGCGATACCCGGCAACCACGACTGGTACGAGGACCTGCAGGGCTTCATGCGGGTCTTCTGCGAGGCCCCGCCGCTCACGCCGGAAGCCACTCCGCGCCCGCTGACGCCCGCCTGGCTGCGGTCGCTGCTCTGGCACAAGCCGCGTACCACCGACGAGCAGCGCCTCGCCGAGGCACGGAAGTTGCGCTCGGCACCCGCCCAACAGGCGGTCCAGCCCGGCCCGTACTGGGCCGTCGACGCCGGGCCGGTGCGCATCATAGGCATCGACACCGGTCTGCTGGGGACCGTCGACGCCGAGCAGGGCCGCTGGCTCCGCGAGGTGTCCAAGGGTGACACCCCGAAGATCCTCATCACCGGCTCCCCCTTGTACGTGGACGCCGAGCACCACCCCTGCCTGATCGACGGCGGCGGAACCGTCGACGACATCGTGCGCGACCCGGACCATCACTACGTGGCCGCGATAGGCGGTGACATCCACAACTACCAGCGTTATCCGGTGACGGTGGACGGCCGCACCATCCAGTACGTGGTCGCCGGTGGCGGCGGAGCCTTCATGCACGCCACGCACACCGTCCCGCGCGTCTCCGTCGCCGGTGTCTCCGAGGACGACTTCCGCTGCTACCCGCTGCGCGGCGACTCGCTCGCCTTCTACAGCAGGCTCTACGGACGCCGGCTGCGCATGCGGCGCTTCTTCACCCTCACCGAGGCCGAGGCCACCGCCGTCATCGCGAAGCGGCTCGGTATGCGCCCGACCCGCGCTCAGGTCTCGCCCGCGCGCGTCACCCTGCGTACCCGCCTGGTCGCGAGTCTGCTGGGCGCCGGCGGTCGTCCGGACCGCACCTCCCGATTCCGGCTCCCCGTGCGCAAGGCGTACACGCAGCTGCTGTCCCCGGGCTCGGCGACGTACAGCCCGCCGTTCTTCAAGTGTTTCCTGCGGCTTGACGTCACTCCTGACTCGGTCCGGTTGCGCTGCTTCTCGGCGACGGGCAATCTCCAGCAGGAAATCGACCCGCCGGTCGAGGACGAGGTGACCATCTCCCTGTAGGGGCGACTGCGTCTCCCCGCCTCTGCCTCCCGCCGGGCTTCCGTCCCCCGAATGGCGGAGCCGGGCGCGCGGGCAGACGATGGAGGGGAGGGGTTCGGCCGGGTCGTCGCGAGGCGGTGACCGACCGCCCGCCAATGCTGGGCAAGGCCAGATGGGAAGGAGCCGTCATGATCGAGGTCAAGGCGGTCGAAAAGCCGGACGAGCGACGCGATTTCCCTCGTGGCCACCTCGAAGCGGTCCACCTCACCGGGCTCGACTTCGCCGTGGCGACGTTCGAACCGGGCTGGCGCTGGTCCGAGTCCGTGGCTCCGATCGCGGGCACCGAGAGCTGCCAGGTCCATCACAACGGCTACGTCGTCGAGGGCCGGATGCGGATCCGTATGGACGACGGCGCCGAGAGCGAGGTCGGCCCCGGTGACGTCTTCGTCTGTCCTCCCGGTCACGACGCCTGGGTCGTGGGGGACGAACCCACCGTGGTGTTCGACTTCGCCGGAGGCATGGCGCAGGAGTACGCGAAGGCCAAGGAAGGCTGATCCAACGGGCCGGTGGGCGCCCCGTCGACTCGTAGGGGTGCCAACCCGCCCGCGATGACGCACAGAATCCCCGACTTGCGGAGACGCTGGGAAGCCTCCGTCGGCCCGAGACACCGGGACTCCTCCGCGGGTCCGGGTCGGTGGGTCGTCTCCTCGGCCACTTCCGCACATCATCTTCGCCTCGGCCCGGGGCCATTCAGGGCGCCCGCGTCTATTCTGAGGACGCATGGACGGGGCTGCGGGCAGAGGTGCGACCGGTGAACTGCCGGAATCCAGCGAGCCGTTCTTCATCGCGCCACAGCAATCGGTGATTCTGCGGGCCGCGCGCGTCGAGTTGCCCGAGGAGAGTCCCGATCCCGTCCTGCTGCCCTCGATCACGCTGCTGGAGCGCGCCGCCTCCCGTGGGAGCGACCCGGAGGGGCTGCCACTGCCGCCGCCGCACATGCTCGCGGGGCAGTACCGGATGATGCGCCCCCTCGGCTACGGCGGTATGGGCGAGGTGTACCTCGCGCTCGACACCAAGGTCGACAACCGCGAGGTGGCGATCAAGGTCCTGCGCGGGGAGCAGGCGGCAGCCGCGGCGGATGCCCTGGCCCAGGAACGGCGGGCGCTGGTCGACCTCAGCCACGACGACATCATCCGTGTCTTCAACTACGGGCACCATCCCGAGATCGGGGACTTCCTCGTCCTCCAGTACGTGGACGGGCTCACCCTGGAGGAGGTGCGGGCGCGGGCGCAGGTGAACCCGGCGGAATTCGGTGGCGGCCGTTTCCACGAGTTCGTACTCGCCTACGGGATACGTCTGCTGGCCGCGCTCGGGTATCTGCACGGCGACTGGCCCGGCAAGGTCTACGGCGACCTCAAACCGGACAACGTCATGCACGACGGCACCACCACGAAGATCATCGATGTGGGAAGTGTCCGCATGGTCGGTCTGCCCGGCCACACCACGGAGAGGTACCGCGCCCCGACCGTCGGCCGCAGCGGTGAATCCACCGGCCAGGACGACCTGTTCAGCCTGGGCGAGACACTGCGGCGGCTGAGCGGGCTCGGCGGATCGCCGGACGATCTGGCGGAGCTCGGCCATCTGGACGTGATCGGCGGGCTCGGCGCACAGGGCGGCGAGACCGAGACCGCGCAGACGTATCCGATAACGGCACCCCCTCCCGTGGGGCTCGGTCTGGTGTCGCTCGCCCGGGTGCTGCACCGCGCGACCCGGAGCGAGCCGGCCGAGCGGTTCGCCACCGCACGGGAGATGGAGGAGCAACTGCGGGGCGTATTCCGGGAGTTACGGTCGCTGCGGACCGGCCTGGAGACCTTCGAACCGTCACCGCTCTTCCTCCAGTCGTCGTACGCGCTGGACGCGGCCCTCGGCTCCGCGCCGCCCCTGGCCCGGTGGGCCACCCCGAACGCTTCCGCCCCGTACGCGCCGCCGTCTCCCTCCGAGGCCGCGCAGCGGCTGCCCGTACCGCGGCCCGACCGGCACGACTACCACCACGCGCAGTTGAGCAGGCTGGCCGATGCCGCGCCGGAGGCGCTGCTGCAGCACACCGGGGACTGGCGCGACTCGCCGGAGGTGCATCTGCTGCGCTGCCGGCTGCGGTTGCGCGGTGCCGGGGGCGGGACAGCTGCCGCCGAGAGTGAACTGCGGTCCGCCGAGACGCTGATCGGTGCCGAGCGCGCTCCTCACGACTGGCGGCTCGGCTGGCACCGCGGGCTGCTCGCGCTCGGCCGGGACCAAGTGGCCGCGGCCCGGCGGCACTTCGACGAGGTGTTCGCGGCGATCCCGGGCGAGTACGCGCCGAAACTCGCGCTCGGCTACTGCGCCGAACGGCTCGGCCGGTGGCAGGAGGCGCTGACGTTCTACGAGGCCGTACGGCTGCGCAATCCGTCGCTGGGCAGTGCGGCGTTCGGCGCCGTACGGGCGCGTCTGGCACTGGGCGGTGAGCGGGCGTGGGACGACGCGGTGCGGGCCCTGGACGTGGTGCCGCAGCATTCCCGGCACCGAACCGCCGCGCGTACGGCCGCCGTTCGCGTCTGCGTCGAGCATGTGCGGACCGCCGAGCGCCCCGACGAGGTGACCGAGCGGCTCCGCGAGGTGCTGGAGCGGCTGACCCGGCTCTTCCACGCGCACGGGCTGACGGACGAGCAGGCCCGGGTCCGTATGACGGCGGAGGTGTGGGAGGCCGTACAGGGCGCACTCGCCCGCGGTGCCGTCGACGCCGCGGGCCTGGCCGCGCTGGCCGCCGGCGCCGACGAACGGCTCGGCCTCCCGTCCGACGGGCCAGGTCTGCGCAAGGCCCTCTCCCGCCTCTATCTCACCCTCGCCCACCAAGCCGCCCGTTCCGCCTCGCCCGAGGACGCGGCCGTCGCCGAAACACTCCTGGACCGCGCCTACGAGGTCCGTCCGCTCGCCTTCCGACACCACAGGGACAGCCCATGGCTCGGAAAGAGAGTCACGACCTGGCTCCGGACGATCGCACGTACGCCGACACCTCCACCGCCACCGGCACCACCACCGGGACCGACCTCGGTGCCGCCACCCGGGGAGAGCGCTCGGGCGGCCCGCGAGTGAGTGAAGCCGCGCGCCCGCAGCCCACGGAGGACGATGCCGCACCGCCCGCACGGGTCCTGCGTGCCGCGCGGGCGGCACGTCTCGTCGCGGCCGAGCTCGCCCGCCGGGTCTGGCTCTACGTGTGGCCGTCGGCGGCCGGCCGTCGCAACCGCGCGTATCTGCGGGAGCGGCTCGTCGCGCTGCCGCTGCTCGCCGTGGTGGCGTTCGGGACTCTCGGGTGGGCGTACTCGGGTGTGCGGGACGACTCCGCGTATGTGCGGGACCGGCTGGCGCCCGCGCTGGTCGGTCTCGCGAACGCCAAGGCGTCGCTGTTCATCGCACAGGGCGAGGCCGAGGAGAACCTCGCCGAGGGACGGGCCTCCGAGCTGAGCGGGCTCAGCGAGCGGTACCGGACGCGGGTGGCGCGGGCCACGCAGAGCCTGAACCAGGTCACGCGCAGCGGAGCCCTGACCGTGGCCGAGGAACAGGAACTGCGCGTCGTCTCCGCCCTGGTGGTGGACTACACGGGCTGGATCGGGCGGGCGCAGAACCACGTGGCCGATCCCGTGCTGCGGGACGCGGAGCTGACGTACGCGCGCAGCATGCTCTGTTCGACGCCGGTCGCCGCCGCGGACCGGCAGGACCGCTATCCGCCGTGCAGTCCCACGGTCGGTTCCGCCGCGACCTCCATCGTGGACCGGGTCGCCGGGCTCGAACGGCAGTTGCGGGAGCGGCTCGCGGACCGGGCCGCCTGGAGCGGGCCCGTGCTCGTCGCCGCCGTGGTCTGCGGAATCGCCCTGGTGCTGCTCGCCGCCGGACTCTGGCGCACGGTGCTGTTCCTGCGGCGCCGTTTCCGGATCCGGCTCAGTGTTCCGCTGGCGGTCGCCGCCCTGCCATTGCTCGCCGTACCGCTCCTGACAACCGACGCGCTGCTCGCGCGGCACGCGCAGAAGGAGGCCGTCCCCGTGGCGGACGCGCTCGCGACACGGACCTCGCCCCGGACGGAGACGATCGCGGAGGAGCGCCCGTTCGACGGACCTGATCCGCAGGCGATCGAAGTGCTGAAGGCGCGCATCGACGACGGGCTGTCCAGCGGTCGGCTCGTCTTCCTGGACGGGGTCGCGCCCTTCGTGTTCCCCGCGGGCCTGGTCGGCGCGGTCGTCGCCGGCGCCGCGCTGCACGCGTACCGGCGCGAATATCTGGTCGTCGCCCGCCCGGGAGCCGTGTCGTGAACGGAGCCGTGAACCGAGCCGTCAGCCGTGGCCTCCGCTTCCTCCTCGCGGTCTGTCTGCTCGCCCTCGTCCCCGGCTGTACGTCGGACACCCCCGACCCGCTCGTCGTGCTGGGCCCCTGGACCGGCAAGGAGGGCAAGGCCTTCGAAGCGGCCCTGAACCGGCTCGACGACGGGACCGGCAGGACGTACACCTACGAGGGCACCCGCTCGCTGCGCGAGACGCTCGTCTCGCAGCTGGAGGCGGACGCCCCGCCGGACGTGGCGATCCTCAACAGCATCGGCGAACTCACCGAGTACGCGCGCCGCGACAAGCTGAAGCCCCTCGTCGAGGAGGCCGCCGAGCGCGCGTACGCGCCCTGGGCACCGACGCTCCTCGTGGACAACAAGCGCCGCACCTACTGGGTGCCGCTGAAGGTCGATCTGAAGAGCCTGGTGTGGAGCAAGGAGGGCACGTCCAGCGACGATCCGACCTGGTGCGTCGGGCTCGCCTCGCAGGCCACCTCGGGCTGGCCCGGCACCGACTGGATCGAGGACATCCTGCTCCACCAGGCGGGCCCCGACGTCTACGAGAAGTGGGCCACCAGCCGGCTCAGCTGGCGCGATCCGGCCGTGCGACGCGCCTGGACGACCTGGGCGGGGCTGCTCGGCAACCGCTCACCGAAGTCGATCGAACGGTCCCTGACCACGTCGTACGAGGGCACGCCCGGGCCCGACGAACCCCTCGGACTGCTGGCCTCCCCCGGCTTCGACTGCACACACGAGCACCAGAGTGCCTTCATCCGGTACGTGTACACGGGCGACGACGTCCGGGTGGAGCCGTCGGCCCGGTTCCTGGGCGGGTCGGCCGAGTACCGCGACGCGTACGAGGTCGCGGGCGACATGGCCGCCGTCTTCAGCGACGACCCGGCGGCCCAGGAACTGGTGGAGCGGCTGTCGAGCCCGGCAGGCCGGGAGCGCTGGCAGGCGGAGGCGGACCCGGCGGTGCGCCCACTGTTCCCGAACACCACCGGTCTGCCGCCCACCACGCCCGCGAACCCCGTCGAGCAGGAGATCGACGGCCTGCTCAACTCACGCGCCCGTACCCTCTGCTTCGACGCCTCGGACGTGATGCCGCCCGAGCTCCGGGACGCCTTCCACCGCGCCGTCCTGGAGTTCTTTCGGGACCCTGCGGAGAAGCATCTCGCCTCGCTGTTGCGGCAGTTGGAGACAGTACGCGCCCAGGTGGACAAGGAGTCTGCGGACGACCGTTCGTTCCGGCCGCCCGAAGACATCTGCGCGTGACGCGACGGACCCCTCCCTCGCGCTTTCAGGCCCGGGCCGCTGCAGCGATGTCCCGTGCCGCGATGTAGCCGAAGGTCATCGCCGGTCCGATCGTCGAGCCCGCGCCGGCATAGCTGTGGCCCATGACCGCCGCGCTGGCGTTTCCGGCGGCGTACAGGCCGGGGATGACGGATCCGTCCGGGCGCAGCACGCGGGCCCGGGCGTCGGTGCGCAGACCGCCCTTGGTGCCCAGGTCACCCGGGACGATCTTGAAGGCGTAGTAGGGGGCCAACCACAGCGGTGCAAGGCAGGAGTTGGGGAGGATCGCGGGGTCGGTGTAGTAGTGGTCGTAGGCGCTGTCGCCGCGGTGGAAGTCGGCGTCCGTGCCGTTGCGGGCCAGGCCGTTGAAGCGGTTGACCGTGGCCCGCAGGGCTGCCGCGGGTACGCCGATTCCCGCGGCGAGGGCGTCCAGGGTCCAGGCCTTGTGGGCGGCGCCGGACGTGTACCAGGCGTCGGGGAACGTGAACGTCGGTGCGATGTCCCTGAACAGGTAGCGGTTGCGGTAGTTCTGGTCGACGATCAGCCAGGCCGGGATGTCAGGGTCGGTCGCGTTGCGCTCGTACATGGTGTGTACGACATCGCTGTACGGGGCCGCCTCGTTGACGAAGCGGGCTCCGGCGGCGTTGACGAGGAGCCCGCCGGGCAGGGTGCGTTCGGCGAGGCAGAAGTAGGGCTCGTCGGGCAGGGGGATCGCCGGGCCCCACCAGGCGTCGTCCATCAGGTCGAGCGCGGCACCGGCCCTGCGGCCTGCCTGGATTCCGTCGCCGGTGTTCTCCTTGGCTCCCACGGTCCACTCGGTGCCGATGGGCTGTTGCTGGTACTGGGCTCGCATGGCCGCGTTGTGCTCGAAGCCGCCGGAGCCGACGATCACTCCGTGCCGGGCCCTGATCAGCCCCGGGGTGCCGTTCTTCGTGACGACCGCTCCCGCGGTGGTTCCGTTCTCCGTGTAGAGGTCGGTGAGCGGGGTGTTCAGCCAGAGGGGCACCTGGGCCGCGAGCAGTCCCGCGCGCAGGCCGGCCGCCAGTGACTGGCCCATGGTCAGGGGCTTCTGGCCGAGGAGGGCCGCCCTGGTGCCGCGGGCCAGGCACTCGGTGGCGACGGCGGCGCCCTTCAGGCTGACCGCGGAGAGCGCGAGCCACTTGTAGTCGGCGCTGAAGACGACCATGCCGCTGGGCACCGTCAGGTACGGCGGGTTCAGCCGGGCGAGTTCGGCGCCGAGGATGTTCCCGTCGAGCTGGGCGGGTTCGATGGAACGGCCGCCGGGCAGCCCGCCGGGCAGCTCCGGGTAGTAGTCGCTGTACCCCTCCATCCAGCGGAAGCGCAGCGGGCTGTTGGCCAGTACGAAGGAGATCATGGCGGGGCCCTGTCCGAGGAAGGCCTGCCGGCGTTCCGCGGAGACGTCAGGGCCGACCACCGCGGCCAGGTAGGTGGCGGCCTTCGCCGGGGTGTCGGGGACCCCGGCGGCGAGGATCACCGGGTTGTTCGGGATCCAGATTCCCGCGCCGGAGCGGGCGGCCGAACCGCCGAAGGTGGGCGCCTTCTCCACGACGACGCAGCTCAGTCCTTGTTTCGCGGCCGTCAGCGCGGCGGTCATCCCGGCGGCTCCGGATCCGATCACGACGACGTCGTACGTGCCGAGCAGGGGCAGTTCGGCCGCGTCGGCGGCGCTCGGGAGGCCGGCCGCGAGGGCGAGCCCGCCCGCCGTCGCGGCGCCGAGCACCCGGCGCCGCGACGGGCCGGGATGTGAAGGGCCGGGCTGTGAGGGGCCGGGTCGTGAGGGAGCTTCGGTACGTCTCGCAGGATCCGCGGTTGTCGACATGGCAGCACTCCAACAGGGCGAAGGAAGACGAGGACGTGCTGTGCCCCGGGAGGCAACAAGCCTGTGGGGTCCCGGTTCTGATGCGGAGTCAGGAATCTGGCGCGAGGGTCTTGTGAAGTCAAGAGGCACGCCGATCCCGCAGTTGGGGAGCGGGCGGGTCGCACCCTGACAGATGACAGGGACCGGCAGGCGGGTGGAGTCCGTACGTTCACGGGAGACCACCGAGACCAGGGGGAGGGCGTGCCGTGATCAACAGAGTTCGCAGAATCCGAAGAACCGGAAGAACAGGGCCCGGAAGGACGGACTCCGGGAGAACAGGGTTCGGACGAACCGGGTGGGGAGCGCGGTCATGGGGGCGCCGGGTGCGGCTCCTCGTGGCCGCGCTCGTGACGGTGGTGAGCCTCGGTCTGCCGGCCGTCTCGGCCACACCGGCGACCGCCGCCACAGGGTGCGCGCCGCTCCAGTCCGGTGCGAGCGCGGCGGCGGAGGCGGCCGTCGAGGTCGCGTGCCGGTACGTCGGCAAGCAGTACGCCTGGGGTGGCGGTCACGCACAGGGCATGCCCGGTCCGAGCCAGGGCCAGATCGACCGCACGGATCCCGCCTCGTACGCGGACCCGGAGCTGTGGAGCTTCGACTGCATCGGTCTGGTGCGCTGGGCCTGGTACAAGGCGACCGGCCGGGACCTCATCACCGAGCGCACGACGCAGGCGACCTTCGCGGCGCCCGGATACGCGCACACGAAGTTCCTGAAGTCGCAGGGGTCGGGTGTCCTGCTGCCCGGCGACATCATGTACTTCGGCCCGACCGGCTTCGGCCCGACGCACGTCGCGATCTATCTCGGCAACGGCAAGATGGTCGAGGCGCCGCAGTCCGGCGCGCAGATCCAGGTCAACAACATCAGCGCCCGCTGGGAGCGCTACCAGGGCGCGTTCCGCCCGCACGCCGACGTCACGCCGGGGGTCTGGTCCTGGGACGGCCGCGGCTCGTACCACAAGACCTGGGGCCAGCCCAACCTGCGGCAGGACTCGAACACGAGCAGCCGCATCAACTTCACCAACGGCAACGGCATCTCCGTACAAGCGCGGGTGCTGTGCCAGCGGGTGGGCGAACGGGCCACGGTCGACGGCATGGTGAACAACGTCTGGTCGTTCCTGCCGGACTACCACAGCTGGATCAGCAACCTGTTCGTGCAGGGTCCGGCCGTGCTCAAGGATGTGCCGTCCTGCGGTGACTTCCCGGAGATCGGCGGCACACTGGCCGGCGCGGAGAACAACACGTCCTGCGGCGACGGTACGGAGCCCAACTCCACGGGCGCCTGGACGGCCAAGTCGACCACCGTCTTCGGCCGCACCGTGGAGCTTCGCTACAACGGCACCACCGAGTGCGCCTGGGGTCGCATCACCGGTGGCGCGCCCGGTGACGAGATCTGGGTCGACCGCAGCGCCGACGGGGGCGCGACCTGGTCCCCGATGCTCGGCTTCACCACCATCACCTCGGGCAACGACGCGTACACCACCCAGTGGAACGACTCCGGCCTCGTCATGCGGGCCTGCGGCACCAACGGCCCGGGCGGCGCCATCGAGTGCACCGGCTGGTTCTGACCCACCGACAGCCAGGCCGGCCGGTTCCGGAAGTGGCCCCATCCACCCCTGGATCCGGCCGGCCGCTCCGCGCGGAGGGGCCGACGATATGACGCGTACCACTCCCGGGGTTCTTCGGATCGGCCATGCGCGATCATGATCCGAATGGACACTCGTTTCCTTGGCATCGCCGAGCTGGTCGACACCCCGTCCGTGGCGGTCGTGGTCGACGTCATGCGGGCATTCACCGTGGCCGCCTGGGCCTTTGCCCAGGGCGCGGAAAAGATCGTTCTTGCCGGGTCGCTGGACGAAGCCCTGGCGCTCAAGGCCGACAACCCGGACTGGGTGGCCCTCAAGGACGGTCCGCCCGCGCCCGGGTTCGACACCGTCAACTCCCCCGGCCTGCTGCGGTCGATCGACCTCGGCGGACGGACCGTTGTGCAGAAGACCACGGCCGGGACGGTCGGCGCCCTGGCGGTCAAGGATGCACCGCTGGTGCTGTGCGCGAGCTTCGTGGTGGCGGAGGCGACGGCTCAGCTCCTGCGGGCGCGCGGGAGTGACAGTGTCACGTTCGTGGTCACCGGCGAGGACGGGCAGGCCGACGAAGATCTGGCGTGTGCTCAGTACATCGCCCGGAGAGCCACCGAGCCCGGGACGGATGCTGCCGGGTTCCTCCGCCGCGCCGCGCAGTCACGCGCCGCCGCCGAACTGGCGCAGGGGGTGCGCCAAGGAGTCCATGCCGATGACGTCGGGCTCTGCCTTGAGCTCGACCGCTTCCCCTTCGCCATGGTGGCCACCTTGGAAGACTCACTCATGGTCCTGCGGGGGCGGGCGGTCCCGGCCGTGGGGTCGCACATCCGTCAGCCGTCGTCGTCATCCGCGTCGACCGGGCCGAGGAACTCCCCGGCGCCGTAGTTCAGGCTGTGCGCGGTTCTCACCAGCGGCGCCAACGGGTCTCTGCGGGGAAGCGCAAAGCGGGGAAGCCCGAAGCGAGCTAATCGGAAGCGGGGAAATCCGAAGCGTCGAGGGAGACTTCGACGGCAGGTTCGCGCCAGCAGGACCAGCCAGGAGACCGCGGCCATCACGACGACGCTCCCAGCCATACGCGCGGATCGCACTCTCGTCCGAAGTTCGGGTGTTCTACGGACAAACGCCACGGCGCGCCACCCCTTCCACTGGATAGATATATCTACGAATATGACTCTGGGCATCGCCTCGGGAATTGCACACGGAGCCGCGCCCGGGGAGGGGGTATCACTGTCCGCTCACCCGGACCAGCGGTCGAAGAGGAGAGACATGAGAAGCGCTCCCCACCAGCAAGCCGTGGAGTGGCTCGCAGCAGCCGCGGTGGACCCCCGGGCCTGCAAGCGCGAATGGGAACACGGGGCGAGCGGCGCCGCGCTGCTGCCGGCCGGCCGGTTCTGGGACGTCCTCAGCGTGCCGGAGGAGATCGGCCTGTTCGCCCTGGACGCCCTCCTGCGCCTCCCGCTGCCGATGCCCGGCCCCACGCTCGCCGATTTCGGCGCCCACCGGGTCGGGTTCTTCCTTCCCCCGGACCCGGAGAGCTACTGGGTGGGGCAGGACATCCGCTACTCCGGGAAGGGATCCTGGATCGCGGTGCCCTCGCCCCGCCGGACAAGCGGCACGCTGCGCTGGCTGGTTCCGCCCGACGGCCAGGGCGCCCTGCATCTCCCGACCGCTCTGGAAGTGGCGCTCCATCAGGCCGCCGAGATGCTCTCCGCCCTGGTGAACGGGGAACGGGCACGCCCCGTCGGCAACGCGGTGCGTCCCGGGCCGGGTCCCGATCGACTCGGCTGAGACACCAGAGGCGGCCGGGCCGGCCGGACCGGCCGAGCCGGTGGCCGGGCGGAGCCCCTCAGGATCCGCCCACCCCCTGACCGTCGCTTCGACGCCGACCGGGACCGGGGAGGCGAACGTCGGTGGCGCGCAGGGCGGCGAAGCCAGGCCGACGCATCTCGTGCCGCCGGGGCACCACGCGCCCGCGGGCCTGCCAGTCGGCGACCAGCGCCGCGTAGATCGGCGGGTCCGTCCAGTGGGCGCCGGCGAGTTCGACGGACGGCCGGTCCTGACCCTCGCGGCCCAGGAAGGACCCCGTTGTGGCGAATGTGCTGTCCATGTCCGTGCAACGGGGCGCATGCGCCGGTGGTACGCCCTCACCCACCAGGGGCACCGGATCGAGCGAGCGCACACCCCTCGTTCGGGGCCATGTTCTCATCGGACCAGACGATGTATCCGTCGGCCCGGACGCTGAATTCGCCGGACCGGGCGATGCATTCGTCGGCCGGACGACGCATCCTGTCGGCGGCCACGAAGGCCGACAAGATCGTACGTGCTGAGGCCGCGCCTTGGCCGACTCCGGTGCGGTGGAGCCGGCCAAGGCGGTCGGGTCAGGAGCTGGGGCACTCCTTCCAGGCCAGGTGGTAGATGGTGCTGATGTCACCGTCGGTCGAGTCCATGGTCATGAAGCTGGTGGTGCCGGGAGCGGATGTGCCCGCGTTCACGCGGAGTTCGGTGTTGATGTTGAAGTTCCGCTGCACACCGCAGGGCGCCCAGACCAGCTGCGCCCACTCCGTCGTGTCCGTGGCCTGCCAGTTGTCGTCGTAGGGGCCTCTGAAGGGGTGCGTGATGGAGGCCGTGTTCGACGAACCCTGGAAGTAGTACGAGGCCTTCTCGGTGCTGGTCGCCCCCGCCTTGAGCGAGGCGAAGCCGCGGTAGTCCGCACTGGCGATGGCGTACGTGAAGCCCCCCGGCACGGCGACCGTCAGGTTGAGCTGGCAGTTCTTGCGGAACGCGGTGGGATCCGAGTTGCCTCCCACCTGGGCGAGATAGTCGCTGTAGGTGACCGTGAACGCGGTGTTGTCCGGGGACACGGCGATGGCGGCGGTGCCCTGGGGGCAGCCGGAGCCGTTCACCGTGGCGACCTTGATGACGATCTTGTCCGGGGGCGGGTCGACGATCCCGGTGGACGGGTCGTGCGCGGGGAGTGCGGTGGCGAAGAGAGCGGCGATGGCACCGCTCAGAAGCATCGCACCAGCCATGGTGCTCCAATCCGTTGCGTCGGTGTTCCGGCGGCGGGCGAATGTGTCCCGCCGCGAATTGGGGGGTGCGGCCTTCGCGTACGCGAAGGGCCGTCGCGGACCAGGTGCGTTGGATCAGACATGGATCAGGCATGGATCGGACATCGAGCACAGCCATGCAACGGTCATGCACATGCCAAACGCATGACCGCATGAACCCCGGCCCTGTGAAGGAGCTGTGAAGACCGGAGCGGTCGCATCGTATGTACGTCCGGTGGAAGCAGCCAGGGCGAACTCCGGCCATTCCTCGCTGTCTTCCAAGCCACAGGGACCTTTCGTCCGAGCCACGGGGCTACTCGTTCAAGTCCCGGGTCCCGGACACCGTGCCCATCCGGTCGCATACCCCGGGCGTACCGGGTCGGCGCTCCGCGCGCCGCAGCGGGCCGGTGGGCCCTCGGCGAGCGTCGACCGTTACGCCGCCTGCGCTTCGAGAGGCCGCGCCTGCCGGGTTCGTGATCTTCATCTGATTAGCATTCACAAGCCCCGCAGCACCCGTTGCCGGGGCTGCCCCGCCGCCATCACCGTGAGGGGATAGAGCCATGCCCCCGGGCCGCCAGAGTCCGTCGTCGCAGCACGCCCCCGAACTGCGTGCGGCAGCACGCCATCTCGCACGCCGCCGCTTCCTGACCGTCACCGCGGCAGCCGCCGCGCTCGCCTTCGGCACACATCTGCCCGCCACGGGCGCCGCGAGCGCCGCCGAGCTCGACGCGGCGAGGATCACCGACGACCCCTTCACACTCGGCGTCGCCTCCGGTGACCCGTGGCCCGGCTCCGTACTGCTGTGGACACGGCTCGCGCCCGAGCCGTACGAGGCCGACGGCGGCCTGGCCCAGCAGCGTGTCGTCGTCGAATGGGAGGTGGCCGACGACGAGCGGTTCGGCACGATCGTCCGGCGCGGCGCCGCCATCGCCCATCCCGAGGTCCACCACACCCTGCACGTCGAGGTGGACGGTCTCGCCCCCGGTCGCGTGTACTACTACCGCTTCAGGACGGGCACCTGGATCAGCCCGACGGGCCGTACGCGCACCGCTCCCGCCGCCATCGGCCCCGCCTCCGCGCTCACCTTCGCCGCCGTGTCCTGCCAGGCCTACCAGGAGGGGTACTTCACCGCCCACCGGCATCTCGCGGGCGACGACGTCGACGTGGTCCTCCACCTCGGCGACTACCTCTACGAGTACGCGGTCGACGCGGCCGGCGGCGCCCGTAAGTACACCGACCGTGTTCTGCCCGACCTCTTCAACCGGGAGACCGTGACGCTGGAGGACTACCGGCTGCGCTACGCCCTCTACCACCGGGACCCGGACCTGCAGGCCGTGCACGCCATGCACCCGTTCGTCGTCACCTGGGACGACCATGAGACCGAGAACAACTACGCGGCCGACAGCGACGAGAACGGCACCCCGCCGGCCGCGTTCCTGCTGCGGCGCGCCGCCGCCTACCGGGCCCACTGGGAGAACCAGCCGCTGCGCGCCTCCCAGCTGCCCAACGGGCCCGACGCCCAGCTCTACCGCCGTCTGCACTGGGGAACGCTGGCGCAGTTCGACGTCCTCGACACCCGCCAGTACCGCTCCGACCAGGCCTACGGCGACCGGCCGCACATCCCCGGCCCGGAGTCGGACAACCCGGCACGCACCATCACCGGCGCCACCCAGGAGCGCTGGCTGCTCGACGGATGGCGCACCTCCGACGCCGTGTGGAACGTGATGCCGCAACAGGTCTGCTTCTCCCAGCGGAAGCTGGACCTCAGCCCTGTCGCCAAGGTGTCCATGGACGCCTGGGACGGCTACCGTGCCTCGCGCGACCGGGTCCTGGCCGGGGCGAAGGCGGCGGGCATCGACAACCTCATGGTGCTCACCGGGGACGTCCACGTCGGGTACGCCTTCGACATCAAGGACGACTTCGACAACCCCTCGTCCAGAACCCTGGGCACGGAGATCGTCACCCCGTCCATCGCGAGCGGAGGGGACGGCATCGTAAGACCCACGAACTGGGCCACCTATCTGTCCGCGAACCCCCACCTGAAGTTCTACAACGGACAACGCGGCTACGTCAGGGTGCGGCTGACGCCGGAGGCGGCGCGGGCGGACTTCAAGACCGTCTCCGCCGTCACCACGCCCGGGGCTCCGATCACGACCGCCGCGTCCTTCGTCACCGAAGCGGGCGCCCAGGGGCTCAAGCCCGCCTGAGACCGGCAGCCCTCAGGTCTCGGCCCGGCGGCGGACCGCCGCGAGCAGGCGCCGCACGCCCACCGCGTGCCCTCCTGTCCCGAGGACGAGCAACCGGTAGAGGCCACCGGCCGGGCCGGGGAAGGTGGCCCGGGTCTCGGCGGTCAACCGTGACCGGCCCGGACCCGCGGGCTCCAGGCGAAAGATCAGCGCGTACGACGAGAAGCGGTGGCGCCCGCCGAGGATCAGCTCCCGCCCCGGGACCGCGGTGGCCACCCGGAACCCGGGAAACGTCGAGCCCTCGGCGAGCGGCCGTGGACCCGACGCCGTGCGGTCCGCGCATCCGACCAGCCGCGCGTAGCGGCTCGCGCCGGGGCGCGAGAAGGACCGGTCCAGGGTGTCGCCCAGACTGCGCCAGACGTCATCGGCTCCCGCCGCGACGACGGTGGTGTGCTCATCGCGGTACGGCAGCGAAGGGATCTGCATCATGGCCTCCATGGCGGTCCGGTCACGGTCGGCCGCCCGGTCGTTCGGCGCGCCACCGAGGGACCGGTCAGCCCTCGAACTCCGTCAGGTCGATCCCGTAGATCCGCACGTCGTGCGCGTAGGCCGGGTCCACTGTCGCGCCTTCCGCCTGCATGCCGAGCTTGTCCAGCACGTTCGACGACGCGGTGTCGGCCGTTCGGCACACGGCGACGATCCGGTCGATACCGCGGTCCTGCAGAGCGAATTCGAGTGTGGCGTGGGCCGCCTCCGAGGCATAGCCCTGGCCCCAGAAGACACGCGCCATCCGCCAGGTGATCGCCACCTGCCCCGCCACCTCGGGCGGGGAATCAGGAACGTACAGCCCGACCGCCCCGGCCAGCTCCCCCGATCCGAGGAGTTCGACGGCGAAGACCCCGAAGCCCTCCTCGTCCCACTCCTCCTCCCAGGCCTCGATGTCCTCGGCGGTCTGTTCCAGGGAGCGGGGCGTGCCGTCACCGACCCATCGCATCACCGTCGGGTCGGCGTGGATCTCGGAGAGGGGCACGAGGTCGTCGTCCTGCCAGCGGCGCAGCAGAAGACGGGGGGTATGGATCTCGGTCATGCCCCCATCATCGCGTGAGCCAGACGACAAGAACGACCACGACCACGGCGAGGACGATCGCCGCCGGAAGAGCGCGTTTGAGTACGGCACCGCGTGCGACGCTCATAAGGTCCAGAGGTTCGGGTTCGGCCGGGGCCTGCGTACGGGAAACGGCGGGCGCTTCCGCGGGGCGGACGCCGTTCGAGGCGGGGGTGGCCGGAGCGGCTGGAGAAGTTGGAGCGGTTGAAGAGGTTGGAGCGCTGGGAGCGGCCTTCCTCGGGGCTTCGGCGGCAGGGGCGTTGTCCACGGTGGCGCCTCCGGCGGAAGCGGGTTCCGGCGTGGCACTCGATGCGATCCGGGCGCCGGCCTCGGGCTCGGCTCCAGCTCCAGCTCCAGCTCCAGCAACGGCCGTCACCCCGGCCTCTGGCATCGGTGCGACCGATTCCTGCGCCTGCTCCTTCTCCGTCGCGAGTTGCCCCTCCAGGTTGTCGACGAACTGGGCAAGGAGCTTCCCGCTGACCTCCTCGATCACACCTCGGCCGAACTGCGCGATCCTGCCGGTGATGGTGAGGTGGGTGTCCACCGTCACCCGCGTCCCGTCGCCGTCCGGGACGAGCCGGGCGGTGACGCGGGCGTCGGCGTTTCCCTGGCCCCGGGTGTCACGGCCGCGCGCGTGGAGTACCGCCGTACGCGCTTCGTCGTCCTTCTCCTCGAAGGAGACGACGCCCTTGTACTGGACGGTCATGGGGCCGACCTTCACCTTGACGACGCCGTTGTAGGTGTCGCCGTCCACGCCGGTGAGCTGGGCGCCGGGCATACAGGGGGCGATCCGCTCCACGTCGGTCAGCAGGGACCAGGCCTGGTCGGGCGGCAGGTTCACTCGGAACTCGTTGGTGAAGTCCATGACGGACACACGATGGGCGTGGGCGGCCGGACCGTCAATGAGCTCTTCAGGGTTTGCTTAAGTCGCCGTTCCCAGGACGCCGGAACCCGTGATCCGCCGGCTCCCCGAGGCCAGTCAGCTCCAGATCGTGACGTGGACCGGTGGTCGGAACTCGTTCATCGGAACGCCCTTGGACCGGGTCAGCACCGCCTGTGTCGCAGCCGGTGTCGTGACGAAACGGCACAGCGCGGCGGCGGTCGTCGAGCGCCGTTCCCCGTTGAGCGCGCTCGCGTACAGCATGCCGCCGAGCCGGGCGCCGGAGACGTCGAGCACGGCCAGTGACCCGCGGCGCAGCTCGTCGCGTACGACGTGGAGGAAGGCTATGGACAGCCCGGCCCCGCCTGCCACCGCGTTGAGAGAGGCCGTGACGCTGGGGAACGCCTTGGCCTTGGCGGCTTCGACTCCGGCATGGGCGAGAAAGGCGCCGGAGAGGGTGTCCGGGTCCAGTCCGGCCGGGCCCAACATCCATGGCTCGTGGGCCAGTTGGGTGGGTGCCAGCCGCTTCCGGTGTCTGAGCGGGTGGTCCGGGGCCGCGACGACGACCAGTTGGAAGCGCAGGAAGGGGATCGACTCGATACCCGGTTCGGGGCGGGGCGCAGGACCGATCGTGACATCGGCTCGGCGGTCACGGAGCAGGTCGCCGAAGACCGCCACCGGCACGGCGAGGGTGTCGACGTCCAGGTCGGGCTGGCGGCGCCCGAAGGCCGCGAGCAGGGCGGGGAGGACCTGTTCGGCGCCGGCTTCGGTGGACGCCACCCGCAGTTGGGCGGTGCCCGAGCCGGCCTGGCGGACCCGGTGGCGGGTCTCCTCGGCGAGGCCGACGATCTCGGCGGCCCCTGCGGCGAGGCGTCTGCCGCCCGGGGTGAGACTGATCCCGCCGGCGGCCCGGATGAAAAGAAGGTCACCGAGTTCACGGCGGAGCGCGGCGACCGCGCCGGAGACCGCGGCCTCGGTGACGCCGAGCGACCCCGCGGCGGCCTTGACCGAGCCCAGACGGGCCACCGTGACGAAAGCGCGGAGCTGAGTCAGCGTCATGTCCGCCATTACAACGGCTGTTCGACCGGTAGGACCCCCTCCGGTACCCAGGTCTCTTAAGCATTCGCTTGAGTCGCCGTTGACCGCCCCATCCCTTCGCGCAATTGTTCCCCCGGACCGCCGGAAACCGGCCAGGTCCCCAATCGACGGACGGTTCCCCCGCGCGCGCTGCCTCGCCCGGGCGTGCCGGGCGGCCCGGTCCGGGAGGGAGCGTGCCGTGCAGGTACCCGCTTCGTTCGACTACCAGCGCGCCGAGAGCGTGGACGAGGCGCTGGAACTGCTGCGGCGCTACGGCGAGGAGGCCCGGGTCGTGGCCGGCGGACACAGTCTGCTGCCGATGATGAAGCTGCGCCTGGCCGCCCCCGAGGTCCTCGTCGACATCAACGACCTGCACGAGCTCGACCACATCGTCCTGGTCGGCGACGAACTGCGCGTCGGCGCCCTCACCCGGCACCGCACACTGCTGGAGTCGGAGCTGGTCGGCCGGTACTTTCCCATCGTCCACGACGCGGAGAAGGTGATCGCCGACCCGCCGGTCCGCAACCGCGGCACGATCGGCGGCTCCCTCTGCCAGGCCGACCCTTCCGAGGACCTCTCGGCGGTGTGCGGCGCGCTGCACGCCCATGCCGTCATCCGCGGGGCGGGCGGCGAACGGATCGTCTCCATGGCCGACTTCCACCAGGGCCCGTACGAAACGGCCGTGGGCGTCGGCGAGATGCTGACCGAGGTGCGGCTGCCGGTCCTGCCGGGTGCGGGCAGCGCGTACGAGAAGGTCGAGCGCAAGGCCGGGGACTGGGCCGTCGCCGCGGCCGGGGTCGCCCTGACGCTGCGCGAGGGGCGGATCGCCGACGCGGGCGTGGGTCTGGCGGCGGTCGGCGCCGGGGCGCTGAACCTGCACGCGGTCCAGACGCTGCTGAACGGCAGCGAACCGTCCGAGGCCCTGTACGAGGAGGCGGGCCGGGTGGCGTCGGACAGCTGCTCACCGGTCACCGACGGGCGGGGCAGCGCCGAGTACAAGCGGCATCTGGCCGGCGAACTCACCCGGCGGGCACTGCGGCGGGCGGTCGCCCGGGCCGGGCGGCCCATCGGGTCCACGGCAAGGGAGGCGTGAGGCGCATGCGGATCACCGTCAACGTCAACGGCGACGACCACACCCGGGAGGTCGAGCCCCGGCATCTGCTCGTGCGCTTCCTGCGCGACGACCTGGAACTGACCGGCACCCACTGGGGCTGCGACACGAGCAACTGCGGAACGTGCGTTGTGCTGATGGACGGGGAACCCGTCAAGAGCTGTACGGTCCTGGCGGTCATGGCGGCCGGTCACGAGATCCGTACGGTCGAGGATCTGGCGGACGGAGACCAACTCGACCCCGTTCAGCAGGGGTTCATCGAGCAGCACGGTCTGCAGTGCGGGTTCTGCACCCCGGGGATGATGCTCACCGGCCGGGCGCTCCTGGACCGCAACCCGGATCCGTCCGAGCAGGAGATCCGCGAGGCCATCTCCGGCCAGCTGTGCCGGTGCACCGGCTATCTGAACATCGTCAAGTCCATCCAGTGGGCGGCGAGGAACCGGGCCGAGGCCGACGGAGTCACGGAGACCGCGGGGAGCCAGACATGACCGCCGTCGACGAACCTCCAGTCGCCCCCGCGCCGGACGAACGGCCCATCGGCTTCGGCCGGATGAAGCGCAAGGAGGACCCCCGCTTCGTACGCGGCAAGGGCCGCTACGTCGACGACATCCACCTGCCGGGCATGCTGCACGGCGCTGTGCTGCGCAGTCCGTTCGCGCACGCGCGCATCGTCTCCATCGACACCTCGGCCGCCGAGGCGCACCCCAAGGTCAAGGCGGTGATCACCGGTGAGACGCTCGCGGGCCTGGGACTCGCCTGGATGCCGACGCTCTCGATGGACACGCAGGCCGTACTCGCCACCGACAAGGTGCGTTTCCAGGGGCAGGAGGTCGCGTTCGTGGTGGCCGAGGACCACTACGCGGCGCGCGACGCCATCGAGTTGATCGACGTCGAGTACGAACCGCTGGACCCGGTGGTCAACGCCCGCCATGCCCTCGGCCCCGGCGCGCCCGTCATCCGCGACGACCTGGAAGGCCGTACGGACAACCACATCTTCGACTGGGAGGCCGGCGACAGCGCGGCCACCGACGAGGTGTTCGCGCGGGCCGACGTCGTGGTCGAGCAGACCATGCTCTATCCGCGCGTCCACCCGGCCCCGCTGGAGACGTGCGGCGCGGTCGCCTCGATGGACCCGGTCGACGGCAAGCTCACCCTCTACTCCACCACCCAGGCCCCGCACGCCCACCGCACCCTCTACGCAATGGTGGCCGGGATTCCCGAGCACAAGATCCGGGTCGTCTCCCCCGACATCGGCGGCGGATTCGGCAACAAGGTCGGGATCTACCCGGGTTACGTGTGCGCGGTCGTCGGCTCGATCGTCACCGGGCGGCCCGTGAAGTGGATGGAGGACCGCTCCGAGAACCTGATGAGCACCTCCTTCGCCCGCGACTACCACATGACCGGCGAGATCGCCGCGACCCGGGACGGCAAGATCCTGGCCGTACGGGTCAAGGTCCTCGCCGATCACGGCGCCTTCAACTCCACCGCGCAGCCCACCAAGTACCCAGCCGGCTTCTTCCACATCTTCACCGGCTCGTACGACATCGAAGCCGCGCACTGCTCGGTCACCGGCGTCTACACCAACAAGGCACCGGGCGGAGTCGCGTACGCCTGTTCGTTCCGGGTCACCGAGGCGGTCTATCTGATCGAGCGGATGGTGGACTGCCTGGCGGCCGAACTCGACGCCGACCCGGCCGAGTTGAGGATGCGCAACCTGCTGCGGCCGGAACAGTTCCCCTACGAGAACAAGACCGGCTGGACGTACGACTCCGGCGACTACCCCGCCTGTCTGCGCAAAGCGTTGGACCTGGCCGGGTACGAGGAACTGCGCAAGGAGCAGAGCGAGAAGCGGGCCCGGGGCGAACTCATGGGCATCGGGCTGTCGTTCTTCACCGAGACGGTCGGCGCCGGGCCCCGCAAGCACATGGACATCCTCGGCCTCGGCATGGCCGACGGCTGCGAGCTGCGCGTCCATCCGACCGGCAAGGCGGTGGTCCGGCTGAGCGTGCAGACGCAGGGGCAGGGCCACGAGACGACGTTCGCGCAGATCGTCGCCGAGGAGCTGGGCATCCCGCCCGAGGACATCGACGTCGTGCACGGCGACACCGACCAGACGCCGTTCGGGCTGGGTACGTACGGAAGCCGGTCGACTCCCGTGTCGGGAGCGGCTGCTGCCGTGGTGGCGCGGAAGGTGCGCGACAAGGCGCGGATCATCGCCGGGGCCATGCTGGAGGTCTCCCCCGACGACCTCGAATGGACCAAGGGCCGCTGGTCGGTCGCGGGTGACCCGGCGATAACGAAGACGATCCAGGAGATCGCGCTCGCCGCGCACGGGTCGCTGGAGCTGCCGGACGGTGTGGAGGGTCATCTGGAGGCGACGACCGTCTACAACCCGCCCAATCTCACCTACCCGTTCGGCGCGTACGTCTGCGTGGTCGACGTCGATTCCGGGACGGGCACGGTGAAGGTGCGGCGCTTCATCGCGGTGGACGACTGCGGGACCCGTATCAACCCGATGATCATCGAGGGGCAGGTGCACGGCGGGCTGGCCGACGGGGTCGGTATGGCGCTGATGGAGCTGATCAGCTTCGACGAGGACGGCAACTGTCTGTCCGGGTCCTTCATGGACTATCTGCTGCCGACCGCGCTGGAGGTCCCGGCCTGGGAGCTGGACCACACCGTCACTCCCTCCCCTCACCATCCGATCGGCGCGAAGGGCATCGGCGAGTCGGCGACGGTCGGTTCGCCGCCGGCCGTCGTCAACGCGGTCCTCGACGCGATCGGCGTACGCCACGCCGACATGCCGCTGACCCCGAGCCGGGTGTGGCAGGCGCTGCACCGGGGCGAGGTGGAGGCACCGCAATGAGCCCCACCGCACCCCCACTTGAGGCACGCATGGCCGAACTGACGGGCCGCCACGTGCCGTTCGTGAAGGCCACCGTCGTTCGCGCCCGTCGCCCTGCGAGCGCGCGGCCGGGCGACACCGCGCTGGTCCTCGCCGACGGCCGGGTCGAGGGCTTCGTCGGGGGCGCCTGCGCGGAGGCCACCGTACGGGTGCAGGCGCTGCGGACACTGCGCAGCGGGGAGTCGCTGTTGCTGCGGATCTCGCCGGAGGAGACGGCGGACGGCACAGGGGAACCCGTCGTCGAGGAGGGCGCGGTGAGCGTCGCCAATCCATGCCTGTCCGGCGGCGAGTTGGAGATCTTCCTGGAGCCGTTGCGGCCCGCACCGCGCGTGGTGGTCCTGGGTGAGTCCCCCATCGCCCGCGCGTTGGCGGCCTTCGGCCCGGTGCTCGGTTACGAGATCACGGAGGCGTCCGGCGCGGACGGGATCACGCCGGAGGACCTGGCCGGGAGCCAGGCGCTGGTGATCGCCTCCCACGGCCGGGGCGAGGAGCCGGTACTCGTCTCGGCCGTGCGCGCGGGGGTGCCGTACATCGGGCTGGTGGCCAGCCCCAGGCGCGGAGCGGCAGTGCTGGACGCCCTGCCACTCGATGCCGAGGAGCTCGCGCGGATCCATACGCCTGCCGGTCTGTGGATCGGTGCCCGCACGCCGGGCGAGATCGCGGTGTCGATCCTCGCGGAGGTGATTCAGGCGGTGAGGGGGCGCTCCGTGGAAGTGGAGGTGGAGGCGCCTCCGGAGTCTCCGGAGACCGGCTCGGTGACCGCCGTCGACCCCGTGTGCGGGATGACGGTCTCCGTCACGGACAGCACCCCGTACTCCGACGAGGGCGGCGACGAGCGCCGCTGGTTCTGCTGTGCCGGTTGTCGTGCCGCGTACGAGACGGACCCCGCCCGCTACGCGAAGGCCGACGCCTCGTGAGCGAGTACGTCGAGCGCTGTCTGCCGGGCGTGGAGAGCCTGCGCGCCGCGCTGGACTCGCTGGGCTATCTCGCCGACGACGGTCTGGCCACCGCGCTCTTCCTCGCCCTGCGCCTGCCGCAGCCGCTGCTCCTGGAGGGCGAGGCGGGCGTCGGCAAGACCGAGGCGGCCAAGGCGGTGGCCGCGATCCTGGGCAGCCCGCTGATCCGGCTGCAGTGCTACGACGGCCTGGACGCGGCCGAGGCGCTGTACGAGTGGAACTATCCGCGCCAGCTGCTCGGGATCCGCCTGGCCGAGTCCCGGTACGAGCAGCTCAGTGAGGCCGATCTGTTCAGCGAGGAGTACCTGCTGCGGCGGCCCGTGCTCGCGGCGCTCACCCACCCCGGCCCGGCCCCCGCCGTGCTGCTCATCGACGAGATCGACCGCGCCGACGACGACTTCGAGGCGTTCCTGCTAGAAGTGCTGGCCGAGGCGGCAGTGACGATCCCGGAGATCGGCACCATCCGGGCCGCCGTGCCGCCCGTCGTGCTGCTCACCTCCAACCGCACCCGTGACCTCCATGACGCGCTCAAACGCCGGTGCCTCTACCACTGGATCGACTATCCCGACACGGAACGGATCGTCGAGATCGTCCGCCGCCGGGTACCCGGGACGTCGCGGGAACTGGCGGTCGCGGTGTCGGCGGCGGTTCGGCGGCTGCGGGCCCTGGACGTGCAGAAGGCACCGGGCGTCGCCGAGACCATCGACTGGATCTCCGCGCTGAACCTGCTCGGCGTGCCCCGTCTCGACGCCGAGATCGCCGGGCGCACGCTCGGCTCTCTGCTGAAGTACCGCGAGGACCAGGAGCTGGTGCGGGAGCGCGGCCTGGACTGGCTGGTCGCGGGCCGACAGCCGTGACGGCGACGGCGGTTCCGCTCTTCGACCGGGCCGAGTTCGCGGGCCGGCTCGGCGCGGAGCTGCGGCGAGCCGGGGTGGCGGTGACTCCGGAGCGGTCGGTGCGGTTCCTTCAGACGCTGGTGCTGCTGCCGCCGGTGGACCGTACGGCGCTGTACTGGGCGGCGCGGCTGGCGTTCGTGACGGATCGCGAGCAGATCGAGCTGTTCGAGAGGGTCTTCGACGCGGTCTTCGTGGGCGGGCCGCGCTCGGTGGCAGTCCGCGGAGCCGGTGCCGATTCCGAGCCGGCGCCAGGCACCGCCCCCGAACCAGGTCGGCCCCCACCGCTCTCCGGCCTCGGCCCGGATCCCACCCGCGCTCCCCTGCCGGGCGGCGCCTTCGGCGAGGCATCGGACCGCGACCGTGCACAGCCCCCGGACGAGGACCGGCGGACCGAGGAGGTGCCGACGGCGGGCAGTACGGCCGAAGTCCTCTCCCACAAGGACTTCGCCGCCCTCGACCCCGCCGAGCTGGCCGAACTCAACCGACTCCTCGCCCTGTTGACGCTGAAGGCGCCACTGCGCCGTGGCCGCCGCCAGGAGACCGACCGTCGGGGCCGCCGCATCGACCTGCGCCGAACCCTGCGCACCGGCCAGCGCACCGGCGGCGAGGCCGTACTGCTGGCCCGCACCCGCCACCGCCTACGACGGCGACGACTGGTGCTGCTGTGCGACATCTCCCGCTCCATGGAGCCGTACACACGGGCCTACCTCCGCCTCTTCCCACGAGCGGCGGCCGGCGCGGCGGCGGAGGCGTTCGTCTTCGCCACCCGCCTCACCCGGCTGACCCCCGTCCTGCGGCACACCGGCCCGTCCGGCGTGGACGCGGCACTGCGCCGAGCGGGTGCCGCCGCCTCCGACTGGTCCGGCGGCACCCGCATCGGCCACGCACTGGCCGAGTTCAACAACCGCTTCGGCCGCCGGGGCATGGCACGCGGCGCCGTCGTGGTCATCTTCTCCGACGGCTGGGAGGGCGAGGACCCGGCGGCCGTCGCCCGCGAAATGGCCCGCCTCTCACGCCTCACCCACCGCATCATCTGGGTCAACCCCCGCAAAGCGGCCCCCGGCTACACCCCACGCACCGCCGGAATGACCGCCGCACTCCCCTACTGCGACGCGTTCATCAGCGGCCACAGCCTGGCGGCTCTCATGGAGGTGGTGGAGGCGATCGCGGGCAACGAGACGGCCGTACGGCAGCGCGTCGACGTCGGCCGAAAGTGAGCGGAAAGTAGGCAGATTACGCCTGGTGATGGTGTGTAGTGTTCCGTCGCGTGCTGGCTGAACAACGACACCAACTCATCCTGCGGGCCCTGCGTTCCGGCGGCACCGCCTCCGTGATCGACCTCTCCGAGCAACTGGACGTGAGTGCGGCAACCGTCCGCCGCGACCTCCTCAAGCTGGAAGGGGACGGGCTGCTCAGCCGCGTGCACGGCGGTGCGGTCATCGAGGAGGACCGTGCGCCGTTCGACGAGGCCGCCGAGGTCCAGGTGGCCGAGAAGGACGCGATAGCCGCCCGCGCGGCCGAGCTGATCGAGGACGGCCAGTCGGTCATCCTCGACAGCGGCACGACCGTCCACCGGCTGGCACGCCGACTGCACGGGCGCCGGCTCACCGTGATCACCAACAGCCTGGCCGTGTACGAGGAACTCACCGCGGACGAGAACATCGCCCTGATGCTGCTCGGCGGCATGGTCATACGCGAGTCGCGCATGCTGGACGGCTTCATGGCCGAGGACAACCTCCGCCAGGTGCACGCCGACTGGACCTTCATGGGCGCCTGCGGCGTACGCTCCGGCGGCCAGGTCATGGACACCGCCGTCGCCGAGGTTCCCGCCAGGCGCGCCATGATCGCCGCCGGCGACAAGGTGGCGCTGCTGGCCGACCGGAGCAAGTTCCCCGGAAGCGGCATGGTGAAGATCTGCGGCCCGGAGGACCTGGACGTGCTCATCACCACCGCGTCGGCAGACGACACGACCTGCACGACCCTGCACGAGGCGGGCGTGAGAGTGATCACGACACCTCCGTCGACGGTCGACGGCTGGGCCGAGGTCGGCGTCTAGGCTGCTGTCCGAGGCACCCTGTGCCCGGCCCGAGCCACACGTTCGACGCCCCGTGTTCGGCAAGGAGGCAGTCATGAACTCCCCCGGCAACAGCTCTGAGAATGTCCCGGTACTGCGCCACCCGCCTGCCCCCTCCGACAGCCTCCTCTGGGAACCCGGCGAGCGCTGGGTGCGCGGCACGAAGGGTGATGTCACCGTCGTCGACAGTCGGCGGCCGGTCCTGGTGTGGGAGCCCGGGCGGCCGGTGCCGTTGTACGCGTTTCCGCGTGAGGATGTGCGTGCGGATCTGTTGCGGGAGACGGAGAAGTCCGCCGGGCGGCCGCACGCCGGGACGACGCGCTTCTATGACCTCGACATCGGCGGTGAGACCATCGCCGGCGCGGCCTGGACGTATCCCGGCGAGGAGTTGGGCTCGTACATCTCGTTCGAGTGGTTCGGGCGGGAGGTGCTCGACCACTGGTACGAGGAGGACGAGGAGATCTTCGTCCATCCGCGTGACCCGCACAAACGGGTGGACGCGCTGCCCAGTTCGCGGCATGTCCAGGTCGAGATCGACGGCACGGTCGTCGCGGACACCCGCGCGCCGGTCCTCCTCTTCGAGACCGGTCTGCCCGTGCGGTACTACATCCCGCGCGAGGACGTACGCCTCGATCTGTTCACGCCCAGTGACCTCACTACCCGCTGCCCCTACAAGGGCGTGGCGACCGAATACTGGTCGTGGCCCGGCGAGGACGTACCGCCGAACATCGCTTGGAGCTATCCCGATCCTCTTTCCGCCGTGAGTGTGGTCAAGGACCGTGTGGCCTTCTTCAACGAGGCCGTCGACATCACGGTCGACGGGGAGCGGCTCGAGCGGCCTGTCACCGAATTCATCAAGCCTCGGAAGTGATCAAGCCCCGGGAGTCGTGAGGGCGGTCTGGGGCTGCGTCGTCGTCAGCCTGTCTCGGGTGTTGGGTCTCCTGGAGCGATCAGGCCGGTCTCGTAGGCGAGCACGACCGCCTGGACGCGGTCGCGGAGGTCCAGCTTCGACAGGATGCGGCCGATGTGCGTCTTGACCGTGGTGGGGCTGAGGAAGAGCCGGTCCGCGAGTTCGGCGTTGCTGAGGCCGGTCGCGAGGAGCCGGAGCACCTCCAGTTCGCGTGGGGTGAGGCCGGACAGGTCTCGGTGGAGGGTCGGCGGCCGGGGCTCCTCGCGGTGGGCGAAGCGTTCGATCAGGCGGCGGGTGATGGTGGGCGCGAGGAGCGCGTCGCCGGACCGCACCAGGCGGACTGCGGCGACCAGGTGCTCGGGCGTGACGTCCTTGAGCAGGAAGCCGCTGGCGCCTGCGGTGAGTGCCGCGTAGACGTAGTGGTCGAGGTCGTACGTGGTGAGGATGATGACCCGGGTGTCGCCCGGGCCTTCGTCTCCGAGGATCCGCCGGGTCGCCTCGATGCCGTCCATCCGCGGCATCCGGATGTCCATGAGGACGACGTCGGGGCGGGTCCGCCGGACGGCGGCGACCGCTTCGGCCCCGTCCGCCGCCTCCGCCGTCACCTCGATGCCGTCGGCGGCGAGGATCATCCCGAAGCCCGTACGGACCAGGGCCTGGTCGTCGGCTATGACGGCGCGCAGGGACGGCCCGTTCACGCGGTCCGCCACGGGACTCGGGCTCTGATCCGGTATCCGCCGGCGAGGGTCGGTCCGGCCGTCAGTTCGCCGCCGTAGACCGTCAGCCGCTCGCGCAGTCCGATCAGCCCGCGGCCGTTGCCACCGCCGGTGCTAGCGCCTGTGCCGTTGGCTCCCGTAGACGGGGCGTCATGGGCTGCTCCGGTGTCGATGACCTCGATCTCCAAGCAGTCGTCGGTGTGGCCGATCGTGACGGAGGCGTCGGCGCCGGGCGCGTGCTTGATCGTGTTGGTCAGCGCCTCCTGCACCACGCGATACGCCGCGAGGTCGACCCCGGGCGGCAGCGGCTCCGGTGGCAGGGACACCGCGATGGCGACCGGTGTCCCGGCGGCGCGTACGCGTTCGATCAGGGCGTCGAGGTGTCCGAGACCGGGCTGCGGTTCGAGCCCGTCGGCGGGGCTGTCGGGGCGGCCGGTGTCCGGGGCGGCGAGCAGTCCCATCACATGCCGGAGTTCGGACATGGCGGCCCGGCCCCCGGCCTCGACCGCCAGCAGTGCCTCTTTCGACCGCTCGGGCGCCGTGTCCATCACTTTGCGGGCCGCGCCCGCCTGGATCACCATCACGCTCACATTGTGGGTCACGACGTCGTGCAACTCAGCGGCTATACGGGCGCGTTCCTCTTCGACGGCCCTCCGCATGGCCTCTTCCTGGGCACGCTGCAGCTGGGTGAACCGGTCCCGGCTGGCGGTCAGACGTCGGCCGCCGACGCGGACGAGCCCGGCCAGCACTCCGGCGACCAGCAGGACGACCGCGGGGCTCGACCAGCCCGGGAGTACGGGATCCGTCTCCCGGAAGGCGAATCCGGCCAGCACGGCGGCCACCACCATTCCGGCCAGGGCCCGCACTTGGTAGCGGCTGTACATGACTGCGCTGTAGGCGCCGATGACGCAGGTCAGCACGTTGATCCAGGAGGCGTCGTCGCCGATCGGGAGCGCCGCGCCCATCACGATCCCGAACGTGACCAGCGGATACCGCCGCCTGGCCGCGAGAGGCAGCGCCGACAGGACGACCAGCGGCCACGGCACGGTGCGGGGCTCCGGCATCACCACTCCCACGCCGGGTACGGGCGGTCGTGGCGGGACCGGCGGGACCGGCGGGACGGGCGGTACCTCGGTCCGGTGGTCGGTCCGTTGCTCGGTCCGCTGCTCACTCTCGGCCGAGACGCGGGCCGGCCCGTCACCGGGAAATTGTGCCGCCACGATCAGCGCGATGACCGTCAGCACGATCGCCAGCACCACGTCGGCGCGTACCGCCCACCGCGACAGCGGGGCGGGCTTCTCCTCCGGCCTTAGCGCGTCGCGCAGTTGCCGAAGCCTGTCGCGGCGGTCCTCCGTCTCCATCGGCTCATTGTGTGGCTCCCCGCCCCGGTCCGCGTCCGTCTGCGCGACCAGAGTCCCGTCCCGCAGGTGTACGTCGCAGGGATGACCTTGCGACCGGGTCCTTCGCTGGGAGGTCCTGATGTCGGTGCCGCGGCCGACGCGCCCCGACACCCCGCGCTCCTAGGTTCGCTGAGCCCGGCAACGCGCCTCATGTACCGGCCCCGACCGGACCGAGCCGGACCCAGCCCGACCAACCCACCCGAAGCGAACCGATGCCATCCGAAGGACGGTCGACTCCCATGACTCAGGTGATCCAACTGGAGGGCGTGGCCAAGCGCTACGACAGCGTCGGCACGCCGGCGCTGGGCCCTCTCACGCTCTCCGTCGAGAAGGGTGAGGCCCTTGCCGTGACGGGCCCGTCCGGCAGCGGCAAGTCCACGCTGCTGAACCTCGTCGCGGGCCTGGACAAGCCGACCGAGGGCACCGTGTCCGTGGGCGGCCGGCGGCTGAACGATCTCAGCGAGCACGCGCTGGCCCGGTTCCGCCGCGAGCAGATCGGCATGGTGTTCCAGTTCTTCAATCTGCTCGACGACCTCACCGTCGCCGACAACATCCAGCTCCCGGCCCAACTGACCGGCACCGCACGGCGCAAGACGGCGGCCCGCGCCGATGAGCTCATGGAGGTGCTCGGCATCCAGAAGCACGCCCGCGCCTACCCGGGCCGGCTCTCCGGCGGCGAACGCCAACGCGTCGCGGTCGCCCGGGCCCTGGTCAACCGGCCCGCGCTGCTGCTCGCCGACGAGCCGACCGGCGCCCTCGACACCGCCTCGGGCCAGGACGTACGGGAGCTGCTGGTGGACCTGCACCGCGGCGGCCAGACCATCGTGCTGGTCACGCACGACCTCGCGCTCGCCGAGGCGTGTGCGAGCCGGACGATCCATCTGGTCGACGGTCATCTCGCCCTCGACACGCGGGCGGAGGCCGTCCGATGACCCGCTTCGGCGGCGGTGCGCTCGGCCGGGTCATACGTTCCGGTGTGGGGCGGCGCCGGGTGCAGACCGTGGTGATCGCCGTGGCCACGATGATGGCCGTGGCCTCGGCGGTGGTCGCCGGGTCGCTCGTCGTCGCCGCGAACGCGCCCTTCGACCACGCCTTCGCGAAACAGCAAGGAGCCCATCTGACCGCCCAGTTCGATCCGGCCAAGGCGAGTGCGGCGCAGCTCAAAGCCACCCGAGAACAGACGGGCGTCACCGCGAGCGCGGGGCCGTACCCCTCCACGACGATCCAGCCGGAGGACTCGGAGGGCCGGCGGATGCCGAAACTGACGCTCGTCGGACGGTCCGATCCGAAGGCCGACGTGGACGATCTGGACCTCAGGTCCGGCCGGTGGGCGACGAAGACGGGCGAGATCGTGCTCAGCGAGTCGTTCGCCGGCCCAGCCTTCGAACTCGGCTCCACTCTCAGGACCTCGGACACGGAGGGCAGTTCGACCCTGACCGTCGTCGGTCTCGCGCTGTCGGTCAGCAAGACCGCCGACGCCTGGGCAACCCCCGCCCAGACCAGGGCTCTCGCGTCGGCGGACAACCCGCTCACCAGTCAGATGCTGTACCGCTTCGACTCGGCCGGGACGGACAAACAGATCACCGACGGCCGGAAGACGCTCGCCGCGGCCGTGCCGTCCGGTGCGCTGCTGGGCAGCCAGTCCTATCTGGACACCAAGCGCGCCGCCGACCAGGGCGCCGCCCCGACCATCCCCTTCCTCATCGCCTTCGGAGTCCTCGGCATCGTGATGTCGGTGATCATCGTCGGCAGTGTGACCAGCGGCGCGGTCGGCTCCAGTCTGCGCAGGATCGGCATCCTCAAGGCCATCGGCTTCACGCCGCGCGAGGTCGTACGGGCCTATGTGGCCCAGGCGCTGATCCCGGCTGCCGTCGGTATCGCGCTGGGCGTCGTGCTGGGGAACCTGCTGGCCGTGCCGCTCCTCGACGACACCGAGCAGGCGTACGGCACCGCCTCGCTGACGGTGGCGTGGTGGGTGGACATCGTGGTGCCGGTCGCCGCGCTGGTGGTCGTCGGGGCCGCCGCGCTGGTTCCCGCGCTGCGGGCCGGGCGGCTGCGTACGGTCGAGGCGATCGCGGTCGGCCGGGCCCCGCGCACCGGTCGCGGCCAGTGGGCACACCGGGCGGCGGGGCGGCTGCCGCTGCCGAGGGCGGTGACGTACGGCCTCGCGAGCCCCTTCGCGCATCCCGTCCGCACGGTCGCGATGCTGCTCGCGGTGGCCTTCGGTACGATCGCGGCGACCTTCGCGGTGGGGCTCACCGCGTCCCTCACCGCGGTCGGCGAGGCGCAGGATCCCGAGGACCGCGCCGCGGTCACCGTGTTCGCTGGCGGCCCCGGCCCTCAGCCGGTCGAGGTCGAGCCCGGAGCCTCGGCCGAGGGCAACTCCGAGGCCCCGCCCGCCGATCCGGCACGGATACGCGCCGCGGTCGAGGCTCAGGAAAGCACCGCTTCGTACTACGCCACGACCCAGGAGGAGGACGTCAGCGTGGCCGGGGTCACCGGCTCGGTCGCGATAAGCCTCTATGAGGGAGATTCCCGGCCCGGCAACTACGAGATGATCACCGGTCACTGGATCGACGGTACGGGGCAGGTCGTAGTGGCCTCGGGCTTCCTGGAACGGACCGGTACCAAGGTCGGTGACACCGTCCGGGTAACCCACCAGGGAGACACCCGGACCCTGCGGATCGTCGGCGAGGCCTTCGACACGGAGGACGACGGCATGCGACTCCACGCGGGCATGGCCAACTTCCCCAAGGCCGAACCCCGGACGTTCCTCGTCGAGGTGAAGTCGGGTGTCTCTCCCGCCGACTACGCCGAAAAACTCGCCGAGGTGGTGCGACCGCTCGGCGGCGACGCCATGGCCAACTCCCCTTCGGAACAGGACAACTTCGCCCTCATCCTGCAGTCGATGGCGGCCCTGCTCACCCTCATGCTGGTCTCCGTGGCCGGCCTCGGTGTGCTCAACTCCGTTGTCATCGACACCCGGGAGCGCGTCCACGACCTCGGCGTCTGCAAGGCGCTCGGCATGTCGCCGCGGCAGACCGTGGGCCTCGTACTCGCCTCGGTGGCCGGGATCGGTGTGCTCGGCGGTCTGATCGGCGTGCCCGCCGGCTTCGCGCTGCACAGCATCGTGCTGCCGGTGATGGGACATGCCGCGGGCACCGATCTGCCGCCCTCGGTCCTCGATGTGTACGTGCCTTGGCAGTTGGTGCTGCTCGGACTGGCCGGGATCGCGATCGCGATGCTGGGCGCCCTGCTCCCGGCGGGCTGGGCGGCCAAGGCCCGTACGGCTGTGGCTCTGCGTACGGAGTAGCGGCCTCGGCGGCCCGGAAGTGAAACCGGCAGTTGGAAGGGCGGCCCGGCGTTCTTGGCACTCCGGGCCGCCTCGGCCCTCCTGTGAACTCTGGGTCAGCAGCAGCGGCTCTGCGGATGGTCCTCCCGGTGCCGGGCTCGCAGTGCCTGGTACTCACGTGGTGTCGGTACCGGGGCGAGTGGGTGGTGGCGCAGATGGCGCTCGCAGTAGCGGTCGTACTCCGCCTCTCCTGTCAGCTCGCGCAGGTACCAGCGCACGGCCCGTGCCCACCGCCGGACGCTCATGTCCGGGCTCCCGCCAGGGGTTCGGCGGACTGCTCCGGGAGGTCGATGCGGGACTCGACGTACGGCGTCTCGGTCGTCGGCAGCGGGACGGGCGACCGTACGGCGCGTACGCACACGATGGCCGCGTTGACGATCACCACGGCGACCAGGAGCAGGAACAGGGCGATCAGGACGCCGTCGACCGTGGAGTTGGTGACCACGGTGTGCATGTCGTCGAGGGTCTTGGCGGGCGGCAGGACCTGACCGGCGTCGATGCCGTCGGCGTACCGCTCGCGCTGGGCGAAGAAGCCTACGCGCGGGTCAGCGGAGAAGATCTTCTGCCAGCCCGCGGTGAACGTGATCGCGACCACCCACGCCAGCGGGACCCCGGTGACCCAGGCATAGCGCAGCCGCCCGGACTTGACGAGGACGGTCGTGCAGACGGTGAGGGCGATGGCGGCGAGGAGCTGGTTGGCGATGCCGAAGAGCGGGAAGAGCTGGTTGATTCCGCCGAGCGGGTCGGTGGCGCCGGAGTGGAGGAAGTAGCCCCAGGCCGCCACGACGAGTGCGCTGCACAGCCAGATGCCCGGCTTCCAGTTGACCCGGCCGATGGGCTTCCAGACGTTGCCGAGCATGTCCTGGAGCATGAAGCGTCCGACACGGGTGCCGGCGTCGACCGTGGTCAGGATGAACAGTGCCTCGAACATGATCGCGAAGTGGTACCAGAAGGCCTTCATCGCGCTGCCGCCGAAGACTCCGGAGAAGATCTCCGACATGCCGACCGCGAGGGTGGGCGCTCCGCCCGAGCGGGCGATGAGGGTCTGTTCCTCCACCGCCTTGGCCGCCTGCGTCAGTTGGTCGGGGGTGATGGTGAAGCCGAGGCCCGCCACCGCCTGGGAGGCGGACTCGGCCGTCGTGCCGAGCAGCCCGGCGGGCGCGTTCATCGCGTAGTACAGGCCGGGTTCCAGGGTGGCGGCTGCGATCAGCGCCATGATCGCGACGAACGACTCCATCAGCATGGCGCCGTAGCCGATCATGCGGACCTGGGATTCCTTCTGGATCAGTTTCGGGGTCGTCCCGGAGGCGACCAGCGCGTGGAAGCCGGAGAGCGCGCCGCAGGCGATGGTGATGAAGAGGAACGGGAAGAGGGATCCGGCGAAGACCGGGCCCGTGCCCGAGGAGGCGAAGTCGCTGACCGCGTCGGTCCGCAGCACGGGCGCGGCCACGATCACACCGACCGCGAGCAGTGCGATGGTGCCGATCTTCATGAAGGTCGAGAGGTAGTCGCGCGGTGCGAGCAGCATCCACACGGGCAGCACGGAGGCGACGAAGCCGTAGCCGACGAGACAGAAGACGAGGGTCGTCGGGCTGAGGGTGAAGGTGTCGGCCAGCGAGGATTCCTGGACCCAGCTGCCGCCGACGATGGCGAGAAGCAGCAGCGCCACACCGATCAGGCTGGTCTCGACGACCCGGCCCGGCCGGATGCGGTGCAGCCAGAAGCCCATGAACAGGGCGATGGGGACGGTCATGGCGACCGAGAAGGTGCCCCACGGGGAGTGGGCGAGCGCGTTGACCACGACCAGGGCCAGCACCCCGAGCAGGATGATCATGATGGCGAAGACGGCGATCAGGGCCGCGGCCCCGCCCGCCCTGCCGATCTCCTCCCGGGCCATCTGCCCGAGCGACTTGCCGTCCCGCCGCATGGACAGGAACAGCACGACCATGTCCTGCACCGCCCCGGCGAAGATGACTCCGGCGACGATCCACAGGGTGCCGGGCAGGTACCCCATCTGGGCCGCGAGCACCGGCCCCACCAGCGGCCCGGCGCCGGCGATCGCCGCGAAGTGATGGCCGAGCAGTACCCGGCGGTCGGTCGGCTGGAAGTCGACTCCGTCCTCCAGGCGTTCGGCGGGGGTGGCCCGCCGGTCGTCGGGCTTCAGTACACGCCGCGCTACGAAGCGGGAGTAGAAGCGGTAGGCGATGGCGTACGAGCCGAGGGCGGCCACCACCAGCCAGACCGCGGAGATCTCCTCACCGCGGGCCAGCGCGAGGACACCCCAGCCGATCGCGCCGACCAGGGCGACCGCGGCCCACAGGAGCATCGACCGCGGTGTCATCCGGGAACGTGCGGGCGGCGGCTCTTCCGGCGCCGGGCGACCGGATTCGGGCATGACTGACGTGGGCATGGCGGCTCCTCACCTCTACGGTGATGTGTGGTGGGACGGATGCGTACGGGTCGGCGGTGCGGGTTGCGGAGCGCGTACGAGCTAGGGGTCGTGGCGGTCGTGCCTGGTCAGCGCGTACGCGGCCAGGAGGCACAGGGCACAGCCCGGCACCCAGGCGAGCTGGTACCAGTAGAAGAAGGGCGTCCCGGCGAGCCGTGGGCCCTCACCGGCGTACCAGGGGACCCACAGCAGACCGGCGGCGGGCGCGAGGAGCAGTACGGCGATCGCGACGCGCCGTAGCCGGTGATGATCCGTGGGTGCCATGACCTGCGCTCCTCTCCCCGTGCTTGTCGGTCTGTGCAAGAGTTGCCCACCGGCCGGAACTGGTTGACAGCGAATTTCCAGAAGATTTCCCGCCGGTTCCCTGTCCTCCGAGTGGGGTGCCCGCGCAACTCTCCGGCAAGGGCACAGGCACACCAAGGACGGTGACCCATGGCGGATGTCGCCATGACCGCGACGTTTCTCGCCGTGATCGGCGGAGCGTCGCTGCTCGCCGTCACGGCGCGCCGTCTGCGCCCCACCGACCGGCTGCCGTCCCTGGAGGGCTGGGCGCTGGCCGACCGGAGCCTGGGCCCGGTGTGGACCTGGCTGCTGCTGGGCGGCACGATCTTCACCGCGTACACCTTCACCGCCGTCCCCGGCCTGGCGTACGGCAACGGGGCGCCCGCCTTCTTCGCGGTCCCGTACACGGTGATCGTCTGTCCGCTGGCCTTCGTCCTGCTGACCCGCCTGTGGGCGGTGGCCCGCCGCCACGGCTATGTGACCGTGGGCGACTTCGTCCGGGGACGGTACGGTTCACCGCCGCTGGCCCTGGTCGTCGCGCTCACCGGGATCCTCGCGACGATGCCGTATCTGGCGCTGCAGTTGCTGGGGATACGAGCGGTGCTCACCGCGGGGGGCGTCTATCCCCGCGGCGCGGCGGGCGATCTGGTGATGGTGGCGCTCTTCGCGGGTCTCGCGGTGGCGACGTACCGGCACGGTCTGCGCGCGCCCGCGGTCATCTCCGCGCTCAAGGCGGTGGCCGTCTTCGTCTCGCTCACCGCGGTCTGCTGGCTGGTCCTCGACCGGCTGGGCGGCCCCGGCCCGCTCTTCGACCGGGCCGCGCAACGGCTCGGCGGTACGGACACGGCGCACTCCGCCCTGCTCCTCTCCCCCGAGCAGCAGCCCGCCTACGCCACCCTCGCCCTGGGCTCCGCGCTGGCCCTGCTCATGTACCCGCACGTGCTCACCGCCGGATTCGCCGCCGACAGCCCGCGCACCCTGCGCAAGGTCGCCGTGGCCCTGCCCGCCTGGACGGGCCTGCTCGCGCTCTTCGGCTTCCTCGGCGTCGCGGCCCTCGCGGCGGGCGTCGAGGCCCCGGAGGGAGGCGCCGAGGCCGCCGTGCCGATGCTGGTCGACCGGTTGATGCCGGGGCCGCTGGCCGGGCTGGTGTTCGGCGCCATCGTCGTGGGTGCGCTCGTCCCGGCCGCCGTGATGTCGATCGCCGCCGCGACCTGCTTCGTACGCAATGTGTACGTCGAGTACGTCCAGCCGACCGCCACACCCAAACGCCAGGTGCGGATCGCCAAGGCGGTCTCGCTCACCGCGAAGGTGGGGGCGGTCGCCTTCGTGTTCGGGCTGCGCGACCAGGACGCGATCAACCTCCAACTGCTCGGCGGCGTATGGATTCTGCAGATCTTCCCCGCCGTGGCCGTCGGGCTGTTCACCGGCCGGTTGCATCCGCGGGCGCTGATCGCCGGGTGGGCCGTGGGCATGACGGCCGGCACGTTCCTGGTGGTCCGCGAGGGGTTCTCGTCGATCGTGGCCTTCGGTTCCGCCGACCGGCCACTGGAGATCTACGCCGGGCTCGCGGCCCTGGTCCTCAATCTGGCCGTCGCCCTGATCGGCACCGCGGCCCTCGAACGGCTCGGCGTCCCACGCGGCGCCGATGTCACCGACCTACCGTCGCGCCTGACCGTCAGGCGACGCCCCGAGACGGGAGCCACCAACCCGTGAGACGCAGACAGCACACCCGCTCGACGGTGGCGCAGGCTGTTCCGCCCGCCGTCCCCGAGCCACGCGTTCCGCGCGCGGCGACGGCCCGGCCGCCGGGCGCGGGCCGTCCCGGCCTCGATGAAGAGTCCCGCCCCGACGGCGTACGCGAAGGGGCGTCCGAGGAGACGACACCCCTGTCCCCCGCGGTCGGCGATCCGGTCGACCTGGAACGGGAAGCCGCCCTGGCCCGGCTCTTCGAGGTGCACTACTCCTCGATGCTGCGCCTGGCCGTACTGCTCGGCGCCGACGATCCGGAGAACGTCGTGGCCGAGGCGTACTACCAGATCTACCGGAAGTGGCGCCGACTGCGGGACGCCGGGGCGGCGGAGGCCTATCTGCGGTCCACGGTGTGCAATCTGACGCGGATGCGGATACGCCACCTCCAGGTCGCGCGCAAGCACGTCGAGAACCCGCCGAGCGACGTCGTGGCCTCCGCCGAGAGCACCGCACTGCTCCACGACGACCAGCGCGTACTGATCGACGCGCTGCAGCAACTGCCCGCGCGGCAGCGCGAGGCGCTCGTGCTGCGCCACTGGCTCGGCCTGAAGGAGAGCGAGATAGCCGCCGCGATGGGAATCTCCTGCGGATCGGTCAAGACACACACCGCACGCGGCATCGCCGCCCTGACCCAGGCGATGGAGGCCCGGCGATGAACGACACCTCTCCGGACCGTACGGAACACGAGCCGGACCGTACGGAACAAGAGCTGCGCGAGGCCCTGGAGGCGCTGGCCGGCGGGGTGCACCCGGCCCCTGACGCCTACCGCACGGCCCGCGGCGACTGGCTGCGCCGCGAGCGGCGTCGTCGGCTCGTGCTCGCGGTCCTGATCGCGGTCGTCTTCACGCTGGCCACCCTGATCGGTCTGTGGGTCCTGAACCAGGCGCCCTCCGAACCCGGGGTCATCTTCTCCGACACGGGGAGCCAGGTCACTTCCAGCGGTGCGGCCGCCGTCCCGGGGTGATGGACGGCCGCGGGGTCGTGCCCTCCCGGCCGTCCCGCAGTCGAGAACTCGTACGGCACCTCTCGTAGCGGCCGATCGGGGGGATACTGGCCGTATGCGGTTTCGGAGCGTGGCCTGTGGTGCCGCGGGGCTGGTACTGGTGGCCGCTGTCGGCTGCACCGGGGACGGCGACGCCGAGCCCACAGGTCCGGCGACGTCGGCCCGCGCTTCCGCCAAGACCCCCAGCGCGACGCCCACCCCCACCCCGACTCCGGCCAACCCCGTGTCGATCCCGGGGCTGATCCAGCGCGAGCACCGGGGCTCCGACCTCAGGCTCGGGAACGTACGCGTGCGGACCGACGCCTACACCCAGTACGCGGTCACGTACGAGGCCAACGGGCTGACGATCTCGGGGATCATGAACATTCCCAGG
>NZ_LIQZ01000079.1:20388-20793 GCF_001418655.1 Streptomyces phaeochromogenes | reverse complement strand
GCTACTGCCGTCTGTGCTGGCATCAGGCGAGTCAGGACGACAGGGAGCAACTCACCGTCTTGGAGCCCTACTTGCAGAAGGTGCAGCATCATCAACTGTTTTTCATCAGCCTCCATCGCCCGCGTCAGCCCGGTCCTCCCAGAGGTAAGCAGGGACGACGTCGGGGTGGCGCGGGCGACCCCGACGTCGTCCCTGCTTACCTCTGGGAGGACCGGGCTGACGCGGACGATGGAGGCTGATGAAAAACAGTTGATGATGCTGCACCTTCTCCAAGTAGGGCTCCAAGACGGTGACTTGCCCCCTGGCGTCCTGACTCGCCTGATGCCAGCACAGACGGCAGTAGCCCTTCTTCAACCGCACTGTTCGCCGACAGCCCCTGCACTCGGCAGGCTCCTCGTTGCGGCG
>NZ_LIQZ01000079.1:0-20363 GCF_001418655.1 Streptomyces phaeochromogenes | reverse complement strand
CGGCCTGCAGGCCGGTCTCCTCGCCGAGGCGCCGGACTTTCTCCGGCTCGGGGATCAGCAGATCGCTGATCTCGCAGCCGAGGGCGACGCAAATGACGTCCAGGTCCTCCAGCTTGAGTGAGACGGGCTGGCCGGACCACAGTCCGGACATCTTCCCGGCCGAGATCACCAGGCCGTGCTCTGCAAGGCTCCGCTAGAGCTCGGAGGCTTTCCAGACGCCCTTGTTCGCGGCGGTCAGCCGTAGGTTCCACCTCATCGGACCAGTCCTTCCAGCCGCTTCGCGGCCCGTTCCGTCCCGGCGACCCAGGCATCTTCAACCCGGGTCTGCTGGACGTGGATGTATCGCATGGTCGTGGCAATCCAGGAGTGCCCCAAAACCTCCTGGATTGCGAGCAAGTCAAGCCCGTTCCCGTAGAGTTGGGACGCGCAGAAGTGCCGAAGGACGTGCGGAGTCAGCGTCTCGCCCCACCCCGGCAGGTGCGCTTTGGCCGCGTCCTTGAGCCCGCTTCGCAGGGCGTCGTCGCCAACCCGGCGGGAGGAGCCATCGGTGCTCTTACGCTCGGAGGGAAACAGCGGGGCACCAGGGCGTGTGTGATCGTCGTCGAACTGGCCCCAGACGTCCTCGATGAACCATCGAAGCGTCCGATCAGCGCCGTTGATCAGCGGCACCATCCGCTCACGTGGCCCCGATCCACGGGTGCCCTTGCCGTGGCGAACGTGGAGCTTGCCGAAGCGGCCCAGGTCCCACTTGATGTCGGCCAGGTCGAGCTTGCATGCCTCGCTCACCCGCAGGCCGACCTGGGACATCAGCTTCGGCGCGCTGTGGGACGTGAGCATCGATCAACCGTGGTTTCTCTGCCGCTTCGTGCCAGGAGCAGGCTGGGATTTGCTCGGTCCGCTCTTCGCCGCTCAGGAGGAGGCGCGACGCCAGCACTTTCCTGGGCACCTGATCGGGGCGATTGCCGCCGTGAGAGATCTCAGGGTGGAACTGCGGCCTGTGGCGGGTGGTGAGCTGCTTCGCCCCTGGATGATCTATCTCAGTGAGGGCCGAGCCAGCTTTCGGTACTGACTCTCGTCGTCAGCTTTTGTGTCGGCGCGGAGGAAGGGGAGGGTGAGGTCGATGCCTTCGGTCTCGCCGACCCAGTCCTCGGCTTCGGCACGTGCTCGACAGTCCAGGAGGTCGGCCTCCGGTTTCGAGGCGGGGCGGCATCTTGGTGTTGACGTGGAGCATCGGGCAGCGGATGCAGGCTTCTCTCAACTAGCGGTGCGAACTGCTCAGTTGGCTGACGTCACACGCGAAGGTACCGCCGCAGAAGGCGTGGTCATCCCGGGCAAGGGTCCGGTATGTCACGCCCTCCCAGCCGTTTGGGCCGCCTCGGCGCCGGCCGCAGGCACCCACCTGTTCGACGCCGTCCGGCCACCCAGGGAGAGCCGGCTCCGTCGTTCTCGCGATCAGTAGGAGGGCTACGGCAAGTGGCCGTGCCGACTGGGGACGGCGATCGGCAGGATCGCCGTCCCGCACGGCCGGTGCTTCAGAGGATCCTGACCTTGTTCATGCGGACGCCACCGGGATGGTTCGGCCAGGTGTAGACGGTCCACTTGTCGATCGCCGCAGCGGGCTGCCACCTGCCGTCGCCGTACCACTGGACACGGTTGTTGCCGGTCGAGATCCGGGTGACCCACCAGTTCGTGGAGAGCAGGTCGGCCTCTCCGGCATTGGCGTAACACCGCATCTGTGAGTTCTCGCCGGGCCGGTGGATGGTGACCTGCAGGAAGTCGCTCCGGCTGCACGTGCCTTCGTTGATCGCGAATGCGTTCGTCGCGCCGACGGTGAGTGAGGCCGTTACCGCGACGGACGTAAACGCGGCCAGGGCCGCCCGTCTGGCGATTTGCTTCATGGGGAATGTCCACCTTCTAGAGCAGGAGCAGGAGCGACCAGCCAGGACGAAATCGCCTCGCGTGCCGCTCCGTTGAGAGTCGATGAGTGAAGCCACCGCGCGGAGTTCGTGGATGATCCTCTTTCGTCAGCGAGGTCGCTGACCAGCCCCAGAAAGGCAGAACTGCCCGAAGGTACGTGAGGATTGCCTGACGGTCCATCGGCTGCCACTGGGAAGGGATAGCGGCCGAATACGGCCCCGGGACTGGGGGCTCGCATGCTGAGGTGTCGCGCATTCGTCGGTGAAGTGTCCTGCTGGATGTGGGCCTTTCCCTGTCCTCGGTAGCGGCAGGGGCGCATGCCATATCAGTGGGCGAACTCGTTGACTGTTCACTCCACTTGCCCGGGTTGCTCGCCTGCGCGACCGGCGCAGTCAGAGACGAGACCTGCTCACCGGAACGTGGACGCAGGAACAACGGGCACCTCGACAACTACATCGGTCATCGGAACTACCCGAGCATGCCCGTTGACCATGCTGCCGCACCGCGAAACGCCAAGATCCCCGACAGAGTCAAGCTCAGACACCGCTTCTGAAGTGGGTGGCCTACCCGTGCCCGGTGAAGGCCACGCGAGCTTCCACGCCGGCGAGGCGTTCCGGAAGTGCTTCGGCACTGCAGACTGCCACTACCGCGGCATCCCTCATAGCATCGGCTTGATCACATGGCTGGGGGGCTCATGACGATGGGGAAGCGGCTCCGGGAGCTGCGGCGGGCTGCCGGTATGACGTTGGAGGAGTTGGCCGAGGCGTCGGGGGTCAGCGCCCGGGCCATCAGCGACATGGAGCGGGGGCACAGCCGGGCGCCGCAGCCCCGGACGCTCGCCGCGCTCGCCGTTGCGCTGAGGGTAGGCGAAGAGGAGCGCCGGCGCCTGGAGGAGGACGCGCGCGCACTGCGCCGGAACACCGCCGCCGCCCGGCCCGGTCCGTGCGAACCTCCGCGCGCGGTTCCCGACTTCACGGGCCGGGTGGACGAACTGGAGGCGGTCCGCCGTACCGCGGCCGATGGTGCCCGTGGCGGCCCCGCACCGGTCGTCCTGGTACACGGGCAGGCCGGGGTCGGCAAGACCACCGTCGTGCTGCGGGCGGCCGAAGCGCTCCGCGGCGACTACCCCGGTGGCTGCCTCTACGTCGATCTGCGTGGTGTCGATGCCGCCCCGCCCTCCGCGGGCGACGTCGCGGTGCGGCTGCTGCGGGCGCTGGAGATCCCGGTCCGTGCCATCGCCGCCTCGGACGAGGAGCGGTGTGCCCAGTTACGGGCGGTGCTGCGTGAGCGGCGCTGCCTGCTGGTACTGGACAACGCCGCCGACGAAGCGCAGGTGCGGCCACTGCTCCCGGGTGAGGGGGCCGGGCTGGTGCTGGTGACCTGCCGGCGTGTGCTCAGCGGCCTGGAGGGTGTCCGGCGGCTGGTCCTGTCCCCCTTCACACCGGAGGAGTCGGCGGCGCTGCTGCGGACGGTCGCCGATCAGGCGGCTCTGCCCTCGGCCGCCGCCGACGTCGCCGAGGTGTCCCGGCTGTGCGGGCACCTGCCGCTGGCGCTGCGGATCGCCGGCACCCGCCTGTCCACCAGGTCCGGCTGGTCGGTGCGCCACCTGGTCGACCGGCTCGCGGGGGAGGACCGGCGACTGGCCTCCCTGCGCAGCGGCGACGTCAGCGTGGTGGCCGCCTTCACGCTCTCCCACGCCCAACTCTCCCCCCGGGCGCGGCGGGTGTTCCGACGGCTGGCGCACCTGCCGGGCACCGACTTATCGGCCCCGCTGGTCGTCCTGGTGACCGACGACACCCTGGCGGACACCGTGGACGTGCTCGACGAGCTGGTGGAGCTCGGACTGCTCCAGCCACAGGGCACCGACCGGTACCAACTCCACGACCTGCTACGGCTCTTCGCCGGTGAGCGACTGCGGGGCGAGGAGCCGGAGGGTGAGCGGACGACCGTCCGGCTCGGTATGGCGCGGCGGCTGCTGGAGATCACGGTCACCGCGGGCCGCTGGTTCGAACCCGGGCACGGTGCCCCGCCCGGCAACTGGAGCGGGCCGGTCCCCCTCGGTACGGCGGACGAGGCGGCCTACTGGCTGCGGGCCGAGGCGGAGAACTGGCTGGGCGCCCTGCGGATCGCCGCCCGGGCCGGGGAGCACCGGCGGGTGGTGGAGACCGCCGAGGCGCTGCACTGGTATTCCGACACCACCATGGCCTGGCGCGGCTGGTACGAGGTGTACGGACTCTCCCGGGCGGCCGCCGTGGAGCTGGGCGACCGCCGTCTGGAGACCGTGCACCTCAACTACCTTTCGTGGGCCGCCTCGAACTGCGCCCGGCGTTGGGAGGAGGGTCTGCGGACGGCCCTGGCCGCGCGGGACATCGCGGCGGCGGAGGGGGACCTCAAGGAGGAGGCGTGGGCGTTGCAGTACGCGGCGGACGCCCTGAAAAGCGCCGGGCGGCACGCCGAGGCGCTGGAGATGATCCGTGCGGCTCTGCGCCCGGCCGACCTCGCCGGCGACCACGACGGGTACGTCCAGTTGTTCATCCGCATGGGAGGGATGCAGATCGGACTCCGCCGCTACGAGGAGGCCCTCACCACGTACCGGGAAGGGCTGCGCGAGGTGGCGGCACGTCCGGTGGCGGCACGCCCGGGGCTCAGTGTGCGGGCCGGGGCCGTGGTGGACACCGCGCATGTGCTGGCCCTTCTCGGACGGTGGACGGAGTCGCTCGACGAGGCCGGGCGAGCTGAACCGCTGGCGACCGCGTACGGCGTCCCCGCGCTGACCTGCCGCCTCCACCTCGCCAGGGGGCTCGCCCTGGCCGGGCTGGGCGAACGCACGCGCGCTCGCGCCGAGTTGCTCCGGGCGCTGGAGGTGATCGACGACCAACCGCTGCATCCGGTGGCCGCCGAGGTGCGGGAGGCACTGTCGGCGCTCGCGGCGTCGACCGACTGAGGCACACCGGGCGATTTCCGGGGGCGTCCGCGCGGTAGTTCTGCGTGCCGTTCTGCATGGTCCGGCCGAACGGGCGCTGCTTTCCTCGTCGTACGGCCGCGCAGGCCTGCTTCCGAGAGAGCCCGAGACCCCGAGAAAGGGGCACGTCTCCTTATGCCTCCTCCCGTTCCCCGTAGAACTTTCCTGGCCGGGGCCGCCGTCGCCGCGACCGTCGGCGTCGGCGGCCCGGCCGCGGCGACCGGGCACGTCCCGCGGCCGAAGCCCACGATCGTGCTGGTGCATGGCGCCTTCGCCGACGCCGCCGGCTGGTCCCAGGTGATCGCGTACCTGACCCGCGACGGCCACTCCGTCATCGCCCCGCCCAACCCGCTGCGCGGTGTGCACGCCGACTCCGCCTACCTCGCCGCCTTCCTCGACAGCCTGCCCGGCCCCCTCGTCCTCGTCGGGCACTCCTACGGCGGCATGCTGATCACCAACGCCGCGTACGGCAACGAGCGGGTACGGGCACTGGTCTACGTGGCCGCCTTCGCACCCGACGCCGGCGACACCGTGTCCGACCTGCAGACGATGTTCCCCGGCACCCGGCTCACCCAGGCCGAGCTGGACCTCCGCCACCATCCGCAGGGTGTCGAGGGATACGTGAAGCGGACCGCCTTCCGCGAGGTGTTCGCCGGCGACCTGTCCCGGCCGGAGGCCGACCTGCTGTGGGCGACGCAGCGGCCCGGCGACACCGCGACCCTCTCCGAGACGTCCGGCACGCCGGCCTGGAAGACGGTGCCCTCGTACTACCTGGTCGCCCGCGAGGACAACCTCATCCCGGCCGCCGCGCAGCGCTTCATGGCCGAACGGGCCGGCGCGCTCACCGTCGAGGTCAGGGCTTCGCACGTGGCGATGATCTCCGAACCGCGGATCACCGCCACCCTTATCGGAAAGGCAGCACGATGACCCACGTCACCACCTCCGACGGCACCCGCATCTTCTACAAGGACTGGGGGACCGGCCGCCCCGTCGTGCTCAGCCACGGCTGGCCGCTGAACTCCGACAGCTGGGAGGCGCAGCAGCTCTTCCTCGCCGGCCACGGCTACCGCGCCATCGCCCACGACCGCCGCGGCCACGGCCGGTCCACGCAGACCTGGCACGGCAACGAGATGGACACCTACGCCGACGACCTCGCCACCCTCCTGGACCACCTGGACCTCCAGGAGGTGACCCTGGTCGGCTTCTCCACCGGCGGCGGCGAGATCACCCGCTACATCGGCCGGCACGGCACCGCCCGCGTCGCCCAGGCGGTGCTGGTGGCCGCGGTGCCGCCGCTGATGGTCCGCCGGGACGACAACCCGGACGGTGTCCCGGCCGAGGTCTTCGACGGCCTGCGCGCCGGCTCGCTCGCCGACCGCTCCCAGCTCTACCAGGACCTCGCCGACGGCCCGTTCTTCAACCACCCCACCACGCCCGTCTCCCAGGGCGTCCGCGACGCCTTCTGGCTGCAGTCGATGGCCGCCGGACACCGCAACGCGTACGAGTCGATCGCCGCCTTCTCCGCCACCGACTTCCGCGCCGACCTGGCCCGCTTCGACGTGCCCACCCTGGTGATCCACGGAGACGCCGACCAGGTCGTACCGTTCGAGGTCGGCGGCAAGGCGTCGGCGGCACTGGTCAAGGACGCCGAACTGCTCGTCTACCCAGGAGCCCCCCACGGCCTGACCGACACCCATAAGCAGACGCTCGCCGAAGACCTGCTCGCCTTCCTGGAAAGGCACGGCAAATGAGCACGATCGTGCTGATCCACGGGCTGTGGGTGACCCCGCGCAGCTGGGAGCAGTGGATCCCGCACTACGAAGCGAAGGGGCACAAGGTGATCGCACCGGCGTACCCCGGATTCAAGGCCGAGGTGGAGGCACTGCGGGCCGATCCCTCTCCCATCGCGTCGCTGACCGTACCCGAGACCGTCGCCCACCTGGAGAAGGTGATCACCGGGCTGCCGGAGAAGCCGGTCCTCATCGGCCACTCCTTCGGCGGGCTGCTCACCCAACTCCTCCTAGACCGGGGCCATGGCGCGGCCGGAGTAGTCATCGACTCGGCGCCGCCACAGGGCATCCGGGTCAACCCGCCCTCACAGCTACGGTCCCTCTTCCCGATCTTCAACAATCCAGCCAAGAGGCACCAGGCGGCGGGCTTCACCCCTGAGCAGTTCCACTACGCCTTCACCAACACCCTGCCGCAGGACGACGCGCAGGCGGCCTACGACCGGTACGCGATCGCGGCACCGGGCAGCTGGGTGTGGACATACGGGCTGATCGCCAACCTCACACCCGGCAAACGGGAGACCTGGGTCGACTTCCACAACCCCGAGCGGGCCCCGCTGCTGTTCCTCGCCGGCGGGCGGGACCACATCATGCCGCCCGCGGTGAACAAGTCCAACTTCCGCCACTACAAGGGGCCGGGGACCATCACCGACTACCACGAGTTTCCTGAGCGGTCGCACTGGACGTGCGCGGAACCGGGCTGGGAGGAGGTCGCCGACTACGCGCTGGACTGGGCCTTGCGTCACGCGCCCTCCTGAAAGCGCTGCGCACCGTGTCGCGCGGTTCCTGACCGGAACCGTGTGGCGGCGGGAGGTTGGCCGCGTCAGCGACGGCCCACGGAGCCCAGTGGGAATGTGTCTGGTAGACGGTCTCGTGGACCACGTGCATCTCCGGCCGGTCGGGAAACTGGGCGCGCAGGGCCTATCAGACCTGCTCAGGACTCCACCGTCGGTCTAGGGTCCGTTGCGAAAGTGGATCTTGGTCGTGGATGATCACGCCCCGTGGGGCGTGGTGATCTGACGAATGGACAGTGGGCCCGGCTTGAGCCGTTGTTGCCGCAGGGCATCAAGCTGGGCCGTCCGCCGGTGTGGACGCGAGGGCAGCTGATAGACGGCATTCGGTGGTTCGTCACTCAGCTCCAAGCTCAGGCGGACGCGAAGGGCCTGATCACCTGGGACGTGAATATCGACTCCACCGTCTGCCGGGCCCACCAGCACGCCGCCGGGGCCTCGGAAAAGGGGATCTGCAATAGGAACCGCCCGGCGGCATTGCCGCTGAGCCGGCCGACCATGGTCTCGGACGTTCCTGAGGCGGCCCGACCACCAAGATCCACCTTGCCGTCGAGCAGGGGCAGAAGCCGCTGAGCGTCGTGATCACAGCCGGCCAGCGGGGTGACTCGCCGCAATTCGAGCCGGTCCTGGAAGCCATCCGGGTACCTCGCCTTGGTCCGGGCAGGTCCCGCAGGCGGCCGGACCGGGTGCGGGCCGACAAAGCGTACGACTCCCGCCTCAACCGGGCCTGCCTGCGCAGACGCGGGATCAAGGCGACCATCCCGGTCCCCGCCGACCGCGTCCGCAACCGCCAGAAGCTCGGTGCCCGAGGCGGTCGGCCGCCGAAGTTCGACAAAACCGACTACCGCGAGCGGCATGCCGTCGAGTGCGGGATCAACTGCCTCAAGCGCCACCGGGCCGTGGCCACGAGATACGACAAGCTCGCCGTTTGCTACGAGGCGACCGTGTTGGTCGCAGCCCTCAACGAGTGGCTGTGACCAGCACTTTCCCAACAAACCCTAGTCGACCCTGACCACGTACTTGCCCCGCACCCCGCCCGCCTCCAGCGCCCGGTGTGCGGCCGCTGTCTCTTCCAGCGGGAAGACCGTGTCCACCGCCGGCCGCAGCTTCCCCTCTGTCACCTGGCGGGCGAGGTCGTCGAAGAGCGCACGTTCGGGGTTGCCGCTGAAGAAGCGCACCCGGCCGCGTCCGTGGACGGCGCTGGCCGCGATGTAGCCCAGCGAGGCGGCGGGCCGCGTCAGGTCGAAGGCGATGGTGACCATGCGTCCGCCCGGCTTCAGCATCCGCCGTACGGTGCGCAGGTCGGTGCCCGCCGTGTCGAGGACCACGTCGAACAGTCCCAGTTCCGCAGGGGACACGGTCCGGTGGTCGACGGCGTGGTGAGCACCGAGCGTACGGACGAAGTCGAGGTTGGCAGCGCGGGCCAGGGCCGTGACCTCGGCACCGTACGCCTGTCCCAGCTGGACGGCGGCATTGCCGACGCCGCCCGCCGCGCCCCGTACAAGCAGCCGTTCGCCGGGGCGCAGTGCGGCCTTGTCGCGGAGGGCCGTGACGGCCGTGGTGGCCACCGGCAGCGCGGCAGCGGCCACGAGGTCCAGTCCGTCCGGGACCCGGCCGAGACGTTCGGGCCGTACCGTCACGTACTCGGCGGCGCTGCCGAATCCGGAGCTGCGACCCAGGACGCCCCACACCTGGTCGCCGACCGCTACGCCGGTCGCGCCGGTGCCGAGTGCGGTGATCTCGCCAGTGAAGTCGAGCCCGATGCGCTGCGGGAACTTCCGGCCGGTGATGAGGCGAGCCCTACCGGAACGGGCCGCCAGTTCGCCGCCGTTCACGCTGAACGCGCGCACGCGCACGAGGACCTCGCCGGGTTCCGGTCCGGGACGTGGCACCCGGCCCACATACAGCACCTCGGGGCCGCCGAAGCGGTCGAACAGTACGGCTTTCATCGTGCGGTCGTCCATCGTTGCGTTCTCACCTTCGCCACCAGTGGCCGTGCGGGGGATCGTGGCGCCGAGCGTAGGCTGGCAAGCGGACGACATCGTCCATTTGACCGGAGGTGAGAGACAGCGGTGGGGGAATCCTCTCGGATCGCGGGGCAGGACAGTCTGCGGGCGGACGCCCGGCGCAACCGGCGGCGCATCCTCTCGGCTGCCCGCGTGGTCTTTGCCGAGCACGGCATCAACGCGCCCATGGCGACCGTGGCCCGGCGGGCGGGGGTCGGCGTGGCGACGCTGTACCGGCGTTTCCCGACGCGGGACGCCCTGGTGCGGGCCGCGTTCGCGCACCAGATGGACACCTGTGCTCGGGCGCTCACCGAGGCGCTGGCCGACCCCGATCCGTGGCAGGGCTTCCAGCGACTGGTCGAGACGGTCTGCGAACTACAACGGGAGGAACGGGGCTTCCCGGCCGCGTTCGTCGCGGCCTTTCCGGACAGCACGCGAGAACACGCGCGGGCACGGGAACAGGCCGAGCAGGACTTCATGACCCTGGTCCGCAGGGCTCAGGCGGCGGGCGTGCTTCGGGCCGACTTCCACCCCTCCGACCTTGCCGTGGCCCTGTTGTCCCACTGCGGTCTCGTCACCGCATTGCCGGATGACCGTGCGGCGTCCCGGCGTCTGGTGGCGTACTTGCTCCAGTCGTTCCGCGCCGAGGCGGCCCACGGAGCGCTGCCAGCGCCGAGCGCACTGTCGCTGCGCAGTCTTCCGCTCGCGGCCCACGACTCCCAGAGACAGCGGTCCTCCGGAGCCTGATACGAAGCGGCGCCTGCCGCGTGGCCGCCCTTCGGGCGACCGCGCCACTTTCACAACAGGCCCTAGGGCCTGTCCGATGGGTCGTGCGAGCTGATCAGGGACGTGGCCTACTGTTTGCTGAACGAAGGGGGGCTGCATGGCGCGCGATACAGCCGAAGCAGAGGTGGGCATGAAGGGGATCACGTTTCCTGCCTGGCACGGAAAGCACTACGTACCCCTGGCTGAGCTACTGGTTCGCCTCGGCAGCTTCGGCCTAGACCTGACGTGGCGCGTCGAGTTCGACGAGATCGTCGATCCTCGCTGTGTCGAGATGGCGAGCAGGTCCGCCGACGCCGGGATGGACACATTGACGCTGTTGTCGTTGACGACCCCCTTCCTCCAGTTGATCGACGCCGAAGCACGTGGGTTCGCCGGGGACGAACTGGTGCTCGTCCTGACCGAGTTCGACAGCTCCTTGTGGGATGTCAGGGCTGCCGATGAGCGCGTACTCAGCGAACTTCGCCAGCACTACCCAGGTGCCAAGGACCTCTGAGTGGACGTTAAGTCCGCTTCTGGTAGCGGCCTCGTCCGGGTTGAGTGAGGAAGCCTTGGCGGGTGAGGCGTCCGAGGCGGCTGCGGGTGATGTTGACGGATGCCTCGTCGGTCGGCATGCCGAGGTGTTCGTGCAGTTCACGGGCTCGGAACTCTTGATCGGGATGCTGGTTGAAGGTGTTCACGATGGCCTGGTAGGCGGTGTTCGTCTCGGGCGGTGCGGGTTGGCCTGAAGCCGGTGCGAGTTCGGCGATGACCTTCCGGGTGGTGACCAGGTTCGCGAGTCGCGCTTCGGTCTCGGTCAGGGCGGCGGTCAAGTGATGGATCTCGTCGTGCTGGGCCTGGAGGTCGGCCAGGAGCTCGATGACGTTCACGCGGCCAGTCCGAGGGCGTCGCGCCAGGCTGGACTCGGTGTGGTCAGACGGCGGGTCATGTTCGCGATCGAGGCCCAGTAGACGCGCGAGGCGGACGTGTCGGGCCGGTGATCGTACTCGCGGGCCAGGCGACGGTGCAGCATCAACGTGCCGTTGACCTGCTCCACGATCCACCTCTTCGGTTGCGGGACGAAGCCTTTGCCCTGGTCGGCCGGGTTGCGGCGGACGACTTCGACGTCGATGTCCAACAACGCGCCATGGATGAGGACTTCGTCCTTGAAGCCCTGGTCCACCAGAGCCTTCTCCAGGCGCATCCCGCACCGCTCGGCGGCCTGGTCGAGCAGGGCGGTGCCGGCCGTGTTGTCGTGGGCGGATGCGGCCAGCACGACGACGCCGATGATCAGCCCCAGCACGTCGACGGCCAGGCCCCGCTTGCGGCCCGACACCTTCTTGTCGGCGTCCAGTCCCGTCGTGGTCTTCGGGACACCCGCGGCCGCGCGCACGGACTGGGTATCGAGGATCCCGAGGGACGGGTCCTCCAATCGCCGGGCTCTCTCCCGTACCTGGCAGCGCAGGAGTTCCTGAATCCTCTGGTCAAGGCCATCCTGGCGCCACAGGCCGAAGTAGTAGAACACCGCCGACCAGGCCGGCAGGTCATGGGGCAGGTAGCGCCACTGGCAGCCCGTCCGGCTCTGGTAAAAGATCGCGTTCACGACCTCCCGCAGATCGCAGGATCCGGGATCTCCGGTCGCTGACCGTGCCACCCGGTCCTGTCTCCAGGCCGTGATCATCGGCTCGATCAACGCCCACTGCTCGTCCGCCAAGTCGCTGGGGTACGGCTCTCGATCCATGCCCGCATCTCGGCATGCACATGCCCAGCGGATGGCCTGCCCGACGATCAGTACCTCGATCGAGCGATCACGAACCGAGGAAGATCGGACTTAACGTCCACTGAGCTGGCGGAGAGTTGTGCCCAGAGTGTGGTGGAAGGCGCGCAGGAAGTGCTGTGGGAGGGGCGGGACATGGGAGCCGGTGAGGACGTCCGGGCGGTGTTGGGCGATGGTTGGTGGGAGGGGATGCTCAGGGAGTCCGGGGAGTTGGAGAGAGCAGCGGAGGTGCGGTGTCCGGGTGCGGTGCGGCGGCTGGACGCGCTGCTGCAGGCGTGGGCGGTCGGATTCGCGGCCGTGCGGCCCGATGTCGTATCGCCGGACCTGGCTGCGTCTCGGCGGGGTCTTCGCGCGGATGAGGCGGCGGGTTTCCTGGCGGCGCTCGATGCGCGGGTGCTGCATGTGGACTCTGCGGGATTTGTTGTGCCGCAGGCCTTCCGGTCCAAGGCTTCAGGGGGGCGGTATGCCCTGTTCAGCCGCAACGGTCGGGGCATGGCGGTGAACCTGGAGTATCTGATCCAGATGGCTGCTGCGGCGGAGTTGCTTGTGGATCACGGGGTGGCGGGTGCGGACATCTGTATTGAGCAGGGCGAGTTCGATGCGGTGGTGGAGGACGGCGGCGGCCTTCCCGTGCTGGCGATGGAGGCCAAGGCCCGGGTCGAAGGGACAGACGGGCTGCTGGAATTGCTGAACTCATTGCTGAGGCTGGGCGTGAATCCGCAGGCGACGGCCAGGAACAATCACCGGCGCAAGTACGCGGCCCTGCTGAATATGGCGGCGCGGGGACCGGTGGTGTTGTGGCTGGTGGCTGACGGGGCGCGCTGGGCCTTCGACGCGAAGGTGGGCGCGGGAACACTGCGGCTGACGCCCCGACGCGATAACCACTCGCTCGTGTGCCGAAAAGGAGGAGGATAGTGCGGTGCGATATGCGTGGAGACGGTCCCTGCTGCCTGTGACTGCCGACAATGCGCAGGGCCGGACGCGTTTCGAACACCGCCTGGACTGCTGGTCGGTCGAGACCCGCTTGTGGACCAGGTTCGCCACTCGGGGCCTTTCCGTACGGAGGATCGGACCCCATCTGTCGTCAAACCCTGTCAGCAATCACCATCGGATCTGATTGGATTCGCGCCGTCGCGAACCCCCGGATTGCACGGGTTCATTGGACGCGCGGCCCGTCTGTCGTCATTCGATCCTTTGCCGACAGGCGGCGCGCAGCGTGGACCGGCCAGCAGCCATACCTCTGCCCGCAGGCCGTGCCATCGCGGACGGCGATCCGGATGCGGCTGGCCCCGCGTGGCGCGGGGCCAGCCGTGTGCCGTGGGTCAGGAGAGGGGGTGCAGCCAGTGGGCCTCCAGTTCCCCCTCGACCAGGCCCGCGATGGCGGCGAAGTACGTCTGCATGAACGGCTGCGAAACGTGCGCCAGCAAGTGGGCGCCGGAGGACCAGCGCTCGTAGAAGGCGAAGGCGCCCGGCTGGTCCGGCGTGGTGTGCACCACGTACTGCTCGCATCCGTCCTCCTTGCGGGTGAGGCCGATGATCGCTTGGATCTCGCCGAGCATCCGGCCCTCCCCGCCCGCCTTGGCCCGGGCGTATCCATATACCGCGACTGGTGTGTCCGAGGCGAGGATGGCGGCGGGGATGAGGCCGTCGGGTGTCGTGTCGTCAGTGCTCATGAGGTCCTACTCCGTCATGGTCGGTTCCGCCGGTGCTGATGGCCGGCGACCGGAGTGTAAAAGTTGACGTTAACGTCAAAGGCAAGTTGGGTGACGAACCCCGGGACGGCCCGACAGCAACCGGGACCCAGCGGCATGCGGAGCAGAGGGAGCGACGGGATGCGAATCGGCGAGGTGGCATCGGCCGCGGGAGTGAGCACGCGGGCGCTGCGCTACTACGAGCAGCAGCAGCTCATCGCGTCGAGCCGCAGCACAGGCGGGCAGCGCCTCTACACCCCGGACACGGTCGAGCGAGTGCGGTGGATCCAGCTCCTCTACGCTGCCGGGCTGAGCAGCCGGACGATCGTGGAGTTCCTGCCGTGCGTGCACACTGGTATCGCCGGCCCGGAGATGATCGCCCGGCTTCGCGCGGAGCGGGACCGCCTCGACGATCACATGCGGGACCTTGCCGCCACGCGAGCCCGACTGGACTCTGTCCTCGCCGCCGCCGAGTTCGGCGCGACACGGCCGGCCGGCGAGGCCGCGGAGGTCTGAGGCTCGACCAGCACGCGCACGCCTTGGCCCGGTGTCCAGGCCGAGGACGCCGAGCTGGTCCTCCACGCCCTCGCGGTAGCCGACGACCACATCCGGGCCGAGGACGCCGAGGAGTGGCTGTTCTCGGACTTCAGCTGGGCGGAGTTCGACGCCGAGGTGCATCTGATGCGCACGCTGGGCCGGTTCGAGGGCGGCGTTGACGCAGACCGGCCCCTTGGGGACTCCTTGGAGGAGTTCACGGCCTCCGAGTTCCACTTCCCGGTCCGCGACTGGGACCTGTGCCGCTACAGCGACTGGTTCCTGCTCTCCTGCGTGGTGCTGCCCTGGATCGTCGAGCAGTACGACGCCGCGCTGGTGCCCGCCGGCTGACAGGCCTGCTTCAGTCGGCCGCCGACTCGTCCTCGTCCAGCTCCGGCGCATCCGGGTCGCATAGCGGGCGTAGGGCGCCGGCGGCCGGGGTGGAGGCGGTGAAGCTGTAGCGGCCGAGCAGGTTCAGGTTGCGGTGCTTGAGCGGGGACAGGCGGGCAATGTCCTCGTCGCGGATCTCGTGGCCTTCGGCGCGGAGCTGTTCGACGGCGGCGTCGATGTAGCGGGTCGTCCGGAGCGCGATGGCGTTGAGGACCAGGCCGAGCGCCCCGAGCTGGTCCTCCATGCCGTCGCGGTACGCCTGGTGGATGGTGCCGCGCTTGCCGTGGCAGACGTCGCGCGCGAGCTTGTGGCGGGACTCCTGCACGGTGAGCTGCCGGTTCATCTGGCGGCGGTAGGTGTCGTCGACCGGGTCGATCACGCGGAGCAGGTGTTCGGTCTTGGCGATGCGCCCGTACTCGGCGAACGCCTGCCCCAGCGGGGCAGGGCGTCCCTCGCGGCCGAACATGCGCAGCAGGTCGTAGGCGCGGACCTGGTTGGTGACCAGGGAACCGGCGACCTTCAGCATGACCGGCCAGTGCGTGATCACCTTGTTCGGGTTCACGCGGTTGCGGGCCAGGTCCTCCAGCACTGCGTACGTCCCGGTCTCCACCCCGGGCATCGTGGCCCGCCAGAACCGCTGGTCGTCCAGGTCGCGGAACCGCGGGCTGGAGTTGTAGCCCAGGATTTCGAACAGGCCGAACACCATGTCGGAGTAGGAGGCTTCGTGGCGCTCGCGGAGTCCTTCGGCGTCCCCGGCGTACGCACCACCCCGGACTCCCTGGCCGACGACCTCGTCAAGTCCCTCGCCACGCCCGGCCCTTCGGTGGTCGTGCTGCCTGCGGTACTGCGGATGTTCGCGCCGACGCACCTGGACCGAGGCGGTGAGGCGGCCCGCGGACCTCGGCCGAAGCCGGCTCGCCCCGGCCGGACATGACGGTGGGGCGGCACCAGGCCGCCCCACCGAACCCCCGTTGCCCGATCGGCTCGTTCAGCGCAGGAGCGCGCCGAAGCGGGCGCCCGTGGCGGGCGCCGAGAGGTCGCCGGCGCCGAACGCGAGGGACGACGTGGCCGTGAGACCGGTCGCCGTGCCGCGAAGCACCCAGACCGCGCCGTTCCAGCTGTTCTCGGCCAGGGAGCCGGCCGCGAGGTCGGCGTGGCCGTCACCGTCGAGGTCCAGCAGCGCGCTGCTCGCGCCGAACTGGTCGTCCTCCTCGGCGACTCCGGGCACCCCGGCGGTGTCCTGGTGGAAGGTCTGCGTGCCGGCGCCCGTGACGCCGGTGGCGCTGCCGGGGACCAGGGCGACGGAGCCGGCGTCGGTGATGTCGCCGATGTCCTCGCCCGGGATGCCGAGCGCGATGTCGCCGAAGCCGTCACCGTTGACGTCCGCCACCGAGACCGTGGAGCCGATCCCGTCGCCCTCCTCCTCCACGCCGGGGAAGCCGGGCAGGTCCTGGTCGAAGACCTGTACGCGCTCCTCGGACAGGCCGGAGGCCGCCCCGAACGCGATCTGGACCTTGCCGCCGTTCCAGTAGTTGCCCACCACGACGTCGTCGAACCCGTCGTTGTTCACGTCCCCGATGCCGGTGCCCGTGCCGGTCGCCGTGCCGTCCGAGGGGGTCCAGCCGGTGGTGAAGCCCGTGCTGCCGCCGCCGAGGAGCAGATGGTTGCCCCACTGGCCGTCGCCCGCGTACTTCCAGGCGACGATGTCGTCCTTGCCGTCGCCGTTGACGTCGCCGGTCCGGGTGGAGCGGATGGGACCGGTGATCGAGTCGCCGTCCTCCTGGCAGCCGATGCCGTTGGTGGCGCAGGACGCGTCGGGGGTGTCGTAGCCCCACCAGTCGGCCTTGTCCAGCAGGGGCAGGGTGGCGGTGGGCTGTCCGGCACGGGAGACCGGGCCCTTCCACACCGTGGCGTCGCCGCTCGACGGGTCGTCGCCCGCGCCGGACAGGTAGGAGAACAGGGCGAGGTCCGTCTTGCCGTCGCCGTCGAAGTCACCGGTCGTGGGGGACTGCCCGTACCCGGGTATGGCCGTGCCGCCGGTGAGTCCGGAGGCGGAGCCCCAGAGGATGACGGAGCCGGGACTGCCGCCCGAGATCACCAGGTCGCTGAAGCCGTCGCCGTCCAGGTCGCCCTTGGTGAAGTTGGTTCCGAAGCGCTGGTTCGCGGTGGCGGAGCCGGGAACGCCGCTGGTGGAGCGGCTGATGAGCTTCTTGTTGGAGGCTGAGACGCCACTGGCGGAGCCGTACGTGACGGCCACATAGCCCGCCTTGGCCTGGCTGGAGATCGTGGCGTCCGGGGCCGACACGACCAGGTCGGCGTATCCGTCGCCGTTGAAGTCGTCCTGCGCGTCCGCGGACCCGGTGGCCGCCTGCGCCGAGCCCCCGGTGAGGGCCATGGCGCCGAATCCTCCGGCGAGCAGCACCGCGGCTGCCAGGGGTGCTGTGAGCGCGGTACGAGTTCGGCGGTGTGCTCGGGACATACGTGAGCCTTTCGAGTCGGTCGGTTCTATGCGCGGAAGGCCGCGTTCAGTGGGTACGACTCGAGCCGGGCGATCCCAGTTGTACGTCCCAATGTCATGGATTCGTAACCGAGGAGACAGGTGTGGCGCTGAACTCCCTTGTTGTGACGGGGAGTTCAGCGCGTGTTGTGAGTAGGCGTGCTGGTAGCAGCAGGTGAGTGTCGGCAGCATGGAGCGCTGGCTGCCTGATGACAGGGCGTGAGGCGTTTCCACCCTGACGGGTGATTGGACGGGCGACCGCGGCGGTGGGCATGAAAAAGCTCTTGTAGACGGGTTCACGACCAAGATCACCAGTCCGCCAGGAGCTTTCGCGCGCTTGTCTACCCGTCCGGTATCGATCTGTCCAGCCGCACCCTGCAACACCTCTCCGGTCTCCTCGCAGGTCACCGTCGTCGGATCGGCTCCCGGTGGCGTCGCCTGACCTGCGGCCGGCAGGCCCTGCTCGTCCTGGCCCACCTGCGCTGCCGCGACACCTACGCTCGCCTCGCAGCAGGTTTCCGCGTCGGTATCACGACGGTCCACCGGTACATACGCGAGACCGTCGATCTTCTGGCCGCACTCGCGCCCACGCTGGAACAGGCCATGACGACCGTGCGGAAGAAGGCGTACGTGGTCCTCGACGGCACCGTGCTGCCGATCGACCGCATCGCTGCCGACCAGCCGTATTACTCGGGGAAGAAGAAGCACCACGGGATCAACGTGCAGGTCCTCGCGGATCCAGCCGGCCGTCTGCTCTGGGCCTCGGACGCCCTACCCGCAGCCGTGCACAATCTGACCGCGGCCCGGACCCACGGCATTCCCGCCGCCCTGACGGCCGACGACGTCAAGTGCTGGGCGGACAAGGCATATCAGGGCGCAGGCCCTGCTGTCCGCGTCCCGTTCCGGGGCAAGAACCTGCGCGGCCGGCATCGGCGTCACAACCGCGATCACACCAAGATCCGCAGCCTGGGCGGACGCGCCATGGCCATCCTCAAATGCTGGCGGCTCCTGCGTAAGCTCCGCTGCAGCACCACCCGGATCACCGCTGTCGTCCGTGCCGTCGTCGCACTCGAACTTGCCACCTGATCAAGATGGAAAGGTTCAGTAATGGTCACTGAAGAAAGGGTTGTGGTCTAACTGGCCGTTCTCTATCCGCTCGTGTGGTCGGTGAGGCTTCGAACGGCGTCCTGGTTCGGGTGAGTTGTTCGGTGTGGAGGCATGCAAGTAGGGCCTCTTGGTAGCTCGCGGATGACGAGTCCAGCGAGAGGCAAGAGGCCCTGTTGTTGAAGTGTCGCGTGGTCGTGGCCGCCGGGGCCAGTTCGTCCACTCGTGGGTGTGACTGTCTCGCTCACAGATACGGGAACGCGGTGGACCGGCCGGATCGCCGGCCCCGGTACGGCTCGGACATGAGCGATGCCGAATGGGCTCTGATGAGGGAGCTGCTGCCGGTTCCGGGCTGGCTGGCGGGCCGCGGCGGGCGTCCGGAGGGCTACTGCCACCGGCAGATGATTGACGCGGTGCGCTACCTCGTCGACAACGGCATCAAGTGGCGGGCGATGCCTGCGGACTTCCCGCCCTGGCCGCGGGTCTACGCCTTCTTCGCCCGTTGGCGGAACACGGGGCTGGTGACCGAGCTGCACGAACGGTTACGGGAGGCAGTCCGCCGGTCGCAGGGCCGTGCACCGGAGCCGAGTGCGGCCGTGGTGGACTCCCAGTCGGTCAAAGCGGACGCCACGGTCGCCCTCGACTCACGCGGGTTCGACGCGGGCAAGAAATCAACGGTCGCAAGCGGCACCTGCTCACCGACACGCTCGGACTCCTGCTGGCCGTGCTGGTCACACCGGCGTCCACCACCGACCGGGACGGCGCCCGGAGGCTTCTGACGACGGCAACCGGCCGCTTCAGGCGGCTGGCACGGGTCTGGGCCGACGGCGGCTACACCGGCCATCACACCGACTGGACCACCCAGCACCTCGGACTCGCCCTGGACATCGTCCGCCGCCCGAGCGACGTCCAGGGTTTCCAGGCACTGCCCCGACGCTGGGTCGCCGAGAGATCCTTCGCCTGGCTCCTGCGCAGCCGGCGCCTGGTCCGGGACTACGAGCGTCGCACCGACACGAGTGAAGCCGTCATCCGGTGGTCGATGATCGCGCTGATGAACCGCCGCCTGGCCGCCCGGAAGCACCTGCGTCATCGGTCTCTTCCGAGGCCGGCAACGTGAACCGTCCCGGCTTGGCCTCTACCAGCCAGCCCCGTTCCACCAGTCCTTTCAGACGTGCTCTCGCACCCTCCACGCGGGAGGCGGACGCGCTGTCCCAGCCCAGCACCGCAGCCGCCCGCCGGGCACCCAACCCCTCGACTCCAGCCTCCGCGGCGGCGGCCATCACCGCCTGATAGTCCACCGACAGGTCCCCGGCCCCGGCCGCGTTCTCCCGATGCGGCACCGCACGGCGCGGCCAGACCGGCTTCCTCTGCGACACACCGACGACCATCTCGGCAGGCACTTCCTCCCCGGCCAGCGTCTCCAGATACTCCTCGAGGCCGATCGCCCGACGCCTGAGGACTTCTTCGGCGTCCGCCAAGTCCGCCCGAACCCGTTCGAGTTCGGCTTCGAGCTCCTCCACCCGCACGACCGCGGCCTTCCGCCGCGCTTCCAGAACCGCTCGCATCGACGGCATCCGCCACCCCCACGGCAACTCGTTCAGCAACGAGTCGAGGTTTCCGCGACGGCCGCAATCCCATGCCTGACCAGCGGAATCCGCACACGAGGTTCGGAAAGAGAACGGCCTCTGAGGCAGCCCCATCGCGTGACGTGAAGATATCGTCGACGATCACACTGTCCACACGCGTACGCGCCTCATGTATACACCGCGTGTATAGTCACACCATGTCCATCGGTCACACGCTCCTAGGACTCCTGGAGTCCGGGCCCCGCCACGGTTACGACCTCAAGCGGGCCTTCGACGAGAAGTTCGGTCACGACCGGCCGCTCCACTACGGCCAGGTCTATTCGACGATGTCCCGGCTGCTGAAGAACGGCCTCGTGGAGGTCGACGGGATAGAGGCGGGCGACGGCCCCGAGCGCAAGCGGTACGCGATCACCGAGGCGGGCGTCACCGACGTCCAGCGGTGGCTCGCCACACCGGAGAAGCCGGAGCCCTACCTCCAGTCGACCCTCTACACGAAGGTCGTCCTCGCCCTCCTCACCCACCGCGACGCGTCCGGGATCCTCGACACCCAGCGCGCGGA
>NZ_LIQZ01000078.1 GCF_001418655.1 Streptomyces phaeochromogenes | reverse complement strand
TGCGGTGGACGGGGTATCAACATATCTGGCGTTGATTTTTGGCACGCTGTTGAGTTCTCAAGGAACGGACGCTTCCTTCGTACTCACCCGAGAAAATCTCTCGTGGCTTTCCTCTGGGCGCTTCCCTTCGGTGTTCCAAACTCTATCAGTGATTTTCCGTCTCTCTGACCACGGTCCTGCGGACATGCAGAACCAGACCCCGAGATAGGATCCGACAAGTTGGATGCTGCCAGGCAAGGACGCTTGGTCGCGTCACTCGGCCTCAAGCAGGTGTACGACTCTACATGCGGCCTCGGAGCGCGTGCAAATCGTTTGTGCTGTGCTCCACGTTCGCCAACCGGGTCCTCTCGTGCGGAACCGGCACTTCATATGACTTACGCTGCTGAGCAGTGCGCCGTCCAGGACAGGCAGCGACGGCCCATCTGAATCTCCGCCCCTGGGAGGCTTCCCATGACCACCGTGACGTCCCCTCTTGCAGGACGCACCATCGGACTCACAGCTGTACCTGATCCGGTCTTCTCCGGAGCCATGGTGGGCCCCGGCACCGCGATCGACCCCGTCCGGGAGGCCTCGGCGGCCGTCGCCCCCATCGACGGCGTTGTTGTCTCTCTCCACCCTCACGCCTTCGTCGTGGTCGACGACGAGGGGCACGGAGTACTGACGCACCTCGGTATCGACACCGTTCAGCTCAACGGCGAGGGCTTCGAGCTGCTCGTCAACAAGGGCGACACCGTGCAGCGCGGCCAGTCCGTGGTGCGCTGGGACCCGGCTGCGGTCGAGGCCGCCGGCAAGTCCCCCATCTGCCCCATCGTGGCACTCGAAGCCACGGCTGAGTCCCTCTCCGATGTCAGCGTCGACGGAGATGTGAAGGCCGGCGACGTTCTCTTCAGCTGGCACTGACTTCCCTGCCGTCATGAGCAGCAGGCACGACAACCATCGCGGCGGCGGGACCCGCCGCTCTATCGGAGACGGGTGACATGGAGACAACGCTGCGAGGCGTCGGCGTGAGCCACGGTGTGGCGATCGGCGAGGTTCGGCACATGGGGACGGCGGTGCTGGAGCCGCCTGCCAAGCAGATACCGACGGAGGACGCGGAGCGCGAACAGGGGCGCGCCCGCAAGGCCGTCGAAGCCGTTGCGGCCGACCTGATGGCGCGCGGCAATCTGGCGGGCGGCGAAGCCCAGGCTGTTCTCGAGGCCCAGGCCATGATGGCCCAGGACCCGGAGCTCATGGCCGATGTCGAGCGGCGTATCGCGGTCGGGAGCACGGCGGAGCGCGGGGTGTACGACGCGTTCGCCTCGTATCGCGCGCTGCTGGCGAATGCCGGTGAGTACCTCGCCGGTCGTGTGGCGGACCTCGACGACGTGCGGAACCGTATCGTCGCCCGGCTCCTCGGTGTGCCGATGCCGGGTGTGCCGGACAGCGACGAGCCGTACGTCCTCATCGCTCGTGACCTGGCGCCCGCCGACACCGCTCTGCTGGACCCGACGCTGGTCCTCGGTTTCGTCACCGAGGAGGGTGGGCCGACCAGCCACAGCGCGATCCTGGCTCGGGCGCTCGGTGTTCCCGCCGTGGTGGCGCTGCCGGGTGCGGGTGAGCTTGCCGAGGGCACGTTGGTCGCCGTGGACGGCAGTACCGGTGAGATCTTCGTGAATCCGAGTGCGGAGAAGAAGGCCGAGATGGAGGCCGCGGCTGCTGCGCGCAAGGCCGCGCTGGCCGCTACGACCGGGCCCGGTGCCACCTCGGACGGGCACAAGGTGCCGCTGCTGGCCAATGTCGGTGGTCCCGCGGACGTTCCCGCGGCGGTCGAGGCCGGTGCCGAGGGCGTAGGTCTGTTCCGTACCGAGTTCCTCTTCCTCGACGACAGCAAGAACGCGCCGTCCGAGGAGAAGCAGGTCGAGGCGTATCGCAAGGTGCTGGAGGCCTTCCCCGAGGGGCGGGTCGTGGTGCGGGTGCTCGACGCGGGCGCCGACAAGCCGCTCGACTTCCTGACGCCGGCCGACGAGCCGAACCCGGCGCTGGGTGTGCGCGGACTGCGCTCGCTGCTCGATCACCCCGATGTACTGCGGACGCAGCTGACGGCGCTCGCGAAGGCTTCCGAGGGGCTGCCGGTCTACCTCGACGTGATGGCGCCGATGGTCGCGGACCGTGCCGACGCCAAGGCGTTCGCCGACGCGTGCCGTGAGGCGGGGCTGCAGGCGAAGTTCGGTGCCATGGTCGAGATTCCGTCGGCCGCTCTGCGGGCGCGGTCGATCCTGCAGGAGGTCGAGTTCCTGTCGCTGGGGACCAACGACCTCGCGCAGTACACCTTCGCCGCCGACCGCCAGGTGGGTGCCGTGTCCCGGCTGCAGGATCCGTGGCAGCCCGCGCTGCTCGACCTGGTCGCGCTGTCCGCCGAGGCGGCCAAGGCCGAGGGCAAGAGCTGTGGTGTCTGCGGCGAGGCCGCTTCGGACCCGCTGCTCGCGTGTGTGCTGACCGGTCTGGGTGTCACCTCGCTCTCCATGGGTGCCGCGTCGATTCCTTATGTACGCGCGACGCTGGCCAAGTACACGCTGGCGCAGTGCGAGCGTGCGGCAGCGGCAGCGCGTGCCTGCGACAGCGCCGAGGAGGCGCGCACGGCGGCCCAGGCGGTGCTGTCCGGCGAGTAGTCGCCGGTGCCGTGCACCGTGGTCGAGAGGCGCTCCGCCTGAGGGTGGGGCGCCCCTCGTGTGTTCAGTGCGTGTGCCGTGTCGTAGGCCCGTCCTCTCCCAGGTCCGGTGGTGCGCAGTAGTCGACGCCCGACTCCGGGGAGACGAGGTCGCCGGATTCGACGTCGGTGCAGTAGGCGTCGAAGACCTCGCCTGCGGTGAGTGGTTCCAGGCCTTCGCCGCGCAGGCGCCAGCCGTAGACACGGTCGGTCGAGTCGGGGGTGCCGGCGCGCATGACCAGGCCACCGGGGCTCTGGGTCGCGATGCCCAGTGCGAGGACGGTGGTGAACTCGAGTGCCTCGGCCTCGTCCAGGTGGGGTGTTCCGTACTGGTCGTCGTCGGCACGGAGGACCGCTACGAGTGTTTCGGGCTCCGTGGAGACGCTGCACACGAGGTGGCGTTCGCCCGGGCCCGAGGCGTCGAGGATGCGGACGAGCAGGTCGGAGGCGCGCACGAAGGCGACTCGGCCGATGTCCTCGCCGCAGGACGCGCAGGTGCCGATGCGGGACAGCAGCGTCGTCGCGTACTCCCAAGTGGCCTGGCGGACGGCTTCGTCGATGAGGTTCGGGACGAGGTGGTCGAGGGGCTGGCCCTCGTACGGAACGGTCGCGCCCGTCGCGGCGAGTTCCGCGGTGAAGCGGGTGCGGCTGGACGGTGTGTCGGGTTCCAGGCCGTGCTCGGCGCAGAATTCCGCGTACTCCTCGGGGTCGAAGAGTGCCACCGTGGTGTGGCCGCCCTGGGAGGCGAGGGTTCGGAGCAGGGCTTCCACCTGCTGGAGATAGCTCGCGTGGCTGTCGAAGGTGAAGGTGCGGTAGCGCCGCCGCATCGCGGTGAAGTCCTGCTCGTCGGTCAACAGCCCGATGGTTCCGGCGATTTCGCGGCGCAGGACGCGTCGCATGGTCTGGTGCTGGGTGTGTGCCATTTTTCCCCCTGCGTGCAGTCGATCAATGCTCACTCACAGTAACCGGCAGCACTGACAACGTCCCTCGGACGTGGGGGGAGCACGCCCGAGGCGACGCTGAATTACGGGGTTGGTCAGGCGCGCTTGCGGGCCAGTTCCTCGTAGAAGCCGAGCAGGTCGAGGTTGTCGATGGAGCCGGGGTTGACCGCCTTCTCCAAGGGGGTGCCCTGGAGGAGGCGTTTGACCGGGACCTCGATGCGCTTGCCGGTGAGGGTGTGCGGGACTCCGGGTACCTCGATGACCTCGTCGGGGATGTGGCGAGGTGAGAGTTGCTCGCGGATCGTCTGCTTGATGCGGCTCAGGAGGGCGTCGTCGAGCACGGCTCCTGGAGCGAGGTGGACGAAGAGGGGCATCCAGTAGCCGCCATCGGGCTGTTCGATGCCGATGACGAGGGACTCGCGGATCTCGGGGAGCCGCTCGACGGCTTCGTAGATGTCGGCCGAACCCATGCGGACGCCCTGGCGGTTGAGGGTGGAGTCGGAGCGGCCGTGGATGACGACGGAGCCGCGTGAGGTGAGGGTGATCCAGTCGCCGTGGCGCCACACTCCGGGGTACGTGTCGAAGTAGCTGTCGTGGTAGCGGCTGCCGTCGGGGTCGTTCCAGAAGCGGATGGGCATGGACGGCATGGGGTTGGTGACGACGAGTTCGCCGACCTCGTCGATGAGGGGTTCGCCGCTCGGGTCCCAGGACTGGAGGTCGGTGCCGAGGCCGGGTGCCTGGAGTTCGCCGACGTAGACCGGGAGGGTGGGGACGGCTCCGGCGAAGCAGGAGCACACGTCGGTGCCGCCGCTGACCGAGGCGATCCACAGGTCGTCGCGCACCTCGTCGTGCAGCCAGCGGAATCCGTCGGGCGGCAGGGGCGAGCCGGTGGTGGCGACGCACTGGACGCGGGAGAGGTCGAAGTCGCGGGAGGGGTGGACGCCGGCCTTCCGGCAGGCCATGACGTATGCCGCCGACGTGCCGAAGAGGGTGGCGCCGGTGCGTTCGGCGATGCGCCACTGGGCGGCTGTGTCCGGGAAGCCGGGGCTGCCGTCGTACAGGACGATCGTCGTGCCCGTCAGGAGGCCGGAGACGAGGAAGTTCCACATCATCCAGCCGGTGGACGTGTACCAGAAGAAGCGGTCCTCGGGGCCCAGGTCGCAGTGGAGGCCGAGCTGTTTGAGGTGCTCGACGAGGATGCCGCCCTGGGACTGGACGATGGCCTTGGGGAGGCCGGTCGTGCCGGAGGAGTAGAGCACCCACAGGGGGTGGTCGAAAGGGACCTCTTCGTAGACGGGCGTTACGTCGGCCGATGTGAGGGCCGACCATTCCAGGGCACCCTCGGGGGCCTCGGTGCCGAGCAGCGGGATGTGGACGACGGCGCGCAGGGTGGGCAGTTCGCGGCGCAGTTCGGCGACGGTGTCGCGGCGGTCGTGCTCCTTGCCGCCGTAGCGGTAGCCGTCGACGGTGAACAGTACGACGGGTTCGACCTGCTGGAAGCGGTCGAGGACGCTGCGGGCGCCGAAGTCGGGGGCGCAGGACGTCCAGACGCCGCCGACGGCAGCGGTGGCGAGGAGGGCGACCACGGCCTGGGGCACGTTCGGGAGGTAGCCGCTGACGCGGTCCCCCGGGCGTACGCCGAGGGCTCGGAGTTCGGCGGCCAGGGAGCCGACCTGGCGGCGCAGTTCGGACCAGCTGACCGGGGTCGGTTCGTGGGTTTCGTCGACATGAAGGAGGGCCGGTTCGTCCGCTCGGGTGTCGGCCGCTCGCAGGGCGTGCTCGGCGTAGTTGAGGGTGGCTCCGGGGAACCACTGTGCGCCCGGCATCGAGCGGTCGCCCAGCACGCGCGCGTAGGGGGTCGAAAACCGTACGTCGAACCACTCGGTGACGGCTTTCCAGAACGTGGCCAGTTCGTCCACGGACCAGCGGTGCAGAGCGGCGTAGCCACCCTCGGCGGGGGCTCCGTGGTGTTCGGCCGCCCAGGCCTGGAATCGGGTGATCTGTGCCTGGGCGATGCGGCCCGGGTCGGGTTGCCAGAGCGGCGAGGGGTTCGCTGAGGTCATGGGGCGGCTCCCGGACTGTGCGCGTCGTGTGCGTGTACCGCGCACGGGCTGGGGTGTGCGCGTCACGCGGCTCCCACGGACGATGCCATGTGATCGACTTCCGCACCAGGGCGGGCCCCACATAGTCCGGCTCGTGAAGATGTGGTCCTGCCACGGGTGAACGGAAGTTGAACGACTCACTCATCGGCCGTTTCGAGTGGCAGGCTGAGCAGCATGGACGGTCGTGACCTGGTGCGTTCGATGAAGGCGGTCGGTTCGGTGGGATCGGCCCAGGGGCTGCGTACCGTGCGGGCCGCGTGGCGGAGGAGGCGTGCCGACGCCTCGGGGCTGCCGCCGCGGGGCGCCGAACGTGCGCGGGTTCCCGGGCCCGTACTGAGCGTGGAGCCGGGTCCCGGTGGCGGGGTCGTCCGGTTCACCCGGTCGGAGCTGCGGATCACCGTCACGACCGGCGGAGCCGTCTTCTGGGGCTGGGACGGGGCGGGCCCGGAGCCGTCGTACGCGCTCGCGGGCCCCTCTCCCGAACCGGACCCCCGGGCCCTGCTGGAGCCGGACAAGGACGGCGCGTGGCGGGTCGTGTCGGAGCGGATGACCGTCGTGGTCTCGCGGCACGGCGCCGTGGAGGTGCGTACGCCGGGTGGGGTGACCCTACGGCGGGATCTGCCGCCGCGGTGGTGGGAGCCGGTGGGCGGTGGGCAGGCGCGCTGGATGCAGCGGTCCGAAGTGGCCGCGGACGCGCGGTTCTTCGGACTGGGCGGGCGCGCGTCGGGGCCCCGGCTGCGCGACGGAACGTATCGGCTGTGGAACACCGATCCGGGGCACGCTTTCGGGCCCGGCGACGATCCGCTGTACATCACCATGCCGGTGCAGATGGTGGTGGCCGACGCGGCCACCCACCTGGTGTTCCACGACAACACGTGGGACGGCGGTGTGACGCTGCGCGAGGGCGAGGAGGGTGCCGGGTCCGGGCACGACCGGGCCGGGTCGAGCGAACTCCGGATGGACGGCGGGCCGCTGCGCTGCTGGGTGATGGTGGGCAACCCCGCGCGCGTGCTGCACGCCTGGGCGTCCCTGACCGGAGCCGCCGCGCTGCCGCCGGCCTGGGCCCTGGGGCACCATCACGCGCGGTGGGGCTTCGGGAGCGAGGAGGAGGTGCGGCGGATCGTGGGCGGCTATCACGAGCGTGGGCTGCCGCTGGAGGCCGTGCACCTCGACATCGACCACTTCGACGCGCATCAGGTGTTCACGGTCGACCGGGACCGCTTCCCGAAGCTGCCGGTGCTCGCCGAGGAACTGCGCCGGGACGGGATCCGGCTGGTGTCGATCGTGGATCCGGCGGTGAAGGCCGAGCCCGGTAGCACCGTGTACGACAGCGGGTCCGCCGAGGAGGCCTTCGTGCGGGATGCCGCCGGGCAGCCGGTGCGTGGTGTGGTCTGGCCGGGTGAGGTGGTCTATCCGGACTTCACGCGCGCGGGTACGCGCCGGTGGTGGGGCGGTCTCTACAAGGAGCGGCTCTCCCAGGGGTTCGCGGGTTTCTGGCACGACATGAACGAGCCGGTGTCGTTCGCCGCCTTCGGGGAGTCGACGCTGCCCCGTTCGGCGCGGCACGACCTGGAGGGTCGCGGCGGTGACCATCGTGAGGCGCACAACGTGTACGCGCTCGGCATGGCGCAAGCCGGCTACGAGGGCTTGCGCGAACTGGCGCCCCAGGAGCGGCCGTTCCTGTTCTCGCGCTCCGGGTGGGCCGGAATGCAGCGCTACGGAGGGACCTGGTCCGGGGACGTGGCCACGGGGTGGCCCGGTCTGCGGGCGTCCCTGTCGCTGGTGATGGGCCTCGGGTTGTGCGGTGTGCCGTATTCGGGTCCCGATGTGGGCGGCTTCGACGGGAGCCCCTCCCCCGAGCTGTATCTGCGGTGGTTCCAGTTGGGGGCGTACCTGCCCCTGTTCCGTACGCACGCGAGTCTGCGGGCGGGGCGCAGGGAGCCGTGGGAGTTCGGTGAGGACGTTCTCGGGCACGCGCGCGTGGCGCTCGTCGAACGGCGGCGGCTGCTGCCGTACTTCATGACGCTGGCGCATCTGGCCCGTCGTACGGGTGCGCCCTATGTGCGGCCGGTGTGGTGGGGCGCGCCGGAGGACAGGGCGCTGCGGGACTGTGAGGACGCGTTCCTGCTCGGTGACTGTCTTCTGGTGGCGCCGGTGCTGGACCCGGGCGCCGATCGGCGTGCGGTGCAGCTGCCGCGGGGGCGCTGGTACGACACGGTGACCGAGGAGGCGTACGAAGGGCCCGCGCAGGTGCTGATCGACGCCCCCTTGTCGCGGATTCCGGTCCTGGCCCGTGCGGGGGCGGTCCTGCCGGTGCGTGGTGAGGACGGCGGTCTGGAGCTGGAGGTGTGGGCGCCCGCCCGCGGACGGACCGGGGGCGGGCTGGTGGTGGCGGACTCGGGCGACGGCTGGGACGAGCCGGAGATCGAGCGCTATGTGACGCGTCGTAAGGGGAAGCGGGTGATCGTCGAGCGGTACGGGGAGGACGGCCGCAGTGAGCCGTCACTGCCCGTTCGTATGCGGGGGCTGGGAGCGTTGTGACACGCCCCTGAAGGGGGCCCACAGTCCCCGGCGGGGTCACGCCCGAGTCGGGCGTGGCCCCGCCGGGGACGCGTGACGAACTCTCAGACGTACCGGCCCTCGAACCACGCCTTCGCCGCCCGGGTATGCAGCGGGAAGGCGAGTTCGGTCGCTCTGCGGAGCAGTTGCCAGCCCTCGGTCTCGTCGGTCGCGACGGACGGGGGCAGATCGGCCACCGGACGCTCCGGCAGTGCTCCGAAGAGCAGCAGGTGCCCGTCGGGGGAGCTCAGGGCGTCGACGAGCCGTACGTCGCGGCCGGCCGCGGCGATGCCCGTCTCCTCCTTGAGCTCACGGACGACGGCCTGCCGCCAGTCCTCCCGTTGGTCGATGAACCCTCCGGGCAGGGCGATACCCCCGCGCGCGGGAGCGATGGTCCGGGTGATGACGACCAGGGCCGCACCCTTGGTGTCGTACACGGGTTGCAGGGCCACCGCGACCGGAATCGGGTTGCGGTAGGCCACGGTGCGGCAGGAGGAGCAGGTACGGGGCCAGCCGGAAACGCCCTCTCCGTAGGGCGTGCCGCAGCTCGAACAGTGGGAGTCCGGCGCGGAGTTGGCGGACGGGATCTGGGTTGGAGACACGCCCGGGACTGTATCCGATCATCACAAGGACGGCTGCGCGGGCCGCCTCAGTGAGACTGGATGAGGGACTTCGTCGACACCGGGAAGTCGAAATAGGTGTCGGGGTACAGCTCGGGCTTGTAGGTGAAGTGCCACCATTCCTCGGCCAGGTTCACGAAACCGAGGCCTTCGAGGGTGTCCTTCAGGAGCAGCCTGTTGGCGCGCTGCTGTCCCTGGATGCGCGGGTCGAGGGTGTGCGACAGGGTGTCGAAGCAGTCGTAACCGGTGCCCATGTCCACGGAGTTGTCCGGGAAACGCTCGCCCTGGGGTGCGAAGCAGGGCACGAGGGGCTCTCCGGGGATGTACGGGCGAGTCGGCAGCGCCGGGAGCTTCACGATGGTGAGGTCCATGGTCGAGCCGCGGCTGTGGCCGGACTTCTCCGCGATGTAACCGTCCTCGAACAGACGGGTCTTGTCGACGTTCGGGTAGAACTCGGCCTTCATGGCCTGGTCTTCGAGGTCCTTGGCCCAGCGGACGAAGTGGTCCACGGACCGCTGGGGCCGGTAGCAGTCGTACACCTTCAGCGTGTAGCCCTGCCCGAGCAGTCGCTGCTGGGCCTGGTGGAGGGCTTCGGCGGCGGGCCTGGTGAGGATGCAGAGGGGCTGCCGGTAGCCGTCGATGCGCTCGCCCACGAAGTTGTGCGGGGTGAAGTAGCGGATCTCCTGGATGATCGTGGGGTCCACGGATCTCAGGGCCACGAAGTCGGCGGGGGCCTTCGGCTCGGTCGTGGCGCGTGCCGTCGCGGAGGCCGCGGTGACGGCCAGCAGGGCGGCGAGGACGGTGACGAGGCTGCGTACCGCCATGGAGAGTCGTGTCATGTTCCCTGCATCTATCAGGTGCAGGTTCCCCGGGGGAAGAGATCGGATACAGTCCGCGCCCGATCGGGTGAGCGGGTACGGCCGGGGCGGAAGGCGACTCGCATGGCTCAGGAATGAGGGACGGCCGGAACCACCCCCGTGGGCCCCGGCCGTCCCTACCGATACTCCGACGCTCAGGAGGCCTGATCGGTTCTCCTGTGACGACCCGTCTTGTACTTCGTGAGGCACTCCGACGCCCTGCCCAATCGACGGCGCCCGTGGCACACTTCTGACGTTCCGTCAGATCCAGTGGGATCCAGTGTCGTGGAGGGATCTTGTCGCGCACCCGTACACCCGTGGTCACCGGCTGGTTCACCGGCGAGGGAGAGGAGTTCCGGCTCCTCGGCACGCGCTGTTCGGCCTGCACGTCGGTGTTCTTCCCCCGTGAGGACGCCTTCTGCCGCAATCCGGGTTGCCCCGGCGGCGATCTGGAGGAAATCCCACTGTCCCGTCGCGGCCGAGTGTGGTCGTACACGGACAGCCGGTACCGGCCGCCCTCACCGTATGTGTCCGACCCGGAACTCGAATGGCAGCCGTACGCGTTGATCGCTGTGGAACTGGAATCCGAACGGCTCGTGGTGCTCGGACAGACCGTTCCCGGGGTCACCGTCGCCGACCTGACGGTGGGTATGGAGGTGGAGGTCGTCCCGGGCGTGCTGAACGAGGACGCGGAGACGACCTGGACGACGTGGCACTGGCGGCCGACGGGGGTGACGGCATGACGGGTGAAGTGGCGGTGCTCGGCGCGGGCATGCACCCCTGGGGCAAGTGGGGGCGCGGCTTCGTGGAGTACGGGACGGTGGCCGCGCGCGCGGCGCTCGCCGATGCGGGGGTCGACTGGCGGGACGTCGGCTCGATCGTCGGCGCGGACACGGTCCGTGGCGGATACCCGGGGTATGTGGCAGGGGCGACGTTCGCCAAGGCACTGGGCTGGCAGGGCGCCCGGGTCGCGAGCGTGTACGCGGCGTGCGCGTCGGGGGCACAGGCCGTCAACACCGCGCGGGCGCAGATCCTTTCGGGCCTCGCGGACGTGGTCCTGGTGGTCGGCGCGGACGCCGCGCCGAAGGGGTTCTTCCGGCCTGCGGGCGGGGACCGGGCCGACGATCCGGACTGGCTGCGGTTCCGGGTCCTGGGGGCGACGAATCCGACGTACTTCGGGCTGTACGCGCGGCGGCGGATGGCCGTCCACGGGGACACGCTGGAGGACTTCGCGCAGGTCAAGGTGAAGAACGCGGCTCTGGGGGCGCTGAATCCCAACGCCCGCTACCGCAAACGGGTCACCGCCGAGGAGGTCGCTGCCTCGGCCGTCGTGGCCGATCCGCTGCGGCTGCTCGACATCTGCGCGACCTCTGACGGGGCGGCGGCACTCGTGCTGTCCAGCATGGAATTCGCACGCCGTCACGGGGCGGCGGACCCGGTGCGGATCCGCGCGGTGTCCACGGTGACGCCGCGCTATCCCAACACCGTGCTCGACCTTCCCGACATCGCGACGGACTCCGCGGTCGCGGCGGAGCCGGCGGCCGACACGTTCCGCTCGTCGATCGCGCGGGCCGCGTACGAGGAGGCGGGCATCGGCCCCGAGGACCTCTCGCTGGCGGAGGTCTACGACCTGTCCACGGCCCTGGAGTTGCAGTGGTACGAGGACCTGGGGCTGTGCGGCGAGGGCGAGGCGGCCAAGCTGCTGCGGGAGGGCGCGACGGCGTCGGGAGGACGAATACCGGTGAACGCCAGCGGCGGACTCGCCTCCTTCGGAGAGGCCGTTCCGGCGCAGGCCATCGCCCAGGTCTGCGAGCTCACCTGGCAGTTGCGGGGAACGGCGGGTGACCGGCAGGTCGCGGGTGCGCGGGTGGGGATCACCGCGAACCAGGGGTTGTTCGGGCACGGGTCGTCCGTGATCGCCGTCAGGTGAGGAGGCCTGGCGTGCCTGGCGTGCCCGGCACGGGTCGTTCGCACGCTGTGTGATCGGCCCGGAATCGTGCGTGAACAGCTCGTGAACTGCGCCTGGGCGTACGCGGATCGCGTCACTATGCTTCCGTGCCCTCCTGGACGGATACTGTCCGCTTCGCCTTCCAGCCGGTCGTCAATCTGACGACCGGAGGGGTCACGGCGCTGGAGATACTCGCCCGTCCGGAGTCCGGTGACATCCTCGCGCAGGCGCGCCGGGATCCCGAACTCGACGGCCGGCTGGCCGCGTTGGCGATGCGGGCGGCGGCCCGTCAGGAGACGCTGCTGCCGCTGCACGTCAACGTGTTCGCCGGAACCCTCGCCGATCTCGGAGGGCTCGCCGCGCTCCGTGACGAGGTGCGGGAGGCCGGGCGCATGCCGTGGGAGGTGACGGTCGACATCGGCCCGCCCTTCACCCACGTACCGCACCAGGCGCTCGTCGAAGCGGTGTCGGTGCTGCGGGACCAGGGCTTCCGGATCTGCGCGGACGGCATCGGTGACGGTGACGTACCCCTGCGGGTGCTCGCGGATCTCGCGCCCGACCTGGTGAAGCTGGACGCGTCCCTGCTGTCCAGGCCGGCGGTGGTGCGGGCGATGCGCACGCTGTGCGAGCAGCTCGGGGCACTGCTGTCCGTCGAGGGCGTGGAGACCGAGTCGCAGTGCGCGGCGGCGGTGTCCGCGGGCGCGCAGCTGGCACAGGGCGAGTTGTTCGCGCCTCCGGCACGGCGGCCCGCGGCGGATGTGTACGTTCCGGTCCTCCCTCCCGTGGCCGCGGCAGCGCCGCCCTACGGGCCGCCCGTACGACAGTTCGTCCGGCCTGCCGCGCTGCTGCCCGCCGGGGCGTCCGCGGGGCAGGTGCGGGCGCTGCTCACCGGGTCGCCGGACGTCTCCGGGGTGGTGCTCGTGGACGCCGCCGGGGTGCCGGTGCGGTCGGTGCACCGGTCGCGGTTCCTGCTGTCGCTGTCGGGGCGCTACGGGCACGCCCTGTACGCCGACCGGCCCGCCGCGAGGCTGGGTGACCCGCCGCGCACGGTCGGGGTCGACGCGACCGCGTGGGAGGTTCTCGACGTGGTGGCGGACGGGGCGCGGGACCGTACGTCGGACGATGTCGCGGTCGTCGACCGGCTCGGGCGGTGCGTGGGCGTCGTACGGCTGGCGGATCTCGTACGGGCGCTGGCGGAGAGCCGTGTCGAGGAGGCCGCCGCGCTCAATCCGTTGACGCGGCTGCCCGGTTCGGACGCGATCACCGGTGAGGCGGACCGGTGGATCGCGGACGGGCGGGTGTTCACGCTCAGTTGGCTGGACGTCGACGGTTTCAAGCGGGTCAACGACGGTGCGGGGTTCGCGGCCGGCGACGAGCTGATCCGGGCGGTGGGGCGGGCGCTGCAGGCAGCCGCGTCCGGGGCCACGCGCGTGGGCCACATCGGCGGTGACGACTTCCTGGTCCTGGCGGATCCGGAGTGGCTCGATCCGCTGGCCACGTCGGTGCTCGACACACCCTGGTCGGCGGGCGGGCTCGCCGTCACGCTGTCCCTCGCCACCGTGCTGTGCGCCCCTGGCAGCGTCACCGACCACCGCGAGGCCGCCGCGTGTCTGGCGCCCCTCAAGCAGGCCGCCAAGTCCCTCCGGGGGGCCAGCTGGGTGCTGGGCCGCGCGGGCCTGCCGGGCCACGAGATCCGACGGGGGTCGGGGGCGGCGCCGGCG
>NZ_LIQZ01000077.1 GCF_001418655.1 Streptomyces phaeochromogenes | reverse complement strand
GCCCCGGCCCCGGCCCCGTAGACAGTGGCGGCTCCCTGGTAGGTGCCTTGGGTCGAATCCGTCCGGCCTGGGAGGACGTAGCGGGAGCCTTCCGCGGGGAGGCGATGACGGCACCCCCGACGGGGACGCGGACGCCTTCGGGCTCGTGGCGCCGGCCGACGGGGACCCGGAGACCGCGGACGGCGAGGGCGTGGAGGACTCCTTCCCCGGTGATGCCGGCGGGTGATTCTCCTGGGAGTTGGCGACGGCCGGGGCCCGCCCGGCCTCCCCCTCGCTGTCCAGCTACATCGTCATGATCAGGCAGACGAGAAGACCGGTGACGACCAGCCCCGTGGTGGCGCCCACCATCAGCCGGCGTCCGCGTGCCGCGGGTGGCGGAAAGGTTGCCGCCGATCTTTCGGTCGGGGTCGGTTCCTGGGAGATGAGCAGTCGGACGGCAGTGCTGGGCACGGTCTCTGTGAGGCCCTCCTCGGACGGGAGCGCGTGACAGGCGTTCGTGCGAGTGATGGGGTCCGCAGCCGGCGAGACCCCGGCCAGGTACTCCCGTGGACCCGCCCAAGGCACCTCAGGCGGAAGCACGGTCTGCTTGCACAAGTGACTGCTGTGCGGGGTAGTGATCACCGTCGATTCGGCTGGGCCGGGCAGCCGGTCTGACCCCAACACCCCGCACGTGTAAGGCGATTCGAGACGCCGTGTCCAACTGCTTTGATGGCGAACGCTGTTGGCATGGACTGGGCACGCAGGCAAAGCCAAACATGCCATGTCTGCGCACGGAAGGACTGCGCAATACACCTCATACAGGTCAAAGATCCCTCAGCAATCTGCTTTTCATCCCTTCAAATGGTTGACAGCCCGGTGTTACATGCCCGAACTTCATGCGTAACACCTGGTGCCCGAGACGCGTGAGTGTCGCGGCATCTGTGTGCCTTCTCCGTACCAAGGATGTCCTCATGCACTTTGGCGGGCATGTGCTGTCTCTTTCCCCGCAGTTGGAGAGGATTCGGCCACTTCCGCACAGTCCTACGGCGCTGAAGCTACACACATGGGAGTGAGAGCATGTCGCCAGGAAACCTGTCTCGCCGCACGCTGCTCGGGGCCGCCGGCGCCGCTGCAGCCGCGACCGCGCTGCCCGTCGTCCCCGCGTTCTCGGGCCTGGTGTCCGAGGCGGTGGCCGCCGACCCCCAGACCAATCTGAACGACATGGTGGACATGCGGTTCGGCATGTTCAACCACTTCAACATGGGCACGTTCACCGACGAAGAGTGGGCCGCCCCGAACCAGAACCCCGCCCTCTTCGCCCCCACGGCCGTGGACTGTGCCCAGTGGGCGGCTGCCGCCGCGGCGTCGAAGATGAGCTACGGCGTGCTCACGACCAAGCACCACGACGGCTTCTGCCTCTGGCCGACCGCGTACAACGACTACAACGTCGCAAACAGCACCTACAAGCAGGACATCGTCGCCCAGTACGTCGACGCATTCCGGGCCAAGGGCCTGAAGGTGGGCCTGTACTTCTCGATCTGGGACCGCACCTACGACGTGCAGGCGTACGACACCCGGCACGGCGTCGCCGCCGACCAGACGATCCAGCCCGGTGATCTCACCTACATGCTGAACCAGATCACCGAACTGCTGACCGACTACGGCACCATCGACATGTTCATCACCGATGGCTACGCATGGCAGATGGGCCAGCAGGCCGTCTCGTACCAGCGGATACGCGAACACGTGAAATCGCTCCAGCCGGACATCGTCATGATCGACCACGGTGGGTTGTCGGTACCGTTCCTCGGCGACGCGATCTACTTCGAGGAGCCACTGGGCATCACCTCGCCGGCCGGAAACACCTACGCCTCCATGCAGGGGCAGACGATCAGCAACGGGTGGTTCTGGCATCCGTCGACGCCGACCGAAGGCCTGATGAGCAAGGCGTCGATCCTGGCCCACCTGGCGGACCTGGAACCTAAGTACACCTCGTTCATCCTCAACTGCCCGCCCAACCGCAACGGCAAGCTGGATACCAACGTAGTCGCGCGACTCACCGAGGTCGGGGCGGCATGGAGCCCCGACACTTCCAGGGCGCGCTTGCCGACGCAGCTGCCACGCGCAGAGCACCCCGTGACTCCCGTCAGCGCCTACGCGACCGGATTCCATACCGGCGAGGGCCCGATGAACGTGATCGACGGGCTGAGCGACAAAGGCTTCGAGACCTGTTGGTCGACATGGGGACTGTCCTCGTCCCTGCCTCACTCGATCACGATCGACCTGGGCGGGGTGTGGAGCAACGTCTCGACCCTGGAGTACCTGCCCAAGCAGTGGAACCGCAGCAACTCCACCGACGGCGACATCACTTCGTACACCATCTCCACGAGCACCGACGGCACGGCCTTCACCCAGGTCGCCACCGGTTCCTGGACCGGCGACCACGTCACCAAGGTGGCCGAGTGGAGCGCGAGGAATGTTGGTTTCGTGCGGATTCAGGCCATCTCCGGCACCGGCGGATACGTCAACGTGGGCGGCATCCGGATCGGCGGCAGAACCGCCGAGCCAACCCTGTTGTCACGCGTCCTGCCGGGCAACGCAACCGTCTATCGCCTGGTCAACCGCAACAGCGGCCAGGTAGCCGACGTGAGCGGGAACGGAACCACCAATGGCACCGGGATCCTCCAGTGGCCCTGGCTGAATCAGGCCAACCAGAAATGGACCTTCGCCTCCACCGGCGACGGCTACTACAAGATCAAGAGCGTCAGCAGCGGCAAACTCATGGAAGTGGCCGGCCTCTCGCGTGCAGACGGCGGCAAGGTGGGCATCTGGTCGGACAACAGCGTTTTCCAACAGCACTGGGCTGTGACGCCCACGGGCGACGGCTACTACTACCTCACCAACCGGCTCAGCGGACTGTCACTCAACGTCGACGGCGCCTCCACCGCCAACCTGGAGCAGGAGACGTACAACCGGGCCTCCCCGCAGGAGTGGCAGATCATCGCCGTGTGATGCCTCGATTCAGATCACTCCATCGGAAGAAGTCTGGTCGGGCAGCGCCCCCTCACTTCCGTGAGGTCGTCCCGGAGATCCGGGCTTCGCCTGAGCCCAGGTACTCCCTCAGCCAACGCTCGGTGTTGCTCACGTGCAGCAGTGCCGCGGCCTGGCTGAGGGCGGCATCACGGGTCGACAGTGCGTCAAAAATCGCCTCGTGCTCCGCGAGGGTGCGACCCGCGGCCCCGGTGTCGACCAGACCGCGCCAGATGCGGGCGCGCAGGGTGCGGCCGGAGATGGCCTCCAGGAGAGTGAGCAGCGTTTCGTTGCCCGTGGCCGAGACGACGGCGCGGTGGAAGGCGGCGTCGTGCGCGTTGAGCCGTTCGACGTCGTCGCGGGCCTCGCGCATGGCGTCCAGGTGCTTCTTCACTTCCGTGAGTTGTTCATCGGAGATCCGGGTGGCGGCGAGGGCGGTGGCGACCGGTTCGAGAAGTCGGCGTGCCTCCATGAGGTCCTGCAGCGCGCCGGAGTCGCCCTGCATCAACTCCACCGCACCGCCGAGCCCCTCCAGGAGCAGGCTCGGCTGCAGGCTGGTCACATACGTGCCGTCGCCCCGTCGGACCTCCAGGACTCGCGCCACGGCCAGCGCCTTGACCGCTTCTCGTGCGAGGTTGCGGGACAGGCCCAACTGTGCGGCCAGGTCAGGCTCAGGGGGAAGCTTCGAGCCCGGAGGAAGGGCACCGGTCCGGATCAGTTCACGGATCTGTTCAATGGCCTTGTCCGTCAAAGACAACGCGAACTCCTTCCGTGACCGTCTCAGCAGGCACGTCCAACCCGGTCAGGTTCTGGTCCTGAGCGCGAAGATCATCTCAGAGACCTTCCGGGACGCGCCGACGAAGAAGTTCGACGTTCCTTGCCACCTACTCGGGATTCCGCACACCAAGGGTGACGTTGATGATAGTCGGATGTACGGAAAGGCTGTGGCTGCGACCCGGAGCGCAGTGGAACGATGCCCGGGAATACCACCTCCCGCTCGTTTTCGGGGGCGCCTGTCACCCGACGCTGTTCGAGCATGCCGCGTGCCGCGAAGGGCCACACCGCGACCGGCGAGCGGACGGCGCCCGAACTGGCTCTGACGTCGTCATTCGGCCCCGCCCGGACGGCTGGAGCGTGTCTCTTTGATGGATGGGAGACCGACCCTGAGGGGTGGTTGGGGGCGGCACGTACCGGCTAGGGTCGCGGTAAGCGTTCGCTTAGCCGCCTTGGGTGCAGTATGGCCTGCGGTGCCAGCCGAGAGGGAACCTGATGCCGGTCATCGACGCGTGGATGCAGCACCCCACGCTCCGTCACTCCAATCATGAGATGTTCGAGTCGCTGCGTCGGTGGACGGGTCGGGGCTTGCTGGAGGAACCGTTGCCGGTCAAGGCTACGGTGGCGGCGATGGCGGCGGCTGATGTGGAGATCGGTCTTTCGGCGGCCTGGTACGGGCCGCAGGGGCCGCTGATCACCAACGATGAGGTGGCCGAGTTCGTCGCCCAGTCCGAGGGACGGCTGCGCGGGGTGGCCGGCGCCGACCTGACCCGGCCGGTTCAGGCCGTGCGGGAACTACGCCGCGCGGTGGACGAACTCGGCTTCGTGGCCCTGCGGATCGTGCCCTGGCTGTGGCAGCTTCCGCCCACCGACCGGCTCTACTACCCGCTGTACGCCGCCTGCGTCGACCTCGGCGTCCCTTTCTGTACCCAGGTCGGCCACACCGGTCCGCTGCGTCCGTCCGAGACCGGCCGCCCCATTCCGTACATCGATCAGGTTGCGCTCGACTTCCCCGAACTGACCATCGTGTGCGGGCATATCGGCTACCCGTGGACCACGGAGATGATCGCGGTGGCCGACAAACACGCCAACGTTTGCATCGACACCAGCGCCTACACCGCCCGCCGCTACCCGAGCGAGCTGGTCGACTACCTGCGAGGCCGGGGTCGCAGGAAGGTGCTGTTCGGCACCAACTACCCCATGATCACCCCCGGCCAGGCGCTGGAACACCTCAGTGAACTGCGCCTGGATGAGGAAACCACCGAACTGTTTCTGTCCGGCAACGCCCGACGGATCTTCAACCTCTGACCATGCTGGGGCCGATCCGGGCCCACATGAAGATCGCCGCAAGATGGAGAGCGGCCCGATAGGCCAAAGAGAGCTTGTCAGTTCGCATGGCCCGGCCGCGCCACTGCTTGAACCAGTTGATACACCACTCGACGGTATTGCGCTCCTCGTACGCCTCGGCATCGAAAGAGGGCGGGCGGCCTCCGGCACGACCCCGCCGGAGGCGGTGCTGGATCTGGTCGGCGGGCTGCAGGATGATCGCTCGGATCCCGCGTCGACGGAGATGTCCGCGAATGGCGCGGGAGGAGTACACCCGGTCCGCGGGGACCACTTCCGGTCGGGTTCTGAGCCTCCCCGGCCCCATTCGCGGGACCCGGATCCCATCCATGACCGCCGCGAAAGCAGGCGCGTCCCCGGCCTGACCCGCAGTGAGGTGCAGGGCCGCAGCCGCAATCCCGCCCAGTGATAGACGCGGGGTCCCTTCACGCCGTCGCCGCACGAGGTCTTCTCCCCCGCCTCGTTGGGCGCCTGAGCGAACGAGGCCCTCGATCCGGGGACACCCCACAGTGAACTGGGATTTGGGTACGGCCAGCGCATAGCCGGCGCCCGATTGTTCCAGCAGCCGGCGGAAGCGATTGTCCTGCCCGTAGGCGGAATCCGCAGTGACCCAGGTGATGGACAGCGGCGAGGCGAGGGCACGCAGCACGATGTGCCGGGCCAGTTCGCCCTTGGTGGCGAACTCCCGCTCGTCGGGGACCTTTGCAGTGCGGCAGTACGCGGCCATGCGGGCGGCGTACTTCGACTGATTCCGCGACCGAGTCGAACCGTTGCGGACTGCCGCACAAGAGTCTGGGCAGACCTGCATCTGGACCGTGCCTCGATCAAGTGCGCAGAGGACGAGCTGCGTCAACTGTGGGCCACGGAGCAGAAGATCGTGCGCCGGGCGGACAAGAAGAGAGTCTGGACAAGAGTAGAAATCAGCTGCACCACACTGAGCGCGGTCGGCACGGCCGGTCTGGCTTGCGCCGCGGCACTGCCAGCCATCGGGGCCGGCGCTGCGTTGCTGGCTTTCGCCGGTTGGGGCATCGCCCGGTGGCCGACGCCACGACCGGCCCCCAACCTGGGCGGGGCCTTGATGTTCGTCGAAGCACAGCGGCGCCTGGCGTGGATGCGCCCAGACATCCCGCAGCGCTCGTAGGCGCGCGCCGACTCGACGGGGCAATCTCCGCATCCGCCCCGCGCCAATTGAGATGTCGGGTAATTCTGGGTCTCGGTTCGAGAGGAGCCGAGTGAGGGTCAACAGCGACGATCTTCTCGACGTTTCCAGGGACACCCACCGACGGACCGCCGTGAAAGATCGAGGTTGTATTCGTGGCCGATTGGCCACCGACTGGCCATCCGCCGTGAGATTCGGCCACGGAATCTCAGATCCCATCGCCGGCTGTAGGTTCTCGGTTTCGCTGTCAGGTGACGGCGCTGTGACCTGTTGTCCTTCTCCTTGTCTCAGGCCTCGTCGCTGGACGGCCGTCTCAGGAATGTGTCATTTCCTCATGCCTGGGTTCGAGGAACCGGCGCGAGGATTCCCGGAAGTGGGTGACGAGCGGGTTGCGGTCGTCTGCGCGGCTGGCGACGACCACCTGACAGGGTTCGATGTCGTCGACGGTGATGGCGGCGAGGTCGTCCCGGAGTGTGTAGCGCCGGTCGTACGCAGGCACGACGGCGACCGCGCGCCCGTCCGCGACGACTTCGAGCTTGTCCTCGAAAGTGTCCACGAGCAGCGGACCGAGTGGTGCCGGGTTGCCGTCTGACCGGGGTTCGAGCCGCCAGAACCCGCTCCAGCCCGCAGCCATGCCGGCACAGGCCGGCAGGGGTTCGTCGGCGAAGTCGTCCTGCCTGACCGACTCCTTGTCGGCGAGGCGGTGGGATGCGGGCACGAGGAGTACCCGGGGTTCGTCGTAGAGGACGGTCACACTCAGGTCGTTGTCCGGGATGGGAAGCGGCGTGCGGGCGACGAGCACGTCGACCCGGCCGTCGGGAAGGGCGCGGGTTTCGTCCCAGTGCAGATGCCGGGTGCGGACGTGGGCGTCGGGATAACGGCGGCGCAGGTCCCGCACCGCGGGAGTGATGACGAGGTCCTCGACGTACCCGATGGTGATCGTGCGCGGTGGCGCCGCGGCGCGTGCGGCCCGCACCGCCTGCTGGGCGGAGTGCAGGAGTGCCTGTGCCTGGGGCAGGAAGGCCGCACCCGCCGCGGTGAGAGCGCTGCCCTGGGTAGTGCGCTCCAGCAGGCGCACGCCGAGGGTGTCTTCCAGCCGCTTGATCTGACGGCTCAGGGAGGGCTGGGCCACGTGCAGCGAGGCCGCCGCCCGGCCGAAGTGCAGATGCTCGGCGACGACCGTGAAGTACCGCACCAGCCTCAAGTCGAGGTCCAGGCCTGGATCGAGCACCGGAGCGGGCGAAACTTCATCGGACATGCAGACACCCTACGCGTGATGCCGATCCTGCATGACGGGGTGCGAAACAGGTCTTGGACGCCTTACCGCAGGCGGCTGTTGACTCGTTGCTGTCCCTCCGTGGCCGCCCCGGAGGGACATGATCCGCAGGCCGATTCCTGGAACAGAGGATGTCCACCATGGGCAAGTACGAGGGCAAGAACGTCGTGATCACAGGAGGCAGCAGCGGGTTGGGCCTGGCCACCGCCCGGCTCCTCGTGGGCGAAGGGGCACGGGTGCTCATCACCGGGCGTGATCAGGCTCCGCTGGATGCCGCCCGCGACCAGCTCGGCGACAACGCGAGCGCGGTACGCAGCGACGCGTCGTCGTTGTCCGACATCGACGCGCTGGCCGACCGCGTGAAAGCCGAGTTCGGCACGGTCGACGCCCTGTTCGCCAACGCGGGTGTCAACGGATTCGCACCGTTCGAGGCGACGAGCGAGGAGCTCTTCGACAAGTTGCTCACGATCAACGCCAAGGGCCCGTACTTCACGGTGCAGAAACTCGTCCCGCTGCTGGCCGAGGGCAGCGGCGTGGTGCTCACCACCTCGGTCGTGAATGTGCTGGGCCTTCCCGCGCTCAGCGCATACGCGGCGAGCAAGGCGGCGCTGCGCTCGATGACCCGCAGCATGGCCCGCGAGCTGCTGCCGCGGAAGATCCGCGTCAACGCGGTCAGCCCCGGCCCGATCGACTCCGGGATCCTGGAGAAGTCGATGCCCCCGGAAGCGGCGGAACAGACGAAGGCACAAATGGCTGCGGACATCCCCATGCTGCGCGTGGGCACCCCCGACGAGATCGCCAAGGCAGTCGCCTTCCTCGCCTTCGACGCCACCTTCACCACCGGCGCCGAACTCGCCGTGGACGGCGGCGGTTCCCAACTCTGACAGGCGTCTCCGTCATGGCCGGGAGCGGCCCCACGCTGCGCTCCCGTCCGCGTCGTCCCTCCTGGACGAGCGAGGATCACGGCCTGCCAGTCACAGGTCCATGTCGCATCCGACTCTCATCCGACATCAGCGCGAGATGCCGCAGCCCACCGCGAAGGCGATCGAGATCGCCGCCTCCGTGCCCGCGGCATCGGCCTCTGGCTTCCCGAGACGACATGCGGCGTCACTTCACCACAACCGCGTCCTGCTCCTGTGCGTCCTACTACTGAGCGCCGGCAGAAGTCGGCTACCCCGGGGGATCGGGACGCGAGTCATGCAGAAGTACGCGATCGTCCGGCACATCACACGGTTCTTCTGGCCCCCGCGTGGTGCAAGACCGCAGCCGCCCACGTTCGCCCGGCAACTGGTGGGGCTCTGGCTGTTCGCGCTTGCCTTCGGGGCCGGGCTCACCGCGATCGGCTGGGACGAAGAGTTCGGCATGGCACTGCTGCTCCTCTTTTATGGCGACATCATCGACGGGGTGCGGTACCGCTGGACGGCCACACTGGCCGCGGTATCAGTCCTGTTGGCTGCCAGCCGGCTCACAACAGCCGTCCTGCCCGGCTCCCTCGACGATGCCTGGGCGCAGAGCGTTGGCTCCGCTGTCGGTGTCACGCTCGGGCTGGCAGTGAGCGCCGCGATCACACGGCTTCCGGAACGCCGACCACAACGACCCGCCGGGGGACACGACTCCGGGTTCAGCGGTCAAGGCTCTCCGTAAAGGGAGAGGGGCCGCCGACCTCGGTGACAACAAGCCTGCCTTTGTGACACCTGTCGCGCTTCAGCTCAGCTCGGAGCCAAGATCTTTGTGGGACAGCCCTTGGCTACGCTCCGCGCGCCGCGAACACCGCCGCACCCAGCAGGGCCTTGTCCTCGCCGTCGTCGTGTACCGACAGGGCGAGTTGTTGGAGCCGCGGGTTGTGCTGGGTGAGGCCTGTGGTGAGGGGTGGGCCGATCAGCGGCCACGCGGCCGTGATGGAGCCGCCGAAGGCCACCGTGTCGGCCTCGAAGGCGGTCAGCCACGGGGCGAGGGCGCCGCCCAGAGCGCGCAGTGCCGAGGTGATCACGTCTCGGGCGATGACGTCGGCGGCGGCGAGGGCCGTCAGTTCCCGTAGCCCGTCGACGGGACGGCCGGTGCGGTTCGTGTAGTTGGCGGTCATCGCCCGGGTGGAGACCGTGTACTCCAGCGGGCGGTCGTCGACGGTGAGCAGGTCGACGCGGCCCTCGGGCGGCACGCGCGGGTCGTCCTCGACGATCGTCCCCCGGGCCAGGAACGCGGAGCCGACCCCCGTGCCGAGCGTGACCGCGACGAGGCGCCGGCTCGCCTGGGCCGTGTGCCAGGCGCCGAGGGCGAAGGCGGAGGCGTCGTTGAGGAACCGCAGCCGGTCCGGGCGGCGGTTCGGACGGGTGGTCAGAAGCCGGCCGAGAGCGAGGCCGTCCATCGAGGCGAACTTGCCGACTCCCTGGTAGCGGGCGATGCCGCGCGCGTAGTCGAACGGCCCTGGTACCGCTATGCCCCAGGTCCCGCCGACCGCACGCGCGCCGAGGGCCGTCGGCAGATCACGAGGAAATCGCAGGTAGGAGCCGGGTATTCGCCCCCAACAGCACCTGCACCCCGGACAGGCCGCCTTGTGGCCCTACGGGCCTCGACCTGGACGACCGTGTCGGTCACCTCGCCCGACTCCACGGACACGCCCTCCACGGAGGAGAACAGCAACTCCTCCAGCTGCGGCCGTACTTCGTTCACGGCGAAGGACTGTTGACCGCCCCACCGTCCAACCAGGCGATTTTCGGGCGGACTTCAGTGGTCGCAGGCGGTCACTGCGCCAATGACACTCTGGCCGCGCATGAACCTGGCTCCACTCATCAGGCCACCTTGGAATCGGTCATCCGAGGAACCGGGAGGCGCTCTACCGGCGGACCGCCGAGATCAGTCCGCCGGGGCGCTCCTCCCGCTGCGGCGGGGTGTTGATCGGGCGGCCGTAGGCGGCAGCGCGCTCGCGCAGGGTGTGGCTGTCGGCCTCCCAGCCGTGCCCGGCCAGCCAGCCCACCGGGTCGTCGGGCGTCTCCGAGACCCACATGGACGCCGCCGTTCCCGGCCCGGCGTCCGCGCCGAAGCGCTCGATCACACCGCGCGAGCCCAATGTCAGCCCCATCCGACTGCCTGCCGCCGACTGCGTGCTGATGCGGGCCAGCAACAGCTCCACCGCCTCCTCGGGCAGATAGATCAGCAGTCCCTCGGCGATCCACACGGTCGGCACGGCCGGGTCGTGCCCTGCGGTGGCCAGCGCGGCTGGCCAGTCCTCACGCAGATCCACCGCGACGGTGATCCGCTCGCAGCGTGCGACGGCCCGCTCCTGGCGCAGCACCGAAGCCTTGAAGTCCAGTGGCGCGGGGGTGTCGACCTCGAACAGCCGCGTGCCCTCCGGCCAGTCCATCCGGAAGGCCCGGCTGTCCATGCCGGCGCCGAGCAGCACGACCTGCCGGACCCCGGACGCGGAGGCCTGCTGCAACAGGTCGTCGAGGAACTTCGTCCTGATGACGATGGAGAACGCGACCGCCAGGCGGCGGCGTCGCGCAGCCTCGTCATCGGGCAACGGCGGCGAAGAGGAGGGCCACAGGCCGCCGGCGGTGGCGAAGGCCTGTGCCAGTGGATCGCGGAACAGCGCGTTCTCCCGCTCGGTCTCCAGCGCCCGCACCCGGGCCACCCCCACCGCCGTGGCCCACACTCCCGACGGCTGCACCCGCTCCTGCTCATCAGTCACCGAGCCAGCCTAGAAGACCGATTCCAAGGGGCTTGATGGAGGGAGCCAGTTTCATGCGCGGCCAGCCAGTCATGCACGCACTGAACGCGTGCGACTACTAATACTCCAGCCGTAGTTCGTGATCTTCATTCCTGAGTGGCTTGTCGTCGGTAGTGGCTGGCTTGGGATCTGGCCGGGTGGCGGCGTCGCCAGTTCGACCAACCGAGCCGGTGGGCTGTGTCGTGGACGGGTCGGACGACGAGGGTGATGAACAGGCGCTGGATTTTGTTGCTGGTGAGCGGAATGAGGGCATCGGGTGCGGGGCGGGTGTGCTCGTCTGCGCGGACGACGGCGAGGAAAGCGTGCGCGAGCATGGCGAGGGTGACCCAGCGGGACCAGGAGGTACAGCGGCGGACCCGGTGCTCGTCGAGTGCGGCCAGGCATCTGCCCGACTGGAAGAACTCCTCCACCCGCCATCTTGCTCCGGCGACTGTGACCAGCACGGTCAGCGGCACGGACGCGGGCGAGTAGCAGCGATAGTAGGCGAGTTCGCCGGTGCTGCGGTTACGGCGGATCAGTAGCTGACGACTACCCGGGGCGTGGGTCGGGGAGGTCGATGACTGCCCAGTTGTAGACGCGGTGGCCCTTGGCCCCGGCCCCTGCGGAGAGCTTCTGCCAGGCCCGCTCGGGCACTTCTTGGCCAAGATGTCCGCACGGAACTTCCCCGCACCGGTGGTGACTTCGGGCAAGCAGGCCACCGCGAGGACGTAGCCGGTGCCGCGTTCCTCCAGTGCGGTTCGCAGCTTCGGGTTGCCGCAGTGGACCTCGTCGCGGGCAACCCATGCGGCCTGGTGGCCGGCGTCCAGGAACCGGGCGACCATACGAGTGGCCAGCTCCGACTTGGTGGCGGAGGTGGTTTCCTCGGCAAGGCCCGCGGCGCGGCAGCGGTCGGGGTCGGAGGTCCAGGAGCGCGGAACGTAGAGTTCCTGGTCCACTGCGGCGTGTCCGCGTTTGCCTGCGTAGACCAGGTAGACGGCGACTTGGGAGTTCTCGATCCGGCCGGCAGTACCGGTGTACTGGCGCTGGACGCCGACCGTGCCAGTGCCCTTCTTCACATCGCCGGTCTCGTCGACCACCAGCACCGCCCGGTCGTCGTGCAGGTGCTCCACCACGTAGCCGCACACGTCGTCGCGGACCTGATCGGCATCCCGCTTGGCCCTGCCCAACGCGTGCAGCATGCCGTCCGGAGTGGTCTCGCCGGCCCACTCGGCGATGGTCCAGCAGTTCTTGCGCGGCAGGTCGGCCAACAGACCGAGCACCAACCGCGCCGCCCTGCGACGGGGTTCGACCCGGGCGAAGCGCCCCTCGATCCGGCCCAACAGACCCTCGAACGCGTCCTGCCAACGGGCGAGTTCTATGCTGTGACACGCGGCCACCATCTCTTCGTCAGTCCACACAACTCACGATGATCAACGGTGGCCGCACCCGTCTCCACAACGCGTCAGGGCCGCGCAGTTCCGCCTGCCGTCCTGAGTCAGGAGGACATGTGCAACGTGGCGAAGTCTGGTGGGTGAAGTTCGACGAGCGGCGGCTGGTCGTGCTGCTGGCGGCAGACGACGCGTCCAGGATCCGGGCGATGCAGGTCGTCACTCCTGCGGGCGTCGACATCAGCGGTCTGGGCGTCGAAGTACAAGTAGGGCCCATGGAAGGACTGCCCTTTGAAGGCGTGCTGCGGTTCGCGTTCCCGAGCCCGGGCTTTACCCCCTGCACGTGGCTGACCACCGTGTCCCAGGACGACCTGATCGAACGGGCGGGCGTCCTGTCCTCCGCGAAGCTCAGCGAGATCGAGGACGCCCTCCGCCTCGGCGAACAGGCGAAGGAACGGACCCCGGCGACAACCGCGAAGCTCAGCGAGATAAGGGACGCCCTCCGTCTCGGTGAACTCGGGTAGGCGCAGAGGCACCACTCACCATCGAGATCACGATCTACGGCTGGAGTACTAAGACCGTGTCCCACGTGGTCAGTTGGGCGTTGTACCGGTCTTGGGGAGTGGACGGTGGGGATGGATCGTTCCGGATGACCTGTGCTAAGAGACACGCCCTAGATCAAAGTCGTACGGATCGAAGCAGACCTTGCGGTGGGGCCCACAAATCTTGGTGTTCTGCGGAATCCTCGAATCTGTCTGGCTATAGGCGAGGAATGTCACGGTCCGGCCCGAGGCGAAGCGCAGCGTGGCCTGGCGCACCGAGCTGGTGCCCTTCGGCCGATCACCGGTAAACGCGAAGGGCCCTTGGGTATTCTCCACAAGACTGACCGACAGCCAGTCCTGCTTCGAGTACGTCGACCCCACGCCGCGCGGCGTGGGGTCTCCCACCTGTACATAGCCACGCGCCGGGCGCTTCGGCGCGAGTCCGTAGCACCCATGGCTCTTCAGGCTGGACCGGATCGTCGTCAGACAGTACGTATCGGCATCCGGCATCCATACGAGGTCGCCCGTGCCCGTGGGCTCAAGGCGTTGCAGCACAGCAACTTCCGGGAGTTCGGGCTCGACGCCTGTGTCCAGGTCCGACTCCTCGATGAACTCGGAGAAGGAGTCCACCAGGTTTCCGTCCTGCCTGCCGACCGCTGCCCCACCGAGCGGTTTGGCCGGACCGGGCTCCGGTGGCACAGGAGCATTCGTTGACGGTGAAGGTGACGACGAGGGAGCCGGGGAAGTCCGGGAAGCCTGCGGCGATCCATTGTCCGTGCACCCGGTGACCAGCACCAGCACAACTCCCATCCCGGCCAGCAGCGCACGCTTCATTCCCGCCCCCAATGGATCCCCACCCCGGAATTGCGGGGATCTTACCCTTCGTGCGACACCGGAGAGGCTCCGTTGCTACCGGCGCCCCGTGCCGTGTACGGGTGCCGGCAGCCGCACTCTGCTGCTACAAACGGCTCCTCAAACTGACCATGTAGGACACGGTCCATAGCCACCATTGCGCTCAGGTCAGCAGTCACCCTGTGTACGCAGGATGATTGTCGATCTTCGTGTGACGGAGGTTGAGGTCGCCCGAAATCGCCCAGCCGGAGTGCGGTGTGGTCGACAGCGCTGCACCGCGAACGAAGTACGGCCGCAGCTGGACGAGTTGTTGGTTTCCTCCGTGGAGGGCGTGTCCGTGGAGTCGGTCGAGGTGACCGACACGGTCGTCCGGGTCGAGGTCCGGACGACCGTCAGGCAGGCGGCCTGCCCCGGGATGCGGATGCTGGTCGAGCCGAATACATGATTCCTACCTGCAGTTTCCCCGTGATCTGCCAGCGGTCGGCAAGTTCGCCGTGGCGTCGTTACGGGTGCGCCGGTTCGTCTGCGAGGAGGACTCTTGCCCGGGCAATGCCTTCGTCGGGCAAGTGTCCGGGGTCGCCCGCCGGCTCGGGCGGCGGACCGAGCGACTGCGGTCGACTCTGGTCTCGATGGGCCTTGCGCTCGTGGGCCGGGCCGACGCCCGCATGGCGGACGCCTTCGGGTCGCCGGTCAGCCGGGCCCTGCTGAGGCTGATCGCCGCGCTGCCCGACCCTCCTGCCGCCACGCCTAGCGTGGTTGGCATGGACGAGTACGCCCAGCGCAAGGGACATGTCTACGGAACTGTGCTCGTCGAAATCGAGACACAGACACCTCGCCCAGTGGACCTCCTGCCCGACCGGGAAGCGGAGACGCCGGCGGCCTGGCTCGCCGAGCGGCCCGGCATCGAGATCATCTGCCGCGACCGCGCACCCTCCCTCGCCGAATGCGCCACCCGCGCCGCCCCCACAAGCCCTCCAGGTCGCCGATCCATAGCACCTCTGACACGACCCGGGGCGCCTCTTCGACCGTGCCAACCCCCTGGTCGAGGCGCCGGACCGCTGTCGGGCGACGGACGACCCGTCGGCATTGAAGGTGCGCATCGTCTTCTGAGCGCGCGGCGCCCTCGTGATGTCAGGCGGCGCGCTTCACGTGGCGGACCAGCCACATGAGCAGGGCGTCCAGGTCGGCGGCGGCCGAGAGGACCCGGTCGACCGCTTCGGGGGTGTGCAGCCACTCCTCGCAGCCCAAGCGACGGGCGGCGATCAGCGAACGGTGGCGCAGCAGGTTCGTACGGGAGTGGTCGGTCGGATAGCCGCGTGGGGGTCGTTTCATCACGTCCCCGGAGATGTCGTAGCCCTTCTTCCGCACGTCCTCGACGATGGCGGACAGTTCGCGGCCGCTCCCCTCGGAGGCCACCGCTTTGCGGAACATGTCCACCTGGCCGGGATCGGGGTACCACCAGGCGCCCTGGATCCGGAGGCCGTCCAGGTCGAACCGGAGACCGATCTCGATCTTGCGGCCGAGCCGGATCACCGCGCCCTGGTGCTGCCACCACCAGGAGTCGGTGCGGTAGTGCCAGACGGAGAAGTCCTCGTACCGGGGGTCGGAGTCCGCGACCGCGTTGAGCAGGGCGATCATCGGCTGCCGGACCAGGCGTTCGCGGTCCGCGCGGCAGCGCTCGCGGGTCGCGTGGGTCGGTTCGCCCTGGAGCTGCCACAACACGTCCATGGCCTGCTCCGGCCAGCCGGTGAACTGTCCGCGCATGCGCGCAGGATAGCCCACCCATAATCCGCGCGAGAGGAGAGTCACGCGGGCCAGGAAGGCGTAGCCCCAGACGTGGTGGGAGGTCTGGGGGCGGGGCTCGTCGGCCAGTTCGATGTGCCGTACGCGGTGGGCAAGTTCGTCGAGGAACAGGGAGAGTGCGCGCAGAGGAACGTGAGATCCCACAGCTGTGTAGGGTCTCGCGGATCGTGTCGGAGACCGCCCTCGTGACCTGCTGCTTCTTCCGTTGGCTCACGGCGTCGGGCATCGGAGTCTCAGCTTCGTGTCACTTCCCCGGCGGTCTGTCTTGATCGGAGCAGACCGCCGGGGATAGGACCTGGACTGTCACGTACCTTCCGGGTCAGCAGCCCGCAGGTCTCCCACCTGTGCGGTAGCCGGCTGGTTTGCGGACGAGCGCGGTGTCGGTTCGGCAGTGCGGACACACGTCGACGCCGTCGGCGATTGCGTGGACGCGGGGTGCCGGAGCGGAACTCGCGTGGACGAGCCTGCGGGTGTGTGGCCCGCTCGATCGCACCGCCGTGCGGCCGATGCGCTTTCCCTGGCCCGGTCGGACGGGCGGATCAGCGCAGTCCGGCGAAGAGATCGTTCTCGGGTATGGCCGCGCCGGTGGTGTCCTGGACGCGTACGAAGGTCTCCATGCCCATCAACTCGCCGAACCTCTCCTTGCCCATCTTGAGGAAGAAGATGTTCTCGCCCTGACTGGCGTGCGCGGCCAGCGCGTCGAACTTCTGGCCGCTGAACGCCATGGTGTCCACCCACGTGGAGATCTCATCGTCGGGCAGGCCGATCTCGGCCATCGCGGCGGCCTCGGCAGGGTCCGGCTCCGGCATGTCCGGATGGAACTCGCGCATGATCTCGCCGAACTGCCGCATCCCCGAGCGGGGCATCGTGGTCCAGTACACCTTCGGTGCCGGCTCGGTCATCTCCAGCGCCGCCATCGTGATGCGGTGGGCCTGAATGTGGTCGGGGTGGCCATAGAAGCCGTTCTCGTCGTAGGTGACGACCACATCAGGCTGGTAGTGCCGCATGAGTTCCGCGAGTCGGGCCGCGCCTTCCTCCACGGGGGTCTGCCAGAAGGATCCGGGGGCGTCGTTGCTCGGCCAGCCCATCATCCCGGAGTCGGCGTAGTCCAGCATCTCCAGATCGCTGACCTTCAGGACGTCACAGCTCTCCTGGAGTTCTTGCCGGCGCATCGAGGCGACGGCCGCAGGATCATGGCCGGGATCGCCCGGCTTGACACCCCCCGGTCCGTCACCGCAACCGCCGTCGGTACACGTCACGAGAACGGTGCGGATGCCTTCCGCCGCGTACCGCGCGAGGACCCCTCCGGTTCCGGTGGCCTCGTCGTCGGGGTGGGCGTGAACTGCCATGAGCGTCAAAGGCCGGTCAGTCATCAAAACAGTCCTCCAGCGGACATACGTATTGGTCCAAGTAGCGCGGCGGGCGTACCGCGATCGGGGGCCCGGATACTGGTGGGGCGGACGACCTTGTGGTCTCCGTGCCCCCGCCCGTGCGGTGCCGGTCCCTCCGTCGATGCAACCGTGCCGGCCGGACCGGATGTTCCCGGCCCGGCCGCTTGGCCTTGCAGGTTCGCCTCGTTCGACACCTGCTGTCCCTCGCGAGTCACGGTGGCGCGGAAGCCCTTCGCGGTCCGCGAGCCCACGCCTGAACCAGTGGTTCCGAGTCTGGTCGGCCGGAATCGTTGCACTACGTCCAGTGTGTCCGAGGTAGAAAGCGTCAGCGCAGCGAGGCCGGCCCGGGCTGGAGATCAGGGGATGAGGACGGGTTCCGCGGGCCCGGTACGTGAACGGTGCGGGCCAGGTGCTCTTGCAGACGGGCGTGACGGAACTGGTAGAGAGGGCCGACCTGGCGGAGAATCCCCAGGCGGTGGGCGTCGTCGAGGAAGTGCTGGAGCTTCCAGGGGAGCCGACCGCGAGTGGCGAGCAGCAGCCGGGCGGCTGTGTAGTACGGCCACGCGTGCGCGGCCATGGCAAGCATCAATCCCGTTGGGCCCACGCCCAGAAGCGCACAGACGAAGGCGGTCAGCACATTGTCGTACGCCGGACCTGGCTTCGCGGGGTCCGCTAGTTGTAGTACCGCGTTGAGGTTGTAGGGCAGCGTGACAAGGAGCAACCCCGCGCAGCAGCCGACGAGGGTGACGAGCCGGTCGGCACGGACTGTCGTGACAGGGTCGGTGACTTCCTGCTCGCTGGTCGTGCCGCGCGTCCAGTAGAGCAGGGCTTGCAGTGCTCCGACCAGACCTCCAAGGATCAGGCCGTGCGTCCAGGGCAGTTCCACCGGGGGCGCGGGCCGGCTCCGGGGGCTGTCCGGTGTCATGACAACGAGCGCGTACAGCCGGAAGGCGGCTACGGCAAGAGCTGTGGTGCCGAGAAAGGTGGCCACAGCGAGCAACAGGCGCCGGGGCCGGTTACTGGGAGTGAGTGTGCCTCGGCGTGGCAGGAGCGGCGGAAAGGGGAGGCCGGCGGAGTACAGGACCAGCACAAAGGTGAAGCCCCAGAAAAACACGCATGCGATCGCGTATGCGTACGGCGCCGTGTCGTCCGGCCGGTCTGTTGTCACGCCGACAACGGCGAATGCAAGAGCTCCGAACAAGGCGGTGCGTGCGGCTCCGGTGAGCCGCCGGGTGCGAGGTCCGGGGCGGTTGGCGATCCTCGCCGCCAGCCAGCACATGCACGGCAGAGCAACAGCAACAGCCCCTGGAATCCACTCCAGGCTGCCCAATTTCTCAGGGGCGTATTCGGGGAAGGCCTGACCCGTTGCGAAGCCGAGCAACGTGAGCAGGAACAGGAGGACACCCAGAGCGCCGCAACGGGCCCAGGTGCGGGACAGAGCAGGCACCCAGTTGTGGAGCTGCCACCACGCCAGGTCGGTAGTACCCCGGAGCTGCATACCTGAGGCGATCTGTGCGAGGTAGTGGTGAGCCTGCTCCGGGCTCCAGGGGCGTCCTGCCGGGTCGTGGCGCCGAGCAGTTGCGTAGACGGTGGGGACGAGGGCGGCAAGGAGGTGGTCTTCGATCGCTTCCTTCGAAGTGAAGTCCCGCAACTCATCAGGGTTGCCGGCCCCTTCGGCGTACACCGACCTTGCCAGGGCCACGATCAGCGGACTGCTGAACGCCTCCGAGACCGCTCCCCCGGGGTGCTCGTTCACATGGTCGGCAAGGCAGCTCCAACGCTGCTGCGACAGCCCGGCGGCCGTGGCCTGGCGCAGCAGGCGGAGGGACTCCTGGGCCGGCAGGCCGGCCGGTTCGACTACTACCGCGTGCGCCAGGGCACCAGTGGCCGTCACAGCGTCGGTGTATTCGTCGGTTCGGCAGGTCAGGATCAGAGGCGCATCAGTGTCGTAGACCCTGCTGAAAGCGGTCAGGACAGCTGCGCGGACCTCCTCCGGGAGTTCGTCCAGACCGTCGATGACCGGGAGCACGCGGTGGTCGGCGAGGATGTCGTCAACCGCGCTGGGACCGTAGGTGGGCACATCTGCCAGAGCCGGATAGTCGGCAGTGATACGGCGGCACAGCCACTCGTGGACGTTCTCTTGGGCGGGGTCGAACGATGCGGCGGTGAACAGGACAGGCACCGGCTCGGCGTCCTGGCGGGTGCGCAGCAGAGAGAGGGCCAGCAGTACGGCGAACGTCGTCTTTCCCGACCCGGCGGTGCCGAGGACAACCAGTCGGCGGCGCGGCAGTCGGCGGAAGGCCGCAGCCAGTTCCTCCGCTTGGTCGGACCGGCAGGAGACTGTCCCGCCGACCAACTCCGGGTGGTCGCAGATCCCAGCCTCCGATGTGTCCGACCAGGACACGGGCAGCGGCGCGGGACTGTTGAGTTGCCGCAGACCCGCTTCCCTGCGCCACTGACGGTCTACCAGTCGAGCCAGAGCGTCCTGTGCCTGTGCCAACTGGGTGCTGGTGGAGCGACCTTGCTGACCGGATCGGCGCCATGCCCAGACCGACAGAACGCCGAACAGACTGATGGCCATCGCAATGATCGAGCTTGCTGTCGAGGCGGCATCTTTACCCAACCCCATCCACAGCATCGTCAAGATCACCAGCGAAATCCCGCAGAGCACCCACGTCACTACCCAACGCCCGCGCATGCCGCTCCCCTGTACCCGCTACCTGCTGTCACGCTCCCTTCAGGTCAACGAGGTCTACACGGACAGGGAAACGGCTGTCGCCGACGGTCTGTCGACGTCTCCGCAACTGGTGGCACCACCCCATGCCATGGGGACTGTCAAGCGAGCGGTGTATCTGGGGTGGTTGGGGTTGGCGACGGGCCACGGACAGGATCCGGACTGGATCGTCGAACTCGGCATCGGTGATGGTCGGCCACCCCCGCGCGGTCCACGTCGGTGACTGCTGCACCGCGGGCATGCGGCGGCGTTCCGTCGACCGCGGGCGAAGCGCGCCGGCTCCTGGTTTCGGGGATGGGCACGTGCATCCGCTGCCATCCCGACGCGGCACTCGGCCCTCGGCAGGCTCGTGCTGAGAGAGCACGATGCGCTGCGCGGCCTCCTAATCGCCTTCTTCGCCGCGGTCTTCTTGGTCGTCTTCCTCGTAGCAGTCTTCTTGGCGGGCACCTTCTCCGTCTTCGTGATCGCCATGTCTGCCTCATCGCTGCCAGGTCTGACAGCGGCCGTCGTCGAGGCGGGGCGTTCAGCTGTCGCAGCCGACGCCGTCACCATCCCGGTCGAGATGCGACCCGTAACCGGGCTCGCCGCGGCGGATGGGTGCGGCTCCGGCGGCCCGGGCTTCGCTGCAGTTGGCGTAGTACACGTCGTTGCCGCCGCCGGTGGAGCCGCCGCCGCTGTCGCTGCTGTTGTCGTCTGCGGCGGCGGGCCGGGCGGTCACGGTTTTGGTGACTTTCACTTTCACCGTCTCGGTGGCGGTCACGGTCGGCGCCGACTCGGCTTCGGCTTTCGCTGTTTCGGTTGCCGTGGCGGTCGCTGTGACGGTGGTCGTGGGGCCGGGCTTGGCCGCGGTCGTCTTCGCGTCGGTGTTGGAGTCGTCGGCGCCGGCGCCGATGCCT
>NZ_LIQZ01000076.1 GCF_001418655.1 Streptomyces phaeochromogenes | reverse complement strand
GGGCGCGGTGGGCGTCGAGGCGGCGGGCCTCCCAGCGGGACGACTCGGCGGTGCGGTCCGGGAGGTCTGCGAGGGCGGGGCCGCGCCAGAGCGCGAGGGCGTCGTCGAGGACGACGGCCGCCTTGCCGGGGTCGCCGTCGGCGAGCGCGCGGACGCCCTCCCCGGCGAGCCGCTCGAAGCGGTGCAGGTCGATGTCGTCGGCCGCCGCGCACAGCCGGTAGCCGCCCTCCGCGGAGGCGATCGCGTCCGCGCCGAGCGCCCTGCGCAGCCGGCCCACCAGCGCCTGGAGCGCGCCGGTGGCGTCGGCGGGCGGGTCGGCGCCCCACACCTCGTCGACCAGCACGGCCGCGGGCACGGTCCGTCCGGGCCGCAGGGCGAGCACGGTCAACAGGGCACGCAGCCGCGCCCCGCCGACCGGGACGGGGGTGCCGTCGCCGCGGAGTGCCTGGGTGGTGCCGAGAATGCGGTAGCGCACGGGGTCCATTGTCTCCGGTGGTCTCAGCACGGGTCGCGGGGTTCCTGCGGAGTGGCGCCCGGGATGTCGATCGTGACGAGGGCCCCGGTCTCTGCGGAGTCCTCCGGGGTACGGGTTTCTGCCAGTTCGTACCGCTTGGCCCGGGTATCGACCGAACACGGCGACCGCTCCCCCGGCACGGGTTCACACCGCACCTGCCGACCCGCGTAGAACACCTGCCATGACCCCATGGGTCCACCCTCCCTGGAACTCACAGGCGATCGCGAGACGTTTTCGGCATACGCCCGGTACGGTCGGGCACGCCCCTCAGCATGAAGCCCGCTGAGCGAACCCCAGGGAGCCCGACCCCATGACCACCGCCACCACCCGCCACAGCGACCGGCGGATCAGCCCCGTCTTCCTCGGGATCGTGGCCGTCACCGCGGTGACCGGATGGGCCACCTGGACGGGCTTCGCCGAGCAACCCGGCGTGGCCGTCTTCCTCTTCGTGACGGCGGCCTGGATCGTCTCGCTCTGTCTGCACGAGTACGCGCACGCGCGCACGGCCCTGCACAGCGGCGACATCTCGATCGGCGCGAAAGGGTATTTGACCCTCAACCCTCTCAAATACACCCATGCCCTGCTGAGCATCGTGCTGCCCGTCATCTTCGTGATGATGGGTGGTATCGGTCTGCCGGGCGGCGCGGTCTGGATCGAGCGGAACCGGATCCAGGGCCGCTGGAAGCACAGCCTGATCTCGGCGGCGGGCCCGCTGACGAACGTGCTGTTCGCGGTGGTCTGCACGGCCCCGTTCTGGCTGGACGCGCTGGACGGCGTACCCGCGGACTTCCAGTTCGCCCTCGCGTTCCTCGCGCTGCTCCAGGTCACGGCCGCGCTGCTGAACTTCCTGCCGGTGCCGGGCCTGGACGGCTACGGCATGATCGAGCCCTGGCTGTCGCACAACATCCGCCGCCAGGTGGAGCCCCTCGCGCCCTTCGGGCTGCTCCTCGTGATCGCCATCCTGTGGATCCCGGCGGTGAACAGTGTGTTCTTCGACGTGATCGACGCGCTGCTGCGCAGCCTGAACATCGACGATTTCCAGACCTACTGCGGGCAGAACCTCTACCGCTTCTGGACGGACACCAACGAGTTCTGCTCGGTCAGCCCGTGACGGACTGCGACTGGCGGCGCGCCCGGTCCCTGCGCAGGTAGTACCAGGTCATGTTGGACGAGAGTCCCGCGAGCAGCACCCACACGATCCCCAGCCAGCTGCCCTGGACGAAGGAGACGACGGCCGCGGCGGTGGCCAGCAGGCAGACGACGAGGGCGTAGAGGGCGAGTCGGGACATGGGGTGCGGCTCCTGTCGGGTCCTGTTGTCGCTGCCGTGGCGGCGGTCCCGTCGGGGGGACACTGTTGCGTCCAGTGTCCCCCACGTCCGGAGGCCGTCCGCACGGGCTCCGTCCGGAACTCGCCGTACGACTACACGTCGGTCACACGCAGACCCGCGTGGGCCTTGTACCGGCGGTTCACCGAGATCAGGTTCGCGACCAGCGCCTCGACCTGGTGGGCGTTGCGCAGCCGCCCGGAGAAGACCCCGCGCATGCCGGGGATGCGGCCGGCCAGCGCCTGGACGATCTCGACGTCCGCGCGCTCCTCGCCGAGGACCATGACGTCGGTGTCGATCTCCTCGATCTCCGGGTCCTGGAGAAGGACGGCCGACAGGTGGTGGAAGGCGGCGGTGACCCGCGAGTCCGGCAGCAGGGCGGCGGCCTGCTCGGCCGCGCTGCCCTCCTCGGGCTTCAGCGCGTACGCGCCCTTCTTGTCGAAGCCGAGCGGGTTGACGCAGTCGACGACGAGCTTGCCGGCCAGCTCCTCGCGCAGCGACTCCAGCGTCTTGCCGTGTCCGTCCCACGGCACGGCGACGATCACGATGTCGCTGCGACGGGCGGTCTCGGCGTTGTCGGCGCCCTCGACGCCGTGGCCGAGCTCGTCGGCGGCGGCCTGCGCGCGCTCCGCGGCCCGCGACCCGATGATCACCTTCTGGCCGGCCCGCGCCAGCCGGTAGGCGAGTCCCTTGCCCTGCGGACCGGTGCCGCCGAGTACGCCGACGACGAGCCCGGACACGTCGGGAAGGTCCCAGGGGTCCTTCGCGGGCGCCTTCTGTGCACTGTCAGTAGAGGTCATGGGCCGACTTTACGTGCGCGGTTCGCGTCCGCGGCGGTCAGGTGAGCGCCGTCACGGGCACCCTGCGGAAGACGATGGTCTCGTACGCGCCGAAGTCGCCCGTCTCGTGGAGGAGTCCGACGGTGTCGTCGTCGACGCGAACCAGATCGGAGTACCCGGCGGGCAGCCCGTCCACGGTGTGCGCGGGCCGCCAGGTGACGCCGTCGTCGGTGCTGGCGCGGATCGTCATCAGGGCGCGGAAACCGGGGTCGGCGGGGCCGGAGTACAGCAGGACGTCCGGGTCGCGGAGCTGGAGGACGCTGCCCTCGACGACCGGGCCGGTGAGGCCGGCCTGCGGCCGGAAGGGCTTGACGAGGGTCTGGCCGCCGTCCTGGGAGTAGGCGTCGGCGCGGGTGCCGGGGGCGGTGGAGTCGGTGCGGGTGTTGAAGTAGACGCGGCCGTCGGGGAGTTCGGTGGCCGTGGTCTCGTTCACGTTGATGTAGTTGTCGGTGTTGTCGTCGACGTACCCGATGCGCCAGGTCCCGCCGTCGTCGTCGCTCAGCAGACAGTGCCCGCCGTTGTACTTGCCCTCGGTGCCGGTGTCCTTGCCGGCCGGCGGGAGGGAGTGGTTGGCGGGGACGACGACCCGGCCGGTGCTCAACCGGAGGGCGTGGCCCGGGGTGGTGGCGTACCACCGCCAGGTGTCCTTCTTCGTCTGCTTGGTGATCTCCTTCGGGCTCGACCAGGTGAGCCCTTCGTCGTCGCTGTGCTGGACCCAGACGCGGCGTCCGTCGGCGGCGGTCACCTTGCCGCGGCGGATGCTGTCCTCGGTGGCCAGGGCGGCGTTGCGGACGTGGACGAGCAGGACGCGGCCGGTGCCGAGGACGACGGGGGCCGGGTTCCCGGAGAGCGCGTCGCCGTTCTTGGCGGCGACCTGGAGCGGGCCCCAGGTCAGACCGCCGTCCGTGGAGCGCTTCAGCACGATGTCGATGTTCCCGAAGTCGTCGCGGGAGCCGACCCGGCCCTCGCAGAAGGCCAGCAGGGTGCCGCTGACTGTGCCCCCGCCGGTGGCGACGACGGCCGGGATGCGGAAGCTCGCGTAGCCCTCCTGTCCCGCCCGGAACGGCACTGATGTCTCAGTACTGGCCATGGAACCCTCCCTCACCGACTGGGACGGACACTCTGCCCACCCCGGGCGAATTCATGGTGAACTCCACCTGACGAGTGGCCGGTTGCGGCAGGATGCGTGCGCATGGATGCCGTACGGGTCGCCCTGTTGCGCGAAGTGCTCGCCGGAACCGAGTGGCCGGGTGCCACGCGGCGGTTCGCGGGAGCGCTGCGGTCCTCCGTGCTGCCGCACGGGGGCGGACTGCTGCTGGTGGGGACGGCGGAGTACGAGCCGTGGCACCTCGCCGCGCACCTCGTGGACGAGGCCGCCTGGTCGGGCACGCCGGAGCTGACGCCGACGCTCGTACGGCACGGGGCGCGGCCCGGCGACCCGGCCCATCTGGCCGTCGGCCTCGGCCGGATCGAGGCGGCTCGGCGGGGCGAGACGCTCCTCGTGGTGGCGCCGGACGCGCCCGGGGCCCCGCTCCTGGAACGGGTCCACGACGCTCGCCGAGCCGGGGCGACCGTCCTGGCACTGGACTGCGGCGACCACGACCTGCACGCGATGGCGCACGAGGCGCTCGCCGTACCGTCGGAGCCGGACCTCGACCTGGACACCGTGCAGCACCTGGTGAGCGCGGCGGCCGGGGAGAACTCACTGCCCTCCCCTCGGGGCCGACGGCGACTGCGGGACCGGCTGTCGCGGCTGGCGGACCAGCTGACGTCCCCGCCACCGGCACGCTGGTGACGTACGCGCCGGTGTCGACGTACTGGTGATGGATCCGCCGGTGGGCTGAGGGTCCTCGCGGTCGGAAAAGCGGTTGTCCTCGTCGGGGCCGCGCCGGACCATGGCACCTCGTGACGGAACCCGATTGCGACGCCCCCGAATCCGCCCCCGGACGGGCCCCCTCGCGCCTGCGCGCCCTGCTGCCCGATCTGGCGCCGTGGCGGACTTCCGCCGACTTCCGGCGGCTGTGGGTGGCCGGGCTCGTCACCAACTTCGGCAGCTTCCTGACCTTCGTGGCGCTGCCGGTGCAGATGAAGGACCTGACCGGTTCCGTGGTGGCCGTCGGGGCGATCGGCGCGGTGGAACTCGTCCCGCTGATCGTGTTCGGGCTGTACGGCGGGGCGCTCGCCGATGCCCTGGACAAGCGGAAGCTGATCCTCTGGACGGAGGTGGGGCAGGGGCTGCTGAGCGGCGTGCTGCTGGTCAACGCGCTGCTGCCGGAGCCCCTGGTGTGGCCGTTGTACGCCGTCGCCGCGCTCTCCTCCTCGCTCGTCGCCGTCCAGCGGCCCGCCCTGGACGCGCTCACACCGCGCATCGTGCGGCACGAACACCTGCCCGCGGCAGCCGCGCTCAACTCGTTGCGGTGGACGGTCGGCGGCGTCGCGGGTCCGGCGGTCGCGGGGCTCGTCGTGGCGTACGCCGGGCTCGGCTGGGCCTATGCCGCGGACCTGGCGACCTTCGTAGTGTCGGTCGCGCTGGCAGTGGGTCTCGCCTCGTCGCCCGCCTCCCACGAGGCCGCGAAGCCGTCACTGCGGTCGATCCTGGAGGGGGCTCGGTACGCGTGGAGCCGCAAGGAACTGCTGGGGACGTACGCCATCGACCTGGCCGCCATGTTCTTCGCATTCCCGCTGGCCGTGCTGCCCTTCCTCGCGGACGAGCTGGACGCCGAGTGGTCGCTGGGCCTGATGTACGCGGCCCTGCCCGCCGGGGCCCTGCTGGTGAGCCTGACGAGCGGGTGGACGTCCCGGGTGCATCGGCACGGGCGGATGGTGGTGCTGGCGGCGGCGTTCTGGGGGCTCGCGATGGTGGCCGCGGGGGTCGTTCACGATGTGTGGCTGGTCCTGCTGTTCCTCGCGCTGGGCGGGTGTTTCGACATGGTCAGCGGGATCTTCCGCGCGGCGATGTGGAACCAGACGATCCCGGACGAGCTGCGGGGACGGCTCGCGGGCATCGAGCTGCTGTCCTACTCGGTGGGACCCCAGCTGGGCCAGGTACGGGCCGGCGGCATGGCCGCGTGGATCGGTGTCCGGGGGTCCGTGTGGGCCGGGGGCGTGCTGTGCGTGGCCGCGGTGGGGGCGCTCGCGGTGTGCCTTCCGAAGCTCATGACGTACGACGTCCGGACGAACGAACATGCGGTGCGGATGAAGGAGGCGCGGGGGAAGGTTGCGGCCGGTTCATAGGGTGCGGGCCGGTGGGGGTTGAGCGCACAGCTCCCCGCGCCCCTGGCTTTTAGGGGCGCGGGGAACTGCGCACTCAGCCCCGACGGACCCGCACGTCAATGACCACCCCTACGGCGGAGCCATCAGTCCTCGTCCGAGCCCCGCGCAGCGGAATCGTGCCAGCGGGGGTCCGTCTCCCATTCGAGGTTGCGCTCCCGGGCGGTCTCCATCGCCTGCTCGGCCTCGCGGCGCGACGCGTACGGACCGAAACGGTCCTTGCCCGGGCAGTCGGGCCCCTCTTCGACCTTCTTGTGCTCCAGGCAGTAGTACCACTCGCCCGGCTTCCCGACGGTCCGCTTCTTGAACAGGGCCATGGCTGGGGCTCCTTTCGCCAGGGACATCGTCCCCCACCACCCGCTGGTTAGACTCGCTGGCATGTCTGGCCAGTCGCTGCTCGTACCAGGGGAGCTTTCTCCCACCCGTCCCGTGCCGGGAAACATCAGGCGTCCCGAGTACGTGGGCAAGCCCGCCCCCACGCCGTACACCGGAGGGGAGGTCCAGACCCCGGAGACGGTCGAGGCGATGCGTGTCGCGGGGCGGATCGCCGCCCGTGCGATGGCCGAGGCCGCGAAGCTCATCGCGCCCGGCGTCACCACGGACGAGCTGGACCGGGTCGCCCACGACTACATGTGCGACCACGGCGCCTATCCGTCCACGCTCGGCTACCGCGGTTTCCCGAAGTCGCTGTGCACCTCCGTGAACGAGGTCATCTGTCACGGCATCCCGGACTCCACGGTCCTGCGGGACGGCGACATCATCAACCTCGACGTGACGGCGTACATCGGCGGTGTGCACGGCGACAACAACGCCACGTACCTCGTCGGTGACGTGGACGAGGAGTCGCGGCTGCTCGTCGAGCGGACCCGTGAGTCCCTCGACCGTGCCATCAAGGCCGTCAAGCCCGGCCGGCAGATCAACATCATCGGCCGGGTCATCGAGTCGTACGCGAAGCGGTTCGGGTACGGGGTCGTGCGGGACTTCACCGGGCACGGCATCAACTCGTCGTTCCACTCGGGGCTGATCATCCCGCACTACGACAGCCCGCACGCGACGACGCTGATCCAGCCGGGGATGACGTTCACGATCGAGCCGATGCTGACGCTGGGCACGCACGAGTACGACATGTGGGACGACGGGTGGACCGTCGTGACGAAGGACCGGAGGCGGACCGCTCAGTTCGAGCACACGCTGGTCGTCACGGACAGCGGTGCCGAGGTGCTGACCCTGCCGTAACCGCCCTTTTTCGTATCAAGTTCCACACCAAGTTCCGCACCAAGCCGCCCGCTCGAACAGAGGGGCGGCTTTTTATGTGGATCGGGTGCGGATCCGGGGTACGGTTTTACCGACAGGACGTCGGGAACCTGTTGACTTAGGTAAGCCTAACCATACAAGATGGGCCCGGCTCTCGTCCCCCTTCGGCCCCGGAGGTCTTCATGAACTCGTCGAGCACACCGTTCTCGACGCTCATCCGCACCGCGTCGCACGAGCAGCACGGGCAGGCGCACGACTCGTCGTTCATGAGCGAGTTGCTGGGCGGCAGGCTGGGCGTGGACGCGTACACGCGGTACACCGAGCAGCTGTGGTTCGTCTACCGGGCGCTGGAGGAAGGCGGGCGCGAGCTGGCCGGCGATCCCGTGGCGGGGCCGTTCATGCGCCCCGAGCTGGTGCGGGTGGCCGCGCTGGAGCGGGACCTCGCGCATCTGCGGGGCCCGGACTGGCGCGAGGGCGTGACCGCGCTGCCCGCGACCGAGGAGTACACGGCGCGGATCACCGAGTGCGCGCGTACGTGGCCCGGTGGGTACGTGGCGCATCACTACACCCGTTACCTCGGCGACCTCTCCGGCGGCCAGGTCCTGCGGAGCAAGGCGGAGCAGACGTGGGGCTTCGCCCGCAAGGGGGACGGGGTGCGGTTCTATGTGTTCGAGGACATCGGCAACCCTGCCGCGTTCAAGCGGGGGTATCGCGAGCTGCTCGACGGTGTGCTTGCTGATGATCTGGAGAAGCAGCGGATCATTGCTGAGTGCAAGCGGGCGTTCGCGCTCAACATCGCGGTCTTTGTTGCTTTGGGGGAAGAGTTCCGCGTCAGTGCGTGAGCGCTCCGCCGGGGCGTTGATTGTCGGCTGCGGGTGCGCGGGGGCGGACCGGCGATTGCGCCGGTCAGTGAACGTGGTCGTCCAGGGCCGGGGCGACCGTGGCGTCGGCGCGGGGTGCGATGTCCTGCCGGACGATGCGGGCGTTCGCGCTCCGGACCTGGCGGGGCAGGGTGAGCGCGTCGGCCAGCCAGCCCAGCCCGCAGATGCCGAGGGTGCACAGGTGCAGCAGCCCACGGCCGGCCCTGCCGAGATAGAAGTGGTGCATCCCGAACAGGCCGAGGAAGAACCACCACAGGTACGCCACAGCGACCGACTTCGGAGCTCGCGGCGCGCTGTCCTGCCGTGGCGTCGGCCCGGGCCGAGACCTCGGCGGCACCACCGCCGGCCGGCCCGCGGTCGTCGCCACCCCCATGTGGTGAGCACCCGCCGTGCGCTCTGCCCGAGCGGCCCTGTCGGGCACGGGGACGACAGGCACGACAGGGACTGGGTCGGGTTCACGGGAGGGCGCGCCCTCGATGGACACGCGCGGCAGGATCCGCTCCAGCCAGGCGGGCAGCCACCAGTTCGCCCGTCCCAGCAGATGCATCAGTGACGGGACCAGCACGGTGCGCAGGACGAAGGCGTCGATCGCGACGGCCGCGGCCAGTCCCACGCCGTACTCGGCGATGACCCGCTCGCCACCGAGGACGAAGGCGGTGAACACGCAGATCATGATCAGGGCGGCGGCGTTGATCAGCCGGCCGGTCTCGGCCTGACCGATGCGGATGGCGCGGTGGTTGTCGCGGGTCTGCTCCCACTCTTCGTGCATCCGGCTGACCAGGAAGACCTGGTAGTCCATGGACAGGCCGAAGAGGATCGCCAGCATGATCACCGGAAGCTCGGCCTCCACAGGACCGGCCTTCCCCAGGCCCAGGAGTTCGGAGCCCCATCCCCACTGGAACACGGCGACGACGACCCCGAAGGCCGCGGCCGAGGCGAGCAGGTTCATCACGGCGGCGGTCAGCGGCACCAGGACGCTGCGGAAGGCGACCATCAGCAGCAGACAGCCGAGTCCGACGATCACCCCGAGGAACAGTGGCAGTTTGCCCGCCAGGAGGCCGGCCAGGTCGTCGGAGGCGGCTGTCGTGCCGCCGACGTACACCGTCAGACCGCTTCCCCGCTCCGCGGCTGGTACGACGTCCTTGCGCAGGTGGGTAATCAGGGCGCTCGTGGTCTCCTCCTGCGGCGCGCCGGTCGGCACCACCTCGATGACGGACAGTCCGGTCGCCGCGGTGTCCGGCCCGGCCGTTGCCGAGGCCACCCCGGGAGTACTGCGCACGGCCGAGACCAGCCTGTTCAGGGCCGACGCGTCACTGGGCGCGCCCAGTTGCGCGACCAGCACGAGCGGGCCGTTGGAGCCGGGGCCGAAGCCCTGGGCGAGCAGGTCGTACGCGGCTCTGGTGGTGGTGCCCTTCGGGTCGTTCCCGGCGTCCGAGGTCCCCAGGCGCAGCGACAGCGCCGGCAGCGAGAGGACGGTGACGACAAGGAGCGCGGCCAGGGCGAACAGGGTTCTGTGACGCTCGACCTGCTCGGCCCAGCGGCTCCGGGGCATTGGCGTTGCGTGCCGTTGCGTGTTCAGGGGCGGGTGAACGGTCCCTGGGTGACCGGTGGTTGGGTGACCGGTGGTTGGGTGACCGGTCCCCGCGTTCCGGGTGGTCACGACTCGCCGCTGACGCCTGTTCAGCAGTCTGCCGCCGAAGAGGCCGAGCAGGGCCGGCAGCAGGGTCACCGCCGCGATCACCGTGAACAGGACGGCCGTCGCGGCGCTGATCCCCATCCCGGTGAGGGGGCCGATCCGCAGGACGAGCAGGCCCAGGAGGGCGGTGACGACGGTGAGTCCGGCGAAGACCACCGCCCGCCCGGAGGTGTTCAGTGCGCGTACCGCTGCCTCCTCGGGTGCCAGGCCGTTCCGCAGGCCGGTCCGGTGGCGGGTGACGATGAACAGGGCGTAGTCGATGCCGACTCCGAGCCCGATGAGGGCCGCGACCGTCGGAGCGTCGGTGCCCAGGGTCATCACGTGCGAGGTCAGCCCGACGGCGAGCAGTCCGGCGCCGAGCGCGGCGACCGCGACCAGCAGGGGCAGGAGCATGCCCAGCAGTGAGCCGAAGGCGACGAAGAGGATGATACCGGCGGCGACCAGCCCGATCGCCTCGGTGCCCTGCGCCTCGCCCTCGGCTGCGAGGCTGACGGCCTGCCCGCCGAGTTCCACCTGCAGATCCGCGTCACGCGCGGCCTGCGCGGTGTCGATGACCCGGGTGACGTCGGCGGCCGGTATCCGCTCGGCCTGCGCGTCGAACGTCACCGTCGCGTAGGCGGTCCTGCCGTCCTTGCTGATCCGGGGCGCTCCCGTGGGGCCGTACATGCTGGTCACGGAGACGACCGAGGGCAGTGCCTCGACCCGGTCCAGCATCGAGGTCACCTTCTGCCGGACGGCGGCGTCCCGGATCGACCCGTCGCGGCGTACGTGCACCACGATCTGGTCGCTGTCCCCGGCCTGTTGGGGCTCGGACGCCTGGAGCCGCGCCTGCGCCTTCGACGATTCCAGTCCGGGCAGGCTGAACTCGTCGGAGTAGCTGGTGCCGAGCGTCGCGTACGGCACGGCGAGCGCGACCAGCAGGGTGGCCCAGATCCCGACGACGAGGAGGCGGTGCCGGAAGCACCATCTGGCTAGTGCGGACATGGCTGAACAACCTTCTTCGCGGTGCGGAGGTGGAAGGAGAGTGGAATGGGACGGCCGGCACGCACTGGTCGGCGCGGCTGTGTCGGGCTCAGGGGTCAGCCGGCAGGGACGCGGGTGCGGTGGGGGCTCAGGAGCCGGTCGGCGCGGACGCAGGTGTGGCGGGGATCGGCTTGTCGAGCATGGTGCAGACCGCGGCGTTCACCAGGGCCTGGTTGGCGGCGGCAGCCTTGGGATTCGCGATGCCGAAGATGGTCGTGGTGAAGACCGAGACCGTACGGCGGCCGGTGGCGTCGGTGTAGTCCTCGCTGGAGTAGCCGGCGGCCTGGCCGCTGTGGCCCCAGACAGTGCCGCAGGGAGTGGACACCTCCTCCAGACCGAGCCCGTACCGGCGGTTCGGGAACTCGGCCTCCTCGGCGACGGTGGTGCGCATCTCCTTCAGCAGGGCGGGCGGCAGGAGCTTGCCGGAGTTCAGCGCGCCGGAGAAGCGGGCCCAGTCCTGCGCGTTGGAGACCATGCCTCCGGCGGCCCACAGCGTGCTGGCGTTGATCCCGGTGGTGTCGACGTATCCCGCGGACCGCTCCGGGCCGGCGAACGCGGTCCCGGCGGGCGCGTACGGGGGGAGCAGCGGGGCGAGGCGGTCGGCGTCCGGTTCGTAGCCGTGGGCGAGACGGGGGTTGTTCGTCTTGCCGAAGCCGGTGACCAGGTAGGTGTTCTTCAGGCGGAGCGGACCGGTGATCCGCCGCTGGATCAGGTCGCCCAGGGTGTGTCCGGTAGCCTTCTCGGCGATCAGGCCGAGCGCGACGTAGTTGGTGTTGCTGTAGGAGTAGTCCGTGCCGGGTGCGAACAGCGGGTCGTGCCGGACGCCGGCGGCGATCAGCTCCTGGGGCGTCCAGGCCCTGGTGTCCCGGCCGGTGAACGCCTTGAACACGTCGGGGTCGATGAGGTAGTTGAACAGGCCGCTGGTGTGGTTGAGCAGCATCCGTACGGTGATCGCGGCCCCGTTCGGGATGAGGCCGGGTAGCCACTTCTCGACCGGGTCGGTCAGCTTGAGCCGGTGTTCGGCGACCAGTTGGAGGACCACGGTGGCCACCATCGTCTTGGTGTTGGAGCCCATCCGGAACTGGTCGTCGGCGGCAAGGGTGTGGTCGGCGCGGGTCCAGGGCGCCTGCCGGGCGATCTCGATCGGCCGCCCGTTGCCCTTGTCGACCCGGACGATCACCCCGGGGGCTCCGGCGTTCACGTCCCGCTGCGCGAGCGTTGCCAGTCGGTCCTTCTGGGCTGCCGCCACGCCGGCTCGTCCGGTCGGGGTGTGGGCGGTGTCCGGCGCCGCGGTGGCCGCCTGGCAGCCCGTGAGCGTACCCGTCAGTGCCGCGGCCAGGGCCAGCGTCAGGTATGCGTGCCGGGCGGGCCGCGAACGGGGAGTGTTCCGGGGCATGAGGTGTCCTCCTGGGCATGGGGCATGGGGATGGGTCTTGGGGATGGGGCTTGGGTCGATCGACCGCTCCAGCCTCCCGGCGACGGGGACGAGGAACACGGGTGCTGGGCCCCCGCGATGGTGGAGATAACCCCAGTGCGCGGACGCGAGCCGGCCGGTCATCATCGACTTCTGGCCCGTGACGGCGGCCTGGCGTCGGTCGGCCGGTCGGCCGGTCGACGCGGCACCGAGGCACCGAGGCACCGAGGCACCGAGGCACCGAGGCACGAACGATGGACCGGCCCACGACGATCGACCGACGCACGACGATGGAGCGCGATGACCTACTCCGGCGAGCGCCACTCCCCCCGTGGCACACCGCAGTCGGGGGAACGTCCTGGGACGGGTGTCGGCCCGCGCGCCGGTCTCACCTCGCGTCCCGGTCTCGCCCTGCGGATGAACCTGCTGGGCTGGTCGCTGGTGCTGCTGCTCGGCGCGGTCCTGGGTTTCGGCCTGGCCACGCTCTGGATCACCTCGGTGGCAGTCGTCGCGCTCGGGGTCGGCCTCCCGCTGGCCCTGCTGTCGACCGTCCTGGTGCGCTGGTTCGCCGACCTGCACCGCCAGTGGGCCGCCGACCGACTCGGTGAACCGGTGGCCCGGCCCTACGCGCCGGCATCCGACGGCGGTTGGCCGGTACGGCTGTGGGCGATCCTGCGCGACCCGGCGACCTGGCGGGACTGGGCCTGGCTGGTGGCCAACTCGGTCACCGGCTGGTTCACCTACGGGCTGTCGTTCGTGTTCTTCCTCGCCGGCGTCTTCTATCTCACCTATCCGCTGCTGTACACGCTGACCCCGCCCCAGGTGTTCCGCACGCCGCTGGGCAACGGCTTTCGCCTGGACAGCGTCCAGAAGTCGTTCGCGCTGGTCCCGCTCGGCCCGGTGTTCCTCCTGCTCTGGTACACCACCGCCGAACGGCTGGCGAACCTCAACGCCCTGGTGATCCGCTCCCTCCTTGCACCCACCGCGCAGGCACAACTACGGGCCCGGGTCGCGCAGTTGGCGGCCTCGCGGGCCGAGACCGTCGACACCCAGGCCGGCGAACTGCGCCGGATCGAACGGGACCTGCACGACGGCGCACAGGCCCGGCTGGCGTCGCTCGGCATGAGCCTGGGTCTGGCCGAACAACTCCTGCCCGACGATCCACAGGCCGTCCAGCAGCTGCTGGCCGAGGCCCGTGCATCGACCTCCGACGCCCTGGCCGAACTGCGGGACCTGGTACGCGGCATCCATCCGCCGGTGCTCGCGGACCGCGGCCTGGACGGCGCCCTGCAGGCCCTGGCCCTGGCCAACCCGATACCGACGTCGGTGGTCACCCGCCTGCCCGGACGGCTGCCCGCGCCGGTCGAGTCCGCGGCCTACTTCGCCGTCGCCGAGGCCCTGACGAACGCCATCAAGCACGCCCATGCCGGGCGCATCGAGATCGCCGTGGAGTTCACACCCCACCCGGGTACGACGGCCGGGTTACTGACGATGCGGGTGTCCGACGACGGCCGCGGGGGAGCCAGTCCCGACGGCGGCACCGGCCTGCGGGGCATCGCGCGCCGCCTGGCGGCCTTCGACGGCACCCTGACCGTCGACAGTCCGCCCGGCGGACCCACCGAGACAAGGATGTCGCTGCCGTGCGCGTCGTCATAGCCGAGGACCTCGCCCTGCTCCGAGAGGGTCTGATCAGGATCTTCCAGGCCAACGGCTTCGAGGTCGTCGACGCCGTCGACAACGGCCCTTCTCTGATCCGGGCGTTGACGACCCACCGGCCCGACGTCGCCATCGTCGACGTGCGGCTGCCTCCGACCTTCACCGACGAGGGCCTGCGCGCCGTGATCGACGTACGCAAGCGGATCCCCGGCCTGCCCGTCGTGGTGCTCTCGCAGTACGTCGAGCAGCTGTACGCCAGGGAGCTGATCTCGGACCGCGCCGGGGCGGTGGGCTATCTGCTGAAGGACCGGGTCATGGCCGTCGGCCAGTTCGTCGCCAACGTCCGGCAGGTCGCCGCCGGCAGTACGGTCATGGATCCCGACGTGGTCGGCGCCCTCCTCACCCACCGCTCGGCAGACCCCCGCCTGCTGGAGCTGACCCCGCGTGAGCACGAGGTGCTCTCGCTGATGGCCCAGGGCCGCACCAACGCCGCCATCGCCGGCCGGATGTTCGTCAGCGAGAAGACCGTCAGCAAGCACAGCTACAACATCTTCACCAAGCTCGGACTCGAACCGTCCGAGGACGACAACCGCCGGATCCTGGCAGTCCTCGCCTATCTGGAAGGCTGAAAGCCAAGGGCGGGGCCGCTCCTGAAGCGTCAGCGTTCCAGGAAGACCCTGCCGCCCACCTCCACCCAGCCCTCCGGCTGGGGGGCTGTGAGGAGTTGGGACCCCGTGCCCTGGACGATGTTCAGGGCTCGGCCCAGTTGGGCTGTCAGTTGGAGGGCCGCGGCGCCGGTGGCCTCGTCCTCGTGTATGCCGTCGTCGCGGCCGGGGAAGCCTCGGGCGCGGATGCGGCCGGCTGCCTCGTCCTCCCAGGCCCAGGCGTAGATCCACTCGCCGGGCGGGGGCACTTCGAGGGCGTCGACCTCGGCCACCGTGCCGTACCGGCGGAGTGTGCGCGGCTCCGGCCACTCCGGGCGGGCCTCGATCCAGCTGAACTCGCCGTCGAGGCGGGTGCCCACCACGCCCGCGGGCGTGACGAGTTCGGGTACGTCCAGCAGCCAGGCCGCGCCGACACAGGGGTAGCCGGCGAAGGGCAGCCGCACGCTGGGTGTGTAGATGTCGATGACCCCGCGCTCGGGGTCGTCCACGAACACCGTCTCGCTGAACCCGAGTTTGGCCGCGAACGCCTGTCGCTCGTCCCGTTCCGGCAGTACGGAACCGTCCCGCACGACCCCGAGTTCGTTGCCGTACTCACCGCGCGGTCCGCAGAAGACCCGCAGCACGTCGTAATCAGTCACGCGGGCATTCAAGCACTACAGGAGTGGTGCGTACGCATCCGGCCGCCGCCCCCCGATGGCAGGGGCGGCGGCCGGTTGTCGTCGGTCCGGTCAGGCCTGGGTGGCGTCCGTCGCGCGGCGGCGTACCGCGAACACCACGCCCACGCCGGCCGCGACCGTCGCCGCGGCTGCGGCGCCCAGGGCGCCGACCGGGACGTCGGAGCCGGTGGAGGCGAGGCCGCCCGTCACCCCGCCCGTGGTGGAGCCCGTCGTGCCCGCGCCGCCGGTGGTGCCGCCGGTGGTCCCTCCCGTGGTGCCGCCCGTCCCGCCGTTGGACGACGTCGGGTCGGGGTCCGGGAGTTCGGCGTCGTCGGACAGGGCGACGGAGAGGTCGACCGGGTCGAGTTCGGCGCCGGCCTGGTAGAAGCCGCCGAAGGCCTCGGCGCCGGCCTTGGTGAGGGTCGTGGTGACGTCGTCGAGGGTGATGACGTCGTTCTTGGCCGTCAGGTCGGCGGACTTGGGCTTGAGCTCGGCGAGGGTCACGTCGGCGGACTTCTTGCCGAGGCTCTCGACGTCGGCGGTCAGCTTGCCGGAGCCGCCGTCGACCTCCGCCTTGAGGTCGCTGAGGGTGAGGTCGAGGCCGTAAGTGCCGTTCGTCTCATGGCCCTTGAAGTTGACCGAGCCCTTGAAGGCGGCCTTGAGGGTGTCCTCGTCCGTGTCGTAGGTGCCGGTGGCGTCGGGGAAGGTGAAGATCCCGTTGCCGGACGCCTGCGCCGCGCCACCGGAGACGGTGATCTTGCCCTTGGCGACACCGTCCACCACGTACGTACGGAAGGACTGCTTGACGCCCCAGCCGAGCGTGCCGTCGGTGATCTCGCCCTTGGTGGCGGCCCCGGTGCCCGAGGGGGTCGGGCTCGTGGTCTGCGACGGGGTGGTGGACGGGGTGCCCGAGGGGGTGGTGGACGGCGTCGTGGACGGGGTGGGCGAGGGGGTCGTGGAGCCCGTGGGTGTCGGGGTCGGCGACTCGGTCTTCTTCTCCACGACCGTCAGGGGGTCACCGGCGGCGCCGGAGTAGCTGGAGCTGCCGAAAACATCGCCCGCCTCCTTCGTCAGCTTGGTCGCCATGTCCGTCATCGTGCGGGTGACGGTGACCTCGGCGAGCGGCACGTCCTGCTGGGTCGTGCCGCTCTTCGTCACGTCCGCGGTGACTCTCGCGGCCTTGCTGTCGAACTTCACGTCGGACAGGGCGAGTTCGAAGCCGTGCAGCTTGGAGACGATCTTCAGGCTGCCCTCGAAGCCGAGCGCCACGGTGTGCGCCTCGGAGTCGTAGGTCCCGGTGCCGTTGACGAAGGTGAACGCGCCGTTGTCCTTGGCCTGCGTGGCGCCGCCCTCGGGCGTGAAGCTGCCGGCCGCCATCCCGGTCACGTACGTGCGGTACGACTGCTTGATGCCCCAGGTGAACTCGTAGCCCTTGAGCGGGACTTCGGCGGCGGACGCGGATGTCGCGGCGAGCGCGGTGGCGCCGAGCGTGACGGCGGTCGCGCAGGCTGCGGCGAGGGCTATGGGGCGGCGACGGTTGGCGGCCATGGTCGTGGGCTCTCCTCGGTTCAGTGTGTGGGAGTCCGCTCAACTCGCGGACAGCGCTGGGAAGTTCAGTTCTCTTCGGGAGCGTCTGCGGCCGGTTGGGCACGACGCCTGCGGATGATCACGAAGGCCGCGGCCACCGCGATCAGGGAGGCCCCCGCGAGGCCGATGGGCAGGACGGGTACGTCCGAATCGCTCGCGGTGGCCTCGGCCTTCGGCTCGGCCGTCTTCGGCTCGGCGGCAGCGGCTTGTGGGGTGGCCGACTCGGCGCTGCCCAGGTCGGGCAGGGCGGGCAGTTCGGCGCTGTCGGTCAGGGCGACGGCGAGGGACACCGGGTCCATCTCCGTGCCCGCCCTGTACATCCCGCGGAAGGCCTTGGCACCGTCGGCGGTGAGCTTGGTGGGCGCCTCGGTCACCAGGGCGAGGCCGTCCTCGGGCTTGAAGTCCTTGGCCGTGAAGGTGACCAGGGGGACCTTCTTGGTCGTGCCGTTCGTCCTGGCCGTACTGCCCGTGTCCGCGCCGCCCGTGCCGCCCGCGCTGGTGACGTCGGCGTAGAGCGTGCCCTTTCCGTCGTCCGTGACCTTGGCCCGGAGCGCGCCGAGCTTCAGGTCGAGGCCCTGTTCGCCGGTGAAGCGGACGGCTCCGGCGAAGGTCGCGTCGAGGGTCTGCTTCTTCTCGTCGTACGTGCCCGCCCCTTCGGGGAAGCGGAAGAGCGCGCCGCCGTCCTGGGCTCCGTCGGTGAGCTTCCACTCGCCCTTGGCGATGGACCCGGTGACGTACTCGCGGAAGGTCCGGCGCACGCCCCAGTCGACGGCGCCGTTCTCGATCCGGCCTGAACTCTCCTTCTTCGCCTTGGACTTGGACGGGGAGGGGGACGGCGTGCGGGACGGCTCGGCCGCCGCAGCGGCCTTCACGTCCGCCGAGAGGCTCACCGGGTCGAGGGCGGTGCCGGCCGTGTAGTACCCGGCGAAGGACTTGGCGCCCTGGGCGGTCAAGGTGGCGGGCAGGTTGTTCAACTGGACCGCGTTGCCGCCGCCCTTCATGTTGATGCCGCCCAGGGAGAGGGAGGCGAAGGGCACCTGCGAGGACGTCGTGACCGTCCCGGTGCCCTTCGCCTTGCTGATGACGTCGACGTACAGGGTGCCGCCGTTGCCGGAGAGGCGGACGGTGGGTCGGCTGATCGTGAGGTCGAGCTGATACGTGCCGTCGTCCTTCTTGTGCCCGAGGAAGTGGACACCGCCTGAGAAGCCGGCGTTGAAGGCGCCCGAGGTGCCGTCGTACGTGCCGGTCGCCGAGTGGAAGCGGAACTGGCTGCCGCCGACCGTGGCGGCGCCGCCGGTGAGGGAGAAACTGCCGTTCGCTATCGGGCCGGTGACGTAACTCTGGAAGGACGATTTGATGCCCCAGTCCAGACGGCCGCCCTGCACGGTTCGGCTTGCCGCCTGGGCCGTTCCGGCCGGCAGCAGCGCCGCGAGTACTGCTGCACAGAGCAGGGTCACGTAGGTGCGCAGGGGCGGGCGCGAGGGCATGGAGGTCCTCCGGGAGGGGCGGGATCTGGCCGGATCCTGGGCGGTTCTGGCGAGAAAGGTAAGGCTAACCTAAGCTAGATTTTCCGATGCGGGAAGCACCGGATGAGACAGAAGAGGGGACTGCGGGTCCTTCTTGGGCTGCGGACCGTGGGGGCTGGTCGCGCAGTTCCCCGCGCCCCTGGTGGGACGGGGCGCCCTGTCCCACCGAGGAACCGCAGACCGATCCGACCGAAAGGAATTACGCGACCGTGCGACGCATGCGTACACGAGTGGCAGGTGCACTGCTGGCGGTGCTCGCACTCACGGTGACGGCTGGCTGCGCCTCCGACGACGGCGGCTCGGCGGAGAGGGAGCCGGCCGGCAGGAGCACGACCGCCGCCGACCGCGTCGAGCCGCTGGCCGACACCCCGGTCCCCCAACTCCCGGTCACCGTGCGCTCGTCCGACGGCAGGAAGGTCACCGTCAGGGACGCCGAGCGGATCGTTCCGCTGTCCGGGAGTCTCAGTGAGATCGTGTTCACGCTGGGCCTCGGCGACCGGGTCGTCGCCCGTGACATCACCGCCACCTTCGCGCAGGCGGAGAAGCTGCCGGTGGTCACCCGCAACCACGACGTGTCCGCGGAGAGCGTCCTGTCCCTCAAGCCCGACCTGGTGCTCGCCGAGACCACCACCGGGCCCGACGAGGCGATGGACCAGATCCGCGACGCGGGTGTCCCCGTGCTCGTCGTCGACCCTGCGAAGGGCCTGGAAGATGTGGGCCCGCGGATCGGGACGGTGGCGCGCGCCCTCGGCGTACCGGCCGCCGGCGAGGAGCTCACGAAGCGTTCCGAGGACCGGATCGCCGCCGTGCGCAAGGACATTCCGAAGAAGACCGACAAGCCGCGCGTCGCCTTCCTCTATCTCCGCGGCACCGCCTCCGTCTATCTGATCGGCGGCAAGGACTCGGGGGCCACCTCGCTGCTGGAAGCGGCGGGAGCGGTGGACGGCGGCGCCGAGTCGGGTCTGGAGAAGGACTTCACCACGATCACCACGGAGGCCCTCGCCGAGGCCGCCCCCGACGCGATCCTCGTCATGTCCAAGGGCCTCGAGTCCGTCGGCGGCATCGACGGTCTCGTCAAGATCCCCGGCGTCGCCCAGACCCCCGCCGGAATGGAACGCCGGGTCGTCTCGATCGAGGACGGCGTCCTCCTCAACTACGGCCCCCGCACGGACGAGGTACTGAAGTCCCTGGTCGACCAGTTGTACGGGGACGCCAAGTGACCGTGACCGACAAGGGCGCAGCCCCCGATTCCGGAACAGAGGCGGGGACAGAGGCGGGGGCGGAAGCCGGGACTGAGGCCGGGGCGCAGGCCGCGGCGCCGGAAGCGTCGACCGACCGTGAACGGCCCGCCGGGCCCCGCCGCGGCGCCCCCTGGCTGCTCACCGTCGCCCTGGCCGTCCTCGTCGGCCTCCTCACCCTGGCCTCCGCCGGGCTCGGCGCGTACGAGATATCGCCGGGTGACGTCCTGTCGTCCATCGCGCACCGGGCCGGAGTCGGCGGCAACGAACTCGCCCGGGTCCCCGAGTCCGTGCTCTGGAACGTGCGCTTCCCGCGGATCGTGCTCGCGCTGCTCGTCGGCGCCTCGCTGGGGTGTGCGGGCGCGCTGATGCAGGGCGTGTTCGGCAATCCGCTGGCCGAACCGAGCGTCATCGGCGTCTCGTTGGGCGCGGCGGTCGGCGCGGTCGCCGCGATCTCGCTCGGCCTGAACTTCCTCGGCAACTGGACCCTCCCCGCCTTCGCCTTCGTGGCGGGTCTCGGCACGGCCCTGCTGGTGTACTCGATGTCCCGCTCGGGCGGCCGTACGGAGGTCGTGACGCTGATCCTCACCGGCATCGCGGTGAACGCCTTCGCGGGCGCGCTGATCGGCCTGTTCATCTTCCTCGCGGACACCGCCGCGGTGAACCAGATCACCTTCTGGCAGCTCGGCTCGCTCTCCCAGGCCACCTGGCCGAAGGTGCTCGCGGTGCTGCCGTGCGCGGCGCTCGGCCTGGCCGTGGCGCCCTTCTACGCACGGAAGTTGGACCTGCTGGCGCTCGGCGAGCGCCCCGCCCGGCATCTGGGTGTGGACGTCGAGCGGCTGCGTGTCGTGCTGATCCTGGTCGTCGCGCTGCTGACGGCCGCGGCCGTGAGCGTCTCCGGTGTCATCGGCTTCGTCGGGCTCGTCATCCCGCATCTGCTGCGCATGGCGGCCGGCCCCGGCCACCGTTTCCTCATCCCCGGCAGCGCGCTCGGCGGCGCGGTGGTCCTGCTCGCGGGCGACCTCGCGGCCCGTACCGTCGTGGAGCCCGCCGAGCTGCCGCTCGGGGTGCTCACCGCGCTCTTCGGCAGCCCGTTCTTCTTCTGGCTGCTGCGCAGGACCCGTCGCAGGCAAGGAGGTTGGGCATGAAGCTGCTCGGACTGATCGGCTCGAAGCCCGCGTCTCCCGGCCCCGTGCACCCCGGCGACGTACTCGCCGAGGCCGAGGCCCTGCACGTCCGGCTCGGTGGCCGCGAGGTGCTGTCCGGCGTGGACGTCACCGCCCGCGCGGGCGAGGTGCTGGCCCTGGTCGGGCCCAACGGGGCGGGAAAGTCCACCCTGTTGGGCGCGCTCGCCGCCGATCTCCCGGCCGCCGCGGGAGTCGTACGCGTCCACGGTCGCCCGGCGTCCGAGTGGTCGGCGCAGGAGTTGGCCCTGCGCCGGGCGGTACTCCCCCAGTCCGCCGCGCTCTCCTTCCCGTTCGCGGTCGAGGAGGTCGTACGGATGGGCCGGGCGCCGTGGGCCGGACGGCCGGAGGAGGGCGAGGACGATGCCGCGGTGGCCTCGGCCATGGCGGCAACCGAGGTCTCGGACTTCGCGGGCCGGTCCTTCTCGGCGCTCAGCGGCGGCGAGCGGGCCCGGGTGGCGCTCGCCCGGGTGCTCGCCCAGCGCACCCGGCTGCTGCTGCTCGACGAACCGACCGCCGCCCTGGACCTGCGCCACCAGGAACTGGTGCTCCGGGTCTGCCGCGCAAGGGCGCACGCCGGGGACGCGGTGGTCGTGGTGTTGCACGATCTGGGGCTCGCGGCGGCCTATGCGCACCGGGTCGTGATCCTGCGCGCCGGGCGTGCGGTGGCCGACGGACGGCCGGCCGAGATCTTCACCGACCGACTACTTTCGGACGTCTACCAACAGCCGGTCGAGGTCTTCCCGCATCCACGCACCGGCGAGGTCCTGGTGGCCCCGGTGAGGGGTTCTTGACCGGTCTTTGACCGTTTCGTGGGGGGCGGATTGAGCCGCCGTGATCAAGCCGTGCTCCTGCATCACCAATGAGAGCTGAATCACTGGACGGACAGCTTTCGGTCAGGTAAGCCTCAGATAAGTTAGGGCAGCCTCACCGAGAACCTGTGCCTCCCCTGTGACCCTCTTGGAGCCTGTATGCGAGCCGTTCGACTCTCCGTCGTCACCGCTGCCGCCACCGCGGCGGCGCTGGCCGCTGTCACGGGCTGCACCGAGAAGAGCGATGCCTCGGGCGGCGACGACCGCGTCGTCAAGGTGACCGCCACGGACTCCAAGTGCGAGGTGTCGACGACGAAGTTCCCGGCCGGGCACGTCCAGATAGACATCGAGAACAAGGGTTCCAAGGTCACCGAGGTCTACCTCCTCTTCCCGGACGACCGGATCGTCACCGAGCGCGAGAACATCGGGCCCGGCACCAAGCAGAAGGTCACCGCCGAGGTGAAGGAGGGCGACTACCGGATCGCCTGCAAGCCGGGCATGAAGGGCAAGGGCATCCGCCAGGACGTCACGGCCACCGGCTCCGGCAAGGTCGCCAAGCGCGACCCGCGCCTGGACTCGGCCGTCGCCGCCTACCGCGAGTACGCGCAGGAACAGGCCGACGAGACCCTGCCCAAGGCGAAGGCCTTCGCGGCGGCGGTCAAGGACGGCGACATCGAGGCCGCGAAGAAGGCGTACGCCGGCTCGCGCATCGGCTGGGAGCGGACCGAGCCCGTCGCCGAGTCCTTCGGTGACATCGACCCGAAGGTCGACGTGCGCGAGGACGGTCTGGAGGAGGGTCAGGACCCGGAGAAGGACTGGACCGGCTGGCACCGCCTGGAGCGCTCGCTCTGGCAGGACAAGAAGCTCACCGACCGCGACTCCGAGCTCGCCGACCAGCTCATCACGGACCTCACCGACTGGCAGAAGCGGGTCGGCAAGGCCGAGATCACCCCGACCTCGATGGCCAACGGCGCCAAGGAACTCCTCGACGAGGTCGCCACCGGCAAGGTCACCGGCGAGGAGGAGCGCTACTCGCACACCGACCTCGTCGACTTCAAGGCGAACGTCGAGGGCGCGGAGAAGTCGTACGAGCTGCTCAAGCCGGTCGCCTCGGAGAACGACGCGGCGCTGACCAAGGAGCTCGACACGCAGTTCGCGGCGCTGAACACGCTTCTCGACAAGTACCGCGAGGACAAGACCTCCTACGACTTCACCTCGTACGACAAGGTCGGCAAGGCCGACCGCAAGGAGCTCTCCGACGCGGTGAACGCGCTCGCGGAGCCGCTGTCCAAGCTCGCCGCCGCCGTCGTGAAGTAGGACGTTACGTAAGAGGGGCCCTGGCGCCATGACGGACACCACGAACACGACGAACACGACAACGGGCGCGGCGGAAGCCGAGGAGCCCGGCGGTGGGAGGCGGGACGCCGACTCCCGTACCCCGTCGCGGCGTTCACTGATCGGCTGGGGCGGTGCCGGGCTCGCGCTCGGGGCCGCCGCAGCCGGCGGTGCGGTGGCGATGACCCGCAACGGCGACGACACGGAACCGACCGCCGCCGCTGCGGGCGCCGCGGTCGCCTTCCACGGCACGAACCAGGCGGGCATCGCCACCCCGGTGCAGGACCGGCTGCACTTCGCCGCGTTCGACGTGAAGACGACGGACCGGGCCGCGTTCGTCCAGTTGCTGAAGGACTGGACCGAGGCCGCGCGGCGGATGACCGCCGGGCACGCGGTCGGCGAGGGCGCGTACGGCGGTCTGGCCGAGGCGCCACCGGACGACACCGGTGAGGCGCTGGGCCTCAAGCCGTCGCGGCTGACCCTGACGATCGGCTTCGGTCCGTCCCTGTTCGACAAGTTCGACCTCGCGCAGCAGCGGCCCGAAGCCCTGGTCGACCTGCCGAAGTTCGCGGGCGACAACCTCGACGGGAACCGCAGTGGCGGCGACCTGTGCGTCCAGGCCTGCGCCGACGACCCGCAGGTCGCGGTGCACGCGATCCGCAACCTCGCCAGGATCGGCTTCGGCAAGGTCGTCATCCGCTGGTCCCAACTGGGCTTCGGCAAGACGTCCTCGACGACACCGGAGGCCCAGACCCCTCGCAATCTCATGGGGTTCAAGGACGGCACCCGCAACATCGCGGGCACGGAGACGGACCGGCTGAAGAAGTTCGTGTGGGTCGAGGAGAAGGACGGCCCGGCGTGGCTGGTCGGCGGCTCGTACCTCGTGGCCCGGCGCATCCGCATGAACATCGAGACGTGGGACCGTACTTCCCTCCAGGAGCAGGAGGACATCTTCGGCCGTGACAAGGGCGAGGGCGCTCCGGTCGGGAAGGCCAAGGAGCGGGACAAGCCGTTCCTGAAGGCGATGAAACCCGACGCGCACGTACGGCTCGCGCACCCCGACACCAACGCCGGGGCCACGCTCCTGCGCCGGGGCTACTCCTTCACGGACGGCACGGACGGTCTCGGCCGCCTGGACGCGGGCCTGTTCTTCCTCGCGTACCAGCGGGACGTACGCAAGGGCTTCATCCCGGTGCAGCGGAGCCTGGCGGCCGACGCGCTCAACGAGTACATCCAGCACGTGGGTTCAGCGGTCTTCGCGGTCCCGCCGGGCGTCCGCGACAAGGACGACTGGTGGGGCCGGGCCCTGTTCTCGAAGGGTTCGAAGGACTCCAAGGACTCGAAGGAGTCCGATGGCTCCGGGAACTCCACCGACTCCAAGGAGGCGTAGGCCGTGTTCGCGAACTATCTGATCGGTCTGCGCGAGGGCCTGGAGGCCAGTCTCGTCGTCTGCATCCTCATCGCGTATCTGGTGAAGACGGACCGGCGGGACGCCCTGAAGCCGATCTGGATCGGCATCGCCATCGCCGTGGGTCTCGCCCTCGGCTTCGGATGCGCGCTCGAATTCGGCTCCCAGGAGCTGACGTTCGAGGCGCAGGAGGCGCTCGGCGGCTCGCTGTCGATCATCGCGGTCGGCCTGGTCACCTGGATGGTCTTCTGGATGCGGCGTACGGCCCGCCATCTCAAGACCGACCTGCACGGCAGGCTGGACGCGGCGCTGCAGATGGGCACGGGCGCGCTGGTCGCGACCGCGTTCCTGGCCGTGGGCCGCGAGGGCCTGGAGACGTCCCTGTTCGTCTGGACGTCCGTACGCGCGTCCAGTGACGGCACCGAGGGCCCGCTGATCGGCGTCCTGCTGGGCATCGCGACGGCGGTCGTGCTGGGCTACCTCTTCTACCGGGGCGCCCTGCGCATCAACCTCGCCAAGTTCTTCACCTGGACCGGCGCCATGCTGGTCGTCGTGGCCGCGGGCGTTCTCGCGTACGGCTTCCACGACCTCCAGGAGGCCGACTTCCTGCCGGGGCTGACGAACAAGGCCTTCGACATCAGCGAGACCATCCCGCCGGACAGCTGGTACGGCACGCTCCTCAAGGGCGTCTTCAACTTCCAGCCGGATCCGACGGTCCTCCAAGTCGTCGTGTGGTCCCTGTACTTGGTACCGACCCTCGCCTTCTTCCTGGCCCCCTCACGGCCGGGCAAGGACAGGGCGAGGCCGGCCGCGCCGGTACGCGAAGAGGTCTGACAGGGACGTTTGGGGACATGGCGGGGCGCGCTGGATCACAGTGCGGGCGCGGTACGTGATCCCGCCGTCCGCGTGCTCCCCGGCCCCGGTAGGGTTCCCCTCCGGGAAGGGGAAGGTGACGGTACCGATGAGCAGGGATCACGGCCCACGTAGGCCTCGCAGGCTTGGCCGGAGCGCGCTGACGGCGGCGTCGGTGACCGTGCTGTCGGTGACGGCGAGCGGGTGTGTGGTGGTGCACGGGGAACGGGAGGTCCTCCCCGGGGCCACGAAGACCGAGGCCGCGCGTGCGCTGAAGGACTTCACGGCCGCCTACAACGAGGCCAACGGCGCCAACGACCCGTCCCTGGACGCGGACCGGGTCACCGGTGCCCTCGGGGACATCGACGGCGCGAAGCTGAAGGCCGGCGGCAAGAACCAGCCGGGCGGCAACCCCGACTACGTGCCGCTGGAGCTGAGCGACACCGAGTTCACGATCCCGAAGAAGGCCGGCTGGCCGCGCTGGTTCGTCACCGACTCGAAGGCCAACAAGGGCCGCGGTGAGGACCGTTGGCTGCTGGTGTTCACCCGGGGCGACGCCGACGACGTGTGGCAGGTCTCGTATCTGACGATCGTGGCCGCCGAAGAGGTGCCGGACTTCAAGAAGGACCAGGACGGCTGGGCGGAACCGGTCACGGCGACCGCGGCGGACCTGGCGGTCTCGCCCGGCGACCTCCCCCAGGACTACGCGACCTACCTCAAGGACGGCGGGGACACCTTCGCCGCGGGCACCCACACCACGAAGTGGCGCTCCGACCGCACGAAGAGCGCGAGCCGCCCCGGCCTCGCCCAGCAGTACATCGACGAGCCCCTGGCCTCCGGCGACTACGCCCCGGTGGCCCTGCGCACCACCACCGGCGGCGCCCTCGTCTTCTTCACCACCCGCCACTACCAGAAGCAGACAGCGGCCCAGGGCGTCCCGATCAACGTCACCAACGCCGACGTCAAGGCCCTCATGACCGGCGACCCCAAACAGTCCCTGACCCTGGAATCCATCTCCAACCAGGCAGTCCTGGACCCCTCCAAGGACGCCGCGAACCAACAGGTGGAGTTCCTGGGCAGAATCCAGGGCCTGACGGCGGCGAAGGGCGAGTAGAGAGGCCGCCCCACCTATTCAGCGGCGCGGGGAACGGCACAATCTTTTAGCTTTTCAGGGGCGCGGGGAACGGCGCAGTCTTTGGCTTTTAGGGGCGCGGGGAACTGCGCAATCTTTTGGCTTTTAGGGGCAGGGGGCTGGGGCGTCAGCCCCGAAGGGGCCACGCCGCTACATGGTCCCGCTCCACCCCCGCATACCGAGCACACTCATCGGTAAGCACCTCAAGCAAAGACAAAGGATCCGGCAGCGCATGCTCCGGCCCCCGTACCCACTCCACCGTCAAATCCCCGGGCAACCGCGCCGGAGGCACCAGCACATAGGACCCACGGCAGTGCCACCGCAGCCCCGGATGCTCATCCATCGTCTCCGGATGACAGTCCAGCTCGCACGGCCACCACTCGTCCTCGTCCTCGGGCGTACCCCGCGTGGCGGTGAAGAAGAGCATCCGGTCACCCCCGGACTCCGCGACGGGCCCGACCTCGACCCCGAGCGCGAGCAACCGCTCCAGCGCCTCCTGCCCCGCCTCCAGCGGAACGTCCAGCACGTCGTGCACCATGCCGGTCGCGGTGATGAAGTTGGCCAGCGGCTGATGCCGGGCCCACCGCTCGATCTGCGCCCGGTCGGTCGTGGACTGCGTCTGCCAGGCGAACGACACGGGGTGCCGCGCGGGGGTGGGACACCCGACACGGTCACAGGAACATCGGTAGGCGGAGGGATGGGCGGCGGGCGCGAGCGGCAGCCCGGCTCCGGCGGCGGCAAGCAGCAGTTCCTCGCGACCCGAGGAGTCGTCTCCGGAGTCCGTACGAGGCCGTCGGCCACGCAGCCACTGGGAGATCCTGCCCTGCCCGCCCGAGCGGCGGCCCATCTCTGCGCTCATCGATCCCCTCGCCCTGGCTGTTGTGCGGACAGCATGCCCTATGGTCCCACCATCCTGCGTCACGGGGGGCCGGAGCCCACATCCGGGGTAGGCGGGACGATGCCCGACCGGGCCATCGATCGAGTGTCATTGCATACTTTGTGACGATTTGCCCGCCTACGGTGTCGGCATGGTCACACGGACTGCGCTGACGGCTGTCGCGGGTCTCACCTCGCTGGCCCTCGTGGGACAGGCCGGGGCGATCGCCCCGCTCGAATGGGGCGCCGGCCCGCTGACGGTGGCCGCACTCCCCCGCATCGTCCAGACCGCGCACCGCGGCGGCGCCCGGGAGGTGCCGGAGAACAGCATGTCGGGCCTCGTGGCCGCGTACGAGCGCGGTACGGCCCAGGTGCTCGACCTGGACACCCGGATACTGCGCGACGGGACCATGGTGGTCATGCACGACGCCACCCTGAACCGCACGACCTACATGGGCGGCCCGGTGGACGCGCTCGACCGGCGGGACTGGGAGGGCGTCCGGCTGCGCCCCAAGGACGGGCTGCCGGGGGGCTGGCGTTCCGAGCGGCCACCGACGCTCGCCGAGGTGCTGGACCGGTTCGGCGGCCGGGTGGTGCTGATGCTGGAGGCCAAGGACCCGCGGAGCCTGCCGACCCTCGCCGCGATGATCAGGTCACGCGGCCTGACCCGCTCGGTGCTGGTCAACTCCAACCACCCGGCGGTGGCGTGGCGGGCCCATCGCATGGGCCTGGTCTCGCAGTTGTGGCGGTCGGCACGGCAGATGCGTACGGACCGGCCCGAGCGGTGGCGGTCGTTCGTGGACGTCCTGGACGTGGACCACATGGCCCGCGACCGCGATCTCGTACGGGCGGTCAGGTCCGGCGTCCCCCGCGTGTGGGCGCACACCGTGGTGACCCCGGCACAGCGCGACCGCGTCCTCGCGCTCGGCTGCGACGGGATCATCACGGACGCGCCGGGTCGGCTGGCGCGGGCGGGAGGTCAGCGGGCGGCGGGCCCACGTGGGGCGAGGCCGTAGAGGGCGTACTCGACGAGCTTGTCCGTGTACTCGTACGAGATGGGGCCCGTGAACTGGAGCCAGCGCTGGGCGAGGGGCGAGACGAAGAGTTCCAGGGCGATGCGCGGGTCGATGTCCGTGCGGACGGCGCCTTGCTCCTGGGCTGCGCGCAGGCGCTTCACGTACTGCTGGAGCTGGGGTTCGAGAAGCTTGCCGACGAACTCCCGGCCGACCTGTTCGTTGACGACGCCCTCCGCCGCCAAGGCCCGTGACGGGGCCTCGAAGGCGGGGTCGAGCAGCTCGTCGACCATGGCCCTCAGCACCAGCTTGAGGTCGGCTTCGAGGTCGCCGGTGTCGGGGATCTCGTACGGGCTCTGCTTTCCGACGACCTCCGGCCGGGCGGTCGCCTCCGCCGTCTGGGCGCTCAGGTCGATGAACGCCTCCAGCAGGACGTCCGCCTTCGACGACCACCACCGGTAGATCGTCTGCTTGCCTACGCCCGCGCGTGCGGCGATGCCCTCGATGGTGGTCTTGGGGTAACCGACCTCGGTCACGAGCGTGAGGGCGGCGGCGTAGATCGCCCGCCGGGACTTCTCGCTGCGGCGGCTGGAGTCGGGGGTGGGCTTCTGCGGGGGCCGGGCGGACGTATGAGCCATACCTCCAAATTTACCAGCCCGACAAGACGCTCCGTCTCGCCGACCGACACTTCCTCGCCCCCGCCGCCCC
>NZ_LIQZ01000075.1 GCF_001418655.1 Streptomyces phaeochromogenes | reverse complement strand
TGTGGACGCCGCGTGCGAAGGGGTGGCGGACGCCAAGGCCGGAGCGGTGGCAGACGCCAGATCCAGGGAGGTGGCGGACTCCGCGCGCGGAGGGGCGGCGGGCGCCGCGTCCGGAGAGGCGGCCGACGCCGCGTCCACGGGCGTGGCGGGCACCGGGTGTGCAGGCGTGGCGGGCGCCGGGTCCGCATCCTGTGGGGCCGCGGAGCGGCCGGGATGCTGGGTCGCGGAGCGGTCAACGCCTGCCGCGGAGCGGCTTTGTGGCCGGGTCGCGGAGCGGCTCTGGGTCCTGGTCGCGGAGCGGTCAACGCTCGCGATCGCCTCGCGGTAGCGGGCTACCGTGCCCTCCGCGGCCTTGGCCCACGTGAACCGCTCCAGCACGCGTGAGCGTCCGGCCGAGCCGAGTCGTTCACGCAACCGGGGGTCCCCCAACAGCCGGCTCAGCCCAGCGGCCAGCGCCCCCGCGTCGCCGGGCCTGACGGCCAGGCAGGTCTCGCCGTCGGGGCCGGTGACCTCGGGGATGGCCCCGCCGGTCGTGGCCACGAGCGGCGTACCGGTGGCCATCGCCTCGGCGGCGGGCAGCGAGAACCCCTCGTAGAGGGAGGGCACGCAGGCGACCTCGGCGGACCGTACGAGGTCGACGAGCTCCGCGTCCGAGATGCCCTTCACGAACTCGACGGAGCCTTCGAGGCCGTACCGCTCGATGAGCTGGGCGACCGGCCCGTCCTCGGCACGCTTGCCGACGACGACGAGGTGCGCGGCGGGATGCTCCGTACGGACCTTGGCGAGCGCCTCCACGAGGAAGACGAGGCCCTTGAGGGGAACGTCCGCGCTGGACGTGGTGACGATCCGGCCCGGCACCTGCGGCACGGACGGATCCGGCGAGAAGAGGTCGGTGTCGGCGCCGATGTGGACGACGTGGATGCGGTCGTCGCGTACGCCGAGGTGGTCGACGATCTCCTGGCGGGACGTACCGGAGACGGTGAGCACGGAGGAGAGGCGGCGGGCGACGCGCTTCTGCATGCGCGTGAACGCGTACCAGCGGCGTACGGACATCCGGCGCCGCCGGCCCTCCGCTGCGTCCAGCTCCAACTGCCGGTCCACGGTGATGGGGTGGTGGATGGTGGTGACCAGCGGGGCACCGACGTCCCCCAACAGCCCGTAACCCAGGGTCTGGTTGTCGTGCACGACGTCGAAGTCGCCGCGCCGGGCGCGGAGATGGCGGCGGGCGCGCAGGGAGAACGTCAGCGGTTCCGGGAAGCCGCCGGTCCACATCGTGCCGACCTCGATCGCGTCGACCCAGTCGCGGTACTCGTCACGCTTCGGCGTCCGGAAGGGATCCGGGTGGCGGTACAGGTCGAGGCTGGGCAGTTCGGTGAGGGAGAGACCGTCGAGCCCCTCGCCCTCGTCGAGCACGGGGTAGGGCTGGGAGCCGATGACCTCGACCTGGTGGCCGAGGCGGGCCAGCTCGCGCGAGAGGTGCCGTACGTAGACGCCCTGGCCGCCGCAGAACGGGTTCCCTTTATAGGTGAGGAGCGCTATGCGCAGCGGTCGGTCGGCGTCGGCGGCCGAGCCCGCGTGGAGGCCTGCCTCCATGGCCTCATGGGTCACTCTCGGCCCCCTTCTTCCAGCACGTTCCCGCGAGATTACTTCGGGACGGTAATCTAGAACAAGTTTCAGACTTGATCGTTCAGGGAGCACAGAATCTACCGGCAGGTAGCTCTCCTGTGAGCGGTGGATCAGGTGATTCACGCCACGGCCGGGCTCTACTCTGCTGTCGCCCACTCGTCCCCATCGAGCCCTCTGTTGTACGAATCTTGTACGAACGTCACGGAATCGGGATCCATGCCTGCGGAAGCCAAGACTTCGGCGAAGGCCGCGCAGCCCGCGGTACGGGCCGCGCAGCCGGTCACTCCCCCGCTCACCGAGCGCCAGGAGGCGCGGCGGCGGCGCATCCTGCACGCGAGCGCGCAGCTGGCGAGCCGGGGCGGGTTCGACGCGGTGCAGATGCGGGAGGTCGCGGAGTCGTCCCAGGTGGCCCTGGGCACGCTCTACCGCTACTTCCCGTCCAAGGTGCATCTGCTGGTCGCGACGATGCAGGACCAGCTCGCCCATATGCACGGGACGCTCCGCAAGAAGCCGCCGGCGGGTGACACGGCGGCGGAGCGGGTGGCGGAGACGCTGATGCGCGCCTTCCGCGCCCTTCAGCGCGAGCCGCATCTCGCCGACGCGATGGTCCGGGCCCTGACGTTCGCCGACCGCAGCGTCAGCCCGGAGGTCGACCAGGTCTCCCGCCAGACCACGGTGATCATCCTCGACGCGATGGGCCTCGACGACCCCACCCCCGCCCAGCTCTCCGCGGTCCGCGTCATCGAGCACACCTGGCACTCGGCCCTGATCACCTGGCTCTCGGGCCGCGCCTCCATCGCCCAGGTCAAGATCGACATCGAGACGGTGTGCAGGTTGATCGACCTGACGTCAACGGACGATTGACGGGTGCCGTCGAGAGGCCGGCCGGAGGGGCTGGCGTGACCGCATGCCCGTGATCACGGTGGAGTTCACCGACCGAGAGATGGCTCAAGTGGAGGCGAGCGCCGCCTCCCACGGCAGGACGACCAGTGCCTACGCGCACGATGTCGTCATGGCCGACGCACGGCGTACGGCGTTCCCGGAGGCCCGCACCCCGTCCGGGACGCCCACCTCGGACGTCCAGGAAGAGCCGCGCCGAAACGGCTGACGCCACACATCCGAGCAGCCGCAACAGCAGCCACGCCCCAGGGAAGCCGCCCTCCGGGACGCAGCCCGCGCCATCACCTCTTGGCGGTAGGGCCCGGTGAGCGGCGGGGCGCACAGGGTGCCGGGCCCTACCGCCAAG
>NZ_LIQZ01000074.1:10925-11603 GCF_001418655.1 Streptomyces phaeochromogenes | reverse complement strand
GTGCGGATGGCTTCCAGGGCGAGGGGGGTTGCTTCGGGGGGTGCGGAGGTGGCGGCGGCTTCGGGGGTGCCGTCGCGGTCCTCACCGGGTGCGTCGGCGTGTGCTTCGTCGCGGACGAGCCAGGTGATTTCCGCGTCCGCCGAGGTGGTGGGTTCGACGCGGTCGCCGGTGTGCGGGACCTCCAGCCAGACGCGGGCCTTCGTGCCGGCGGGCAGGGTCTCCAGGATGGCCGAGGCGGCGGGCAGGGCTGTCTCGTCGGCCCAGATGAGGATCAGGTCGGCGTCGGCGGGCGGGCGGAACCGGATCGCCGTGTTGTCGGCGACGGACGGGCCGAGCAGGACCGCCCGGTCGCCGGCCTCGGCGTCCGCGGCCCAGCGGGAGGCCGGGCCCGCGGGAGTCGCGGCGCCGGGTTCCGTGCCGTGCAGCACGAAGTCGATGTCGATCTCGGTGGTGGCGCCGTTCGCGTCCTGGCGCAGGGCGCGCAGGGTGTACGAGCGCATGACCGCGCGGACGTCTTCGGGGGTGTCGATCCAGGCCTGGCGCCAGCCTTCGCCGTACTCCATCGGCATGACGGGGGTCTGTTGGCCCGGGCGGGGGAGGAAGAGCGAGAGGCTCTGGTCCTGGCCGTTGGAGGCGAAGGCGTGGAGGTCCGGGCCGGTGAAGGTGACGCGGACGAGG
>NZ_LIQZ01000074.1:0-10899 GCF_001418655.1 Streptomyces phaeochromogenes | reverse complement strand
GGTTGCTCGCGCAGTTCCTCGCGCCCCTAAAGATTGCGCAGTTCCCCGCGCCCCTGAAGGGGCGCCCAGGTGGCGGCGCGCCTTCAAGGGGCCGCCGGTCAGGCGACCTTCTTGGCCTTCTCTATTGCTTCGGCGAGGGTGTTGAGCATGGGGGTGCACTTGTCGTAGGAGAGGATCGGCTCGGGGGTGCGGGGGATGACCTGGTCGGCCTTGACCGCGGGGAGCTTCTTCCAGGTGGCCTCGGTGATGTCGGCCGGCTGGATGGTCGCGGTGCGGTCGTCCATCATGATGATGTCCGCCGGGTACTTGTCGACGTTCTCCCAGCTCAGGTTCTCGTACCAGCCGCCGCTGGCCTTCAGGGCCTTGGCGGAGGGCTCGACGAGGTTCACGCCGAGGGCCTTGAAGTACTCCAGGTCGATGGAGAGGTTCGAGCCGGAGACGTAGAAGATGTCCTGGCTCGCGGAGCCGATGAGGACCTTGATCTCCGGGCGGGCCTTGGCGGCCTTGCGCACCCGCTCGGCGGCCGTCTCGAAGTTCTTCTTCGCCTCGACGGTCTTGGCGGCCTTCACGTCGGCGCCCAGCGACTCGGCGAGCGCGAGCATGCGCTCCAGCGGCTTGGGCAGCTGGCGGTCGTAGACGGAGATGCCTACGCTCGGGGCGAGCTTGAGGATCTTGTCCTTGGACTCGGCGGGGACGTACCAGAGGGTGCCGGCGTCGTCGAACATCGTGGAGAGCAGCACGTCGGGGGCGAGCCCCGCGTACTTCTCGATGTTGAACTCGCCCCAGGTGTTGCCGATGACCGTCAGCTTGCTGACGTCCATGTCGCCGGCCTGGACATCGGCCTTGCCGTCCTTGGTCTTCGTCGGACCGAAGACGCCCTTGACCTCGATGCCGTAGTCGTAGAGGGCGGCGGCGACACCGGTGAAGGCGACGATGTTGGCCGGGATCTTGTCCAGCTTCACCGTCGTGCCGCGGTCGTCCTCGAAGCTCCACGGGCCTGACGCGGCGGCGCTCTTCGTCGCGTCCGCCGAGCCACCGCTCTTCGAGTCTTCGTCACCGCAGGCGGCGAGCACGGCCCCGAGGCCGAGGGCGCCACCGGCGGCGAGGATGCCGCGGCGGGTGAGGTGAGTGGCACGGGCGTTGGACATGGCGTGGCTGCTTTCGAACAGGGCGGATGACCCACCGGACAGTGCGGAAGGTAGGCTAGCCTAACCTCATCACCTGTCCAGGGGGCGGGTCTCACCTGCGGGAATGCCGGAGGTGGCCCACATAAGCCCTTGTGAGCGGCCTGTGCGGCCCCTGAGCCCGGAGGTCCAGGGGCGCGCTTTTCGGCCACCGGCTCGGCCACCGGCTCAGCCGCCGGTTCAGCCCACCAACCCCAACTCCCGCGCGATCAGCATCCGCTGGACCTCGCTTGTGCCCTCGCCGATTTCGAGGATCTTGGAGTCGCGCCACATGCGGGCGACCGGGTACTCGTTCATGAAGCCGTAGCCACCGTGGATCTGGGTGGCGTCGCGGGCGTTGTCGACGGCGATGGTGGAGGAGTGGAGTTTGGCGAGGGCCGCTTCCTTTTTGAAGGGTTCGCCTGCGACGAGGCGGGAGGCGGCGTCGCGCCAGGCGAGGCGGGCCGTGTAGGCCTTCATCTCCATGTCCGCGATCTTGAACTGGATCGCCTGGTTGGCGCCGATCGGGCGGCCGAAGGCGTGGCGTTCCTTTGCGTACTTCACCGACTCGTCCACGCAGCCCTGGGCCAGGCCCGTCGCGAGGGCCGCGATGGCGATGCGGCCCTCGTCGAGGATGCGGAGGAACTGCGCGTAGCCGCGGCCCTCGGAGCCGAGCAGGTTCGCCGCCGGGACGCGGACGTCGGCGAAGGAGAGCTCGCGGGTGTCGGAGGCGTTCCAGCCGACCTTCGAGTACGGGGCCGCGACCGTGAAGCCGGGAGTCCCCGACGGCACGATGATCGAGGAGATGAGCGGCTTGCCCGCCTCCGTGCGGCCGGTCACCGCCGTCACCGTGACCAGGCCCGTGATGTCCGTCCCCGAGTTGGTGATGAAGCACTTGGTGCCGTTGATCACCCACTCGTTCGTCGCCTCGTCCAGGCGGGCCGTCGTACGGGTCGCGCCCGCGTCCGAGCCGCCGTCCGGCTCGGTGAGACCGAAGGCGCCGAGGATCTCGCCGGAGCAGAGGCGCGGAAGCCACTCCGCCTTCTGCTCGTCGGTCCCGAAGAGGTGGATCGGCATCGCGCCGAGGGAGACGCCCGCCTCCAGGGTGATGGCCACCGACGAGTCGACGCGGGCCAGCTCCTCCAGCACGATGCCGAGGGCCATGTAGTCGCCGCCCATGCCCCCGTACTCCTCCGGGAACGGCAGCCCGAACAGGCCCATGCGGCCCATCTCGCGGACGATCTCGTACGGGAACTCGTGGCGCTCGTAGAAGTCGCCGATCTTCGGGGCCACGACGTCATGCGCGAAGTCGGCCACCGTACGGCGGAGTTCGTCGAGTTCGGGGGAGAGGCGGTGGTCGAGAGGCATGGGGATCACTCCTGGTGGGAGAGGGCGCGGACGGTGCGGGACGGGCTGGGTCGGCCCAGTTGTTCGGCCATCCACACGCTGGTGGCGGTCAGACGGTCGAGGTCGACCCCGGTGTCGATGCCGAGGCCCGTCAGCATCCATACGAGGTCTTCGGTGGCGAGGTTGCCGGTGGCGCTCTTCGCGTACGGACAGCCGCCGAGGCCGCCCGCGGACGCGTCCACCGTCGTGACGCCGTGCTGGAGCGCGGCCAGGGTGTTGGAGAGCGCCTGGCCGTACGTGTCGTGGAAGTGCACGCCGAGGGAGGCTGTGGACACGCCTTCATCGTTGAGCGCGGTGAGGAGTCGGCCCACATGCCCCGGGGTCGCCACACCGATCGTGTCGCCCAGGCTCAGTTCGTCGCAGCCCATGTCGAGGAGCGCACGGCAGACCCGTACGACCTGGGGGACGGGCACCGGCCCCTCCCACGGGTCTCCGAAGCACATCGACAGATAGCCGCGCACATGGGCGTCCTGCGCCTTGGCCCGCGCGACCACCGGCTCGAACATCGCCAGCGCCTCGTCCACTGTCCGGTTGAGATTGGCCTTGGCGAAGGACTCCGTGGCACTGGCGAAGACTGCGATACGGGTCGCGCCGAGAGCCAGCGCCCTGTCCAGACCCCGTTCGTTCGGTACGAGGACGGGGAGGGCCGTGCCCGAGAGGTCGCCCAGGTCGCGGACGAGGGGGAACAGCTGCTCCGCGTCGGCCAGTTGGGGAACCCACTTGGGGTGGACGAAGCTCGTCGCCTCGATGGTGCCGAGGCCCGCGTCGGCCAGCCGCCGTACGAACTCCGCCTTGGTCTCCGTCGGGACGGTCGCCTTCTCGTTCTGCAGTCCGTCGCGGGCGCCGACCTCGTGGATACGGACGTGGGCCGGGAGGCCATCGGCCGGTACGGCCATGGGCAGGCCGAGTTCGGGGGTGGTCATGCCTTCTCCTCCTCCTGCGCTTCCTCGCCCGGTGCGACCACGGCCAGGATCTGGTCCATGGCGACCGTCGTGCCCGGGGTGACGTCCAGCTCGGTGACGATGCCGGCGTGCGGGGCGGAGATGACGTGCTCCATCTTCATCGCCTCCACCACCAACAGGCTCTGGCCTGCGGTGACTTCGTCCCCGACGGCCACCTTTACGACGGTCACCGTGCCGGGCATGGGCGCGGTGAGGGAGTCCGCGCCCGCGTGTGCCGCGCCGGTGAGGGAGGCGGCGACGGGGTCGTGGTCCAGGAGGTTCCACGCGTCACCGTCGCGGCCGAGCCAGGTGCCGGCGTGGTGGAAGGTGTGGGTGATGCCGTCGAGGTGGAGGGTGATGGTGGGGGGCTGCGACAGGCGGTTCTCTTCCCCAGACCCACCCCTTCCCGAAACCGGGAGCAAGCCCCCGGACCCCCGGAGGGGTTCGGTCGCGGCATCAACGCTGTCGAGCTGGAACTCCGCGCCTTCAGCTGTGGCCCGCACTCGGACGGTCACGGGGTCGTGGCCCGGTACCCGCAAGTGGTGCACGGTCCAGGCGGCCTCCCCACCGAGCCGCCACCCACTGGGCACGGAGAACGGATCGACCCAGCCCGACTCATTCAGCCCGTCCGGCGTTTGAGGACGAGGCCGTTCAGGCCGATTGGCGCTTCGGGAAGGGGTGGGGCTGGGGAAGAGGTCTGCCTGTCGCAGCAACCCACCCACCACGTACACCTCCGGCGGAACCCCGGTCGGGACCAGCCCCTCAACCTCCCGCTCCACCAACCCCGTATCCAACTCACCAGCGACAACAGCAGGATGACCGAGCAACCTCCGGAGGAACCCCGCGTTCGTCTGCACCCCGAGCGTCACCGTCTCCGCCAACGCCCCGCGAAGCCGCCGCAGCGCGGTTGCCCGGTCCGGCCCGTACGCGATGACCTTGGACAGCATCGGGTCGTACAACGACCCGACCTCCGTGCCCTCGGACAGCCCCGAGTCCGTGCGGATGCCGTCACCCTGGGGCTCGTGCAGCCGCAGGACCGTACCGCCGGACGGCAGGAAGCCCCGCGCCGGATCCTCGGCGCAGATCCGGGCTTCGACGGCATGCCCGGTGAGCGTGACGTCGTCCTGGGCGAACGCGAGCCGCTCGCCCGCCGCCACCCGCAACTGCCACTCCACCAGGTCGATCCCGGTGATCATCTCGGTCACCGGATGCTCGACCTGGAGACGCGTGTTCATCTCCATGAAGTAGTACGAGGACGGGTCGACGCCCGGCACGATGAACTCGACCGTGCCCGCCCCCGAGTACCCGCACGAGCGGGCCGCCTGGACGGCCGCCTCACCCATCGCGGCCCGGGTCTTCTCGTCGAGGAAGACGCTGGGCGCCTCCTCGATGATCTTCTGGTGGCGGCGCTGGAGGGAGCACTCGCGCTCGCCGAGGTGTACGACGTTCCCGTGGCCGTCCGCGAGGACCTGGATCTCGATGTGCCGGGGCCGGTCGATCCACCGCTCGACGAGGAGCGTGTCGTCGCCGAAGGAGGCCCGAGCCTCCCGCCGCGCGGCGGCGATCTCGTCCGCCAGCACGGCGGCGTCCCGCACGAGCCGCATCCCCTTGCCGCCCCCGCCCGCCGAGGGCTTCAGCAGCACGGGCATCCCGATCTCCCGGGCCGCAGAAGCCAACTCCGCGTCCGTGAGCCCACTGCCCGAAGACCCCGGCACCACCGGAACCCCCGCCGCTTTCACCGTCTCCTTGGCGCGGATCTTGTCGCCCATGAGCGAGATGGCGTCGGCGGGAGGCCCGATGAAGACGAGCCCGGCCTCGGCGCACGCACGTGCGAAGTCGGCGTTCTCCGCCAGGAATCCGTACCCGGGGTGCACCGCCTGAGCGCCCGTCCTCGCCGCTGCCTCCAGCAGCCGGTCCGCCGACAGGTAGCTCTCGGCGGCCGGTGCCGGACCGATCCGGACCGCCGTGTCCGCCTCGCGCACGTGCCGGGCGTCGGCGTCCGCGTCCGAGAAGACGGCCACCGAGCGGACGCCCAGCGACCGGAGCGTACGGATGACCCGTACGGCGATCTCGCCCCGGTTGGCCACAAGTACCGTGTCGAACATCGTCGTCCGTTCCCTCACGTCCGTCCCCTCACATCCGGAAGACGCCGAACTGGGGGTCACCCAGCGGGGCGTTCGCGCAAGTCGTCAGAGCCAGCCCCAGCACCTGCCGGGTCTCCATCGGGTCGATCACACCGTCGTCCCAGAGCCGGGCCGTGGCGTAGTAGGCGTTGCCCTGGGTCTCGTACTGGGCGCGGATCGGGTCCTTGAAGGCCTCTTCGTCCTCCGCCGGCCAGGACTCGCCGCGCCCCTCCAACTGGTCGCGCTTGACGGTCGCGAGGACCGAGGCGGCCTGTTCGCCGCCCATGACCGAGATCTTGGCGTTCGGCCACATCCACAGGAAGCGCGGGGAGTACGCCCGGCCGCACATCGAGTAGTTGCCCGCGCCGTACGACCCGCCGACCACCACTGTCAGCTTCGGTACGCGTGTGCAGGCGACGGCCGTGACCATCTTGGCGCCGTGCTTGGCGATGCCCCCGGCCTCGTACTGACGGCCGACCATGAAGCCCGAGATGTTCTGCAGGAAGACCAGTGGGATGCCGCGCTGGTCGCACAGCTCGATGAAGTGGGCGCCCTTCTGGGCGGACTCGGAGAACAGGATGCCGTTGTTCGCGACGATCCCGACCGGGTGCCCGTGGATCCGGGCGAAGCCGGTGACGAGGGTCTGCCCGAACTCGGACTTGAACTCGGCGAACCGCGAGCCGTCGACCACGCGCGCGATGACCTCGCGTACGTCGTAGGGGGTGCGGGAGTCGACCGGCACCGCGCCGTACAGCCCGGCGGGGTCCACCTTCGGCTCGATGCCCTGTGTGACCGACCAGGGGAGGGGGCCGCGGTCGGGGAGTGTGGAGACGATGGTCCGGACGATCCGCAGCGCGTGCGCGTCGTCCTCCGCGAGGTGGTCCGTGACGCCGGAGACCCGGGAGTGGACCTCGCCGCCGCCCAGCTCCTCCGCCGTGACGACCTCGCCGGTGGCGGCCTTCACCAGGGGCGGGCCGCCGAGGAAGATCGTGCCCTGGTTGCGCACGATCACGGCCTCGTCGCTCATCGCCGGGACGTACGCCCCGCCGGCCGTGCACGAGCCGAGGACGGCCGCGATCTGCGGGATGCCGGCCCCCGACATCCGGGCCTGGTTGTAGAAGATCCGCCCGAAGTGCTCGCGGTCGGGGAAGACCTCGTCCTGCATGGGGAGGAAGGCGCCGCCCGAGTCCACCAGGTACACACAGGGGAGGCGGTTCTCCAGTGCCACTTCCTGGGCGCGCAGGTGCTTCTTCACGGTCATCGGGTAGTACGTGCCGCCCTTGACCGTGGCGTCGTTGGCGATCACCACGCACTCGCGGCCGCTCACCCGGCCGATCCCGGCGATGACGCCCGCGGCCGGGGCCTGCCCGTCGTACAGCCCGTCGGCCGCCAGCGGGGCCAGCTCCAGGAAGGGCGAGCCGGGGTCGAGGAGCGTGTCCACGCGGTCGCGCGGCAGCAGCTTGCCGCGGGCGGTGTGCCGGGCGCGAGCCCGCTCACCGCCGCCGAGACGGGCCGCGGCCAGCTTGCCCCGCAGCTCGTCGACGAGCGTGCGGTGCGCCTCCTCGTTGGCCCGCCAGGCCTCCGCCGCGGGGTCTGCCGCGGTCGTCAGCTCCGGTGCCTCGTGCATTCTGCGGTCCCCTCACCCGGTGGTCACCGGTCCATGAACCAAGCCGTCAGCAGTCCATGAGCCAAGTCGCCAGTGGCCCATGAACCAAGTCGTCAGCGATCCATGAACCAAGGTCTCGTCGGCCCATGAACCAAGTTAATGAGCGTTAACGCGTTTCCTTCAGGTTAACGAGCGCTAACCTCCCTGTCTAGAATTGCTTCCATGGCCACGAGAACCGACGCCCCCACCCGCCGCGAGCAGATCCTCAAGGAGGCCGCGCGGCTCTTCGCCGAGCGCGGTTTCCACGGGGTCGGGGTCGACGAGATAGGGGCGGCGGTCGGCATCAGCGGCCCCGGCCTGTACCGGCACTTCCCCGGCAAGGACGCGATGCTCGCCGAGCTGCTGGTGGGGATCAGCGGGCAACTGCTGACCGGTGGCAAGCGCCGGCTGGCGGAGTCCGACGGGAATCCCGGGGCGCTCCTCGACTCGCTCATCGAGGGGCACATCGACTTCGCGCTCGACGACCGCCCCTTGATCACCCTGCACGACCGCGAGCTGGACCGCCTCCGGGACAGCGACCGCAAGCTCGTACGGCAGCTGCAGCGGCAGTACGTCGAGCTGTGGGTGGAGGTCGTCCGGGAGGTCTATCCGGAGCTCGCCGAACCGGCGGCCCGCTCGGCGGTCCACTCGGTGTTCGGACTGCTGAACTCCACCCCCCACCTGGGCCGCCCCGGCGCCCTCCCGGGCCGCGCGGGCACGGCGGAGCTGCTGCACCGGATGGCTCGGGGGGCCTTCGCGGCAGCCGCGGCGTGACGAGCGTTACGGGGGTCCTCCTCTGGACGCTGCCGCCTACTCGCCGGTACGGTGATGTTCTGAGCAAGCGCTTAGACATGGACTCATGAGCCAGGTGGAGGTGGCGGCGGTGCGCCGTACGGTGTTCAACGAGGATCACGAGGCGTTCCGGGAGACCCTCCGGGCCTTCATCGAGGCCGAGGTCGTTCCCGTCTACGACGAGTGGTTCGCGGCAGGCCAGGCGCCGCGCGACTTCTACTACAAGCTCGCCGAGCTGGGCGTCTTCGGCATCCGCGTGGACGAGGAGTTCGGCGGCGCCGGCATCGACTCGTACAAGTTCGAGGCCGTGATGTACGAGGAGACCGCCCGCGCGGGTGTCTCCTTCGGCGGCTCCGGTGTGCACGTGCTGCTGGGCCTGCCCTACATCAAGGCGCTCGCCACCGACGAGCAGAAGAAGCGCTTCCTGCCGAAGTTCGTCTCCGGCGAGGAGATGTGGGCGCTGGCGATGACCGAGCCGGGCACCGGCTCCGACCTCGCGGGCATGAAGACCACCGCGAAGCTCTCCGAGGACGGCTCGCACTACGTCCTCAACGGCGCCAAGACCTTCATCACGGGTGGCGTGCACGCCGACAAGGTGATCGTCTGCGCCCGCACCGCCGCGCCCACGGCCGAGGACCGCCGCTTCGGCATCTCCCTCTTCGCCGTGGACACCAAGTCCGAGGGCTACTCGGTCGGCCGCAAGCTCGACAAGCTCGGACTGAAGACCTCCGACACCGCCGAGCTGGCGTTCGTCGACGTGAAGGTGCCCGTCGACGACCTCCTCGGCGAGGAGAACAAGGGCTTCTACTACCTCGGCGGCAACCTGCCCTCCGAGCGCTGGGGCATCGCGTTCGGCGCGTACGCGCAGGCCGCGGCGGCCGTCCGGTTCGCCAAGGAGTACGTGCTGGAGCGCACGGTCTTCGGCAAGCCGGTCTCGCACTTCCAGAACACCAAGTTCGAACTGGCCGCCTGCCAGGCCGAGGTGGACGCCGCACAGGCCGTCGCCGACCGCTCCCTGGAAGCCCTGGACGCGGGCGAGCTGTCTCCCGCCGAGGCCGCGTCCGCGAAGCTGTTCTGCACCGAGGTCGCGCACCGCGTCATCGACCGCTGCCTCCAGCTGCACGGCGGCTACGGCTTCATGAACGAGTACCCGATCGCCCGCCTGTACGCGGACAACCGCGTCAACCGCATCTACGGCGGCACCAGCGAGATCATGAAGTCGATCATCGCCAAGGACATGGGTCTGTAAGGTCCGCGAAATTACCGCACGGTACAACCGACCCATGAGCAAGGCACTTGAAGCCCTGCTCGATCTGCTCGACCTAGAGCAGATCGAGCAGGACATTTTCCGCGGCCAGTCCCGGTTCGCCGTCGTCCCCCGCGTCTTCGGCGGGCAGGTCGCCGCGCAGGCACTGGTCGCCGCGGGGCGTACGGTCCCCGACGACCGGTTCGCCCACTCCCTGCACGCGTACTTCCTGCGCGCCGGGGACGCGGGCGCGCCGATCGTCTACACCGTCGACCGGATCCGCGACGGCCGGTCCTTCACGACCCGTCGGGTGGTCGCCGTCCAGCACGGGCAGCCGATCTTCCACCTCTCCGCGTCCTTCCAGACGTACGAGGAGGGCATGGAGCACCAGGCCGACATGCCGGCCGCGCCCGATCCGGAGACCCTGCCGACGGCCGCCGAACTGCTGCCGCGGTACGTCGACCTGTACCGCGAACAGGGTGTCGTGGAGCGGCTGTTGGAGGCCCGGGAGGCCGTCGACCTCCGCTATGTCGACGCGCCGCCGTTCGCCAGCGTGGGGGAGGAGCGCGAGCCGCGCTCCCAGGTGTGGTTCCGCACCAACGGCAAGCTCGCCGACGACCCGCTCCTGCACGTCTGCCTCGCCACGTACGTCTCCGACATGACGCTCCTCGACTCCGTACTGCTCGCCCACGGCCGCGGCGGCTGGGTCACGGGGGACGTCGTGGGAGCCTCCCTGGACCACGCGATGTGGTTCCACCGGCCGTTCCGCGCCGACGAATGGCTGCTGTACGACCAGGAGTCGCCGTCCGCGTCCGGCGGCCGGGGCCTCGGCCAGGCCCGTATCTACACGCAGGACGGGCGGCTGGCGGTCACGGTGATCCAGGAGGGGGTTGTACGGATCCCTCGGTGATCCTGATCCAGGGGCGGTGGCGTACGACCTGCTCGACGATCGAGGCTGCACGAGCAGCGTGAGCGCCTCTCTTGGTACGTCCCTCGTCCCTCGTCCCTCCGCCCTCGACGCGGAGTCCGGACGCGGCCTGGCACCGCACTCACCGGAGTCTGAGGCCGTGTGCTCCGGTGGGCCTGGCGCTCTTTCCAAAGAAACACGCGAGGGAAAGAAGCCTCACCAAGCCCCACCCCTCCCGCCCATGGCGGGCGCTCACTCGGGCGAGTGAACATCACCAACTCGGCTGGCTTCGGGACGGGTTGGCTGCTCTACGCTCAGCGCGGCACCACACAACCGCAGCAGCCACAACCGCAGACATGCGACGGCCCCCGCCGGGACGGCAATCCCAGTGCGAGGGCCTGACCACCGAGGAAGAAAGCCCTTCCTGATGGATACACAGAACACTAGCGTGCGCCCGCACGCCCAGTCCCGTCCCGCGGGCAAAAACCACCCGCCCCGGAGCGCCCGCGCGAACACCCGCCCGGGCGGNNCCGCTTCACGGTGATCGGCAATCACCTCGCCCAGCACCCGGAACTGTCCGGGCTGGCCATCGGACTCGCTGTCCATATCCAGTCCCTCCCCACCGGCGCCCGCGCGGACATCAAGACCCTCGCCGCCCGCTTCCCCGAGGGCCCG
>NZ_LIQZ01000073.1 GCF_001418655.1 Streptomyces phaeochromogenes | reverse complement strand
GGGACGGGTAGGGGCGGCGGGGGCGAGAAAAGACCAATCCCCGCACACCCGTTGACCCACATACCGTCCGGTCAGTACGTTGCCGCGAACGTCCCCGCACCCACCGGAGTGTGCACCACATGGACACCGCTCCTTCCGCTCTCCCCAGCACATCCACCCCCGCGCAAGACGCCAGAAACCGCCGCAAAGGCGCAACGGCCGCCGCCCTCGCCTCAGCAGTCGAGTGGTACGACTACTTCGTCTTCGGCATAGCGGCGGCCCTGGTCCTCGGAGACCTGTACTTCCCCGCAGGCAGCCCCTCCGCAGGAGTCCTCGCCTCGTTCGCCACCTTCGCGGTCGGCTTCCTCGCCCGCCCCTTCGGCGGAGTAATCGCAGGCCACCTCGGCGACAAACGAGGCCGCAAGCCCATGCTGGTCCTGGCCCTGACCCTGATGGGCGTGGCCACGACAGGCATCGGCCTTCTCCCGACGTACGAGACGATCGGCATGGCCGCCCCGGTCCTCCTCGTCACGCTTCGCGTCATGCAGGGCATCGCGGTCGGCGCGCAGTGGGGCGGCGCGATGCTCCTCGCCACCGAGTACGCCCCGGAAGGCAAGCGGGGCATCTACGGCAGCTTCGTCCAACTCGGCGTCCCCATCGGTGTGGTGACCGCCAACTCGGTGTTCCTGCTCGCCGGCGCGTTCACCAGCGAGTCGGCGTTCGCCGCGTGGGGGTGGCGGCTCCCGTTCCTGGTTGGCCTGCTCGTCCTCGTACTCGCCTGGTACATCCACAAGCACGTCGAGGAGACCCCGGAGTTCCGGGCGGCCGAACGGGCCCTGGCCGAGAAGGAGAAGGAGGAGAAGGGCCAGGCAACAGAACAGGGAGCAGACAAGGAAGCAGGTAAGGAAGCAGGCAAGGGAGTAGGCAAGGGAAAGGGCGGCGACCGCGCGCGGAACTCCCCACTCCGCACCATCCTCCGCGGCCACCTCGGCACGGTCTTCCTCGCGGGCGGCTCGTTCGCCGTGAACACCGCGACCTTCTACATCCTGATCACCGGCGTCCTCGACTACACGACCCGCGAACTCGACATGAACCGCGGCGCCGTCCTCACGGTCTCCCTCTGCGTGAGCCTCACCCAGCTCGTCCTGATCCCCGCGTCCGCCGCGCTCTCCGACCGCATCGGCCGCATCCGGATCTACGGTCTCGGCGCGGCCGGCATCGCCCTGTGGGCCGTACCGATGTTCCTGCTGATCGACACGGGCTCGCTGTTGTGGCTGGCGGTCGGCACGTTCGTCGCCAGCTGTTTCCTCAGCATCATGTACGGGCCCCAGGCGGCCCTGTTCGCCGAGCTGTTCACCCCCGAGATGCGGTACACGGGTGCCTCGCTCGGCTATCAGATCGCAGCCGTCCTGGGAGGCGGGCTCGCGCCCTTCGTGATGGTGCTTCTGCTGGAGACGACGGGCACGTCGATGTCGGTGGCCGCGTACATCATCGGGCTCGCCGTGATCGCCCTCGGGTCGATCAAGGTCCTTGCGGACAGGGCGCGTTCACGCTGAGAGGCCGGGCCGCCTAGGCCTGCTCGCGCTGCGGCTCCGGACTCGTCTCCGGGGCCGCGGCGACCGGCCCGGCGGCAGCCGCAGGCCCAACTTCCTCCGCCGCGGCGGCCGTTCGCGGGCGCGACCGCGACACCGCCACCCCCGCCAGACACACCAGCCCGCCGACGAGCGTGATCCAGCCCGGCACCTCGTCGAGTGCCACCCAGGACATCAGCACGACCAGCGCGGGCACCGCGTACGTCGTGGCGCCCATCTTCCCGGCCGTCGTACGGGCCAGTGCGAACGCCCAGGTGGTGAACGCGAGGGCGGTCGGGAAGACGCCCAGGTACACCATGTTGAGGGTCGCGGACAGCGGGGCGTCGGCGGCATCGGACACCAGCTGCCCCGCGAACGGCAGACAGGCGACCGCCCCGATCGCACAGCCGAACGTCGTCACCTGGAGCGCGGAACCGTGCCGCAGGGCCGGCTTCTGGGCGACCACACCGCCCGCGTACGCAACCGCGGCGAGCAGACAGAGCAGCACGCCGAGCACGGAGGCGCTGCCCTCGCCCGACATGGACAGGCCGACGACCGCCGCTCCCGCGAACGACACGGCCATCCCGGCGAGCAGCCTCGGCGGCAGCCCCTCCTTGAGGAGCCACCCCGCGAGCAGGGCCATGATCAGCGGGCCGACGTTCACCACCAGGGCGGCGGTGCCCGCGTCGACCTTCTGCTCACCCCAGTTGAGCACCACCATGTAGAGCCCGAACCAGAGCAGCCCGGACACCACGATGCCCGGCCAGGCGGCACGCGGCGGCAGCCCCTCCCGGCGTATCAGACAGATCACGCCGAGGACCAGCACCCCGGCGAGCAGCCGGCCGAGCGCCAGCGCACCGGGCGCGTACGCCTCGCCCGCACTTCGGATGGACACGAACGCGGAGGCCCACAGCAGCACGGTGACTGTCGCGGCTCCGGCCGCGAGCAGTTCCGTACGACGGGGGGAGGGGAGAGACTTCATCACGATCCAGAGGCTAGGCGGGGTGACCGGAAAGGGCTCGCGGTTTTCGGACCGGGCGTCCCTCCGGCGGGCGCGGGTCAGTGGAGCGTTTCCGGCTGGATTCCCAGTAGTTCCGACAACGCCCGTTCGCCCTCGGCCGTGACCTTCACGGCTCGCTCCGAGCCGATGCGTACGCACCAGCCCGTGTCCAGGGCGTGCCGGCACAGCGCGGCTCCCGCGACGCCGGCGAGATGGGGACGGCGTTCCGTCCAGTCCAGGCAGGCCCGGGCGATCGGGCGTCGACCGGTGCGTACGAGGGGGACGCCGAGGCCGTCGAACCAGCGCACCCCCTCGTCGGTGAGCGCGAACCCCGTGTCCTGCCGGAGCAGTCCGAGCCCTGTCAGCGCGTCGGTGACGGCGATGCCGAGGCGGCCGGCCAGGTGGTCGTAGCAGGTGCGTCCCCGGGCCATCGCGCTGCCCGCGCCGGCCTCACGCAGGGTGCGTGGTCGTACGGCGGCCGTCGGCGCGACCTGGGCGGCGAGGTCCTCGACGAGCTGGGCGACCCGGGCGTCGGCCAGCCGTACGTACCGGTGCCGCCCCTGCCGTTCCTCGGCGAGCAGCCCGCCCGCGACGAGCTTGCCCAGGTGCTCGCTGGCCGTCGACGCGGCGACCCCCGCATGCCGGGCCAGCTCCCCGGCGGTCCACGCCCGCCCGTCGAGCAGCGCCAGCAGGAACCCGGCCCGCGTCTCGTCGGCGACGAGAGAGGCGAGGGCGGCGAGCCCGGCGGCCTCGGCGCGCGCACTGCTCGTACGGCCCGGACGTGAGGAGGTCATGCACCCAGCATGCGCGACACACAGTTCGGCGAGCGCCGAACGATGAGCGCAAGCGGAACGCCTACTCCCCGCGCAGCCCCTCGTACTGCGACGCCAACCCGTCCAGCAACGCCCTGAGCCCCGTCTCGAAGGCCCGCTCGTCGATCTTCTCCTGCTGCTCGGCGAGAAGATGCGCCTGCCCGAGGTGGGGGTAGTCGGCGGGGTCGTACGCGGTCTCGTCGTCCACGAAGCCCCCGGCGAACGATCCCAGCGCGGAGCCCATCACGAAGTACCGCATCAGCGCGCCGATGGACGTGGCCTGCGCCGGGGGCCACCCGGCCTCGACCATCGCACCGAAGACGGCGTCGGCGAGCCGCAGTCCGGCCGGGCGGCGGCCGGGGCCACGGGCCAGGACCGGGACGATGTTCGGGTGGTCGCGCAGGGCGGCCCGGTAGGAGACGGCCCAGTCGTGCAGCGCGGTGCGCCAGTCGCGCCCGTCCTCGAACATCGACAGGTCGACCTGCGCGCTGACCGAGTCCGCGACCGCCTCCAGGATCTGGTCCTTGGTCCGGAAGTGGTTGTAGAGGGACGGACCGCTCACACCCAGTTCGGCGGCGAGCCGGCGCGTCGAGACGGCGGCCAGGCCTTCGGCGTCCACCAGCGTCCGGGCCGCCCCGACGATCCGGTCGGTGCTGAGGAGGGGCTTGCGCGGTCTGGCCATGGCGCACATAGTAGGGCTGCGAACCAGAAACTAGCAGTGCTAATTTAATGCTGCAGCAGTCATGTCGCGGCCGTCACGTGGCCTTCGACCGGGAGGACTCGTCATGAACCTGGGGCTCAGCGAGGAGCAGACCGCCGTCCGACGGCTCGCCAGGGACTTCGTGGACCGGGAGATCGCCCCGCACGTCGTCGCCTGGGACCGGGCGGAGGAGGTCGACCGCTCGATCGTGAAGAAGCTCGGCGACGTCGGCTTCCTGGGCCTCACGGTCGACGAGGAGTACGGCGGATCCGGCGGTGACCACCTCGCGTACTGCCTGGTGACGGAGGAGCTGGGCCGGGGCGACTCCTCGGTCCGCGGCATCGTCTCGGTCTCCCTGGGCCTCGTCGCCAAGACCATCGCGTCCTGGGGGAGCGAGGAACAGAAGCGGCAGTGGCTGCCGGGGCTCACCTCGGGCGCGTACGTCGGCTGCTTCGGCCTCACCGAACCGGGCACCGGATCCGACGCCGGCAACTTGTCGACCAGGGCGGTACGCGACGGCGACGACTACGTGATCAGCGGCAGCAAGATGTTCATCACCAACGGCACCTGGGCCGACGTCGTGCTGCTCTTCGCCCGCTCGACCGACGCCCCCGGCCACAAGGGCGTCTCCGCCTTCCTCGTGCCCACCGACACCCCCGGCCTGACCCGCCGCACCGTCCACGGCAAGCTCGGACTGCGCGGCCAGGCCACCGCCGAGCTGGTCCTGGAAGACGTCCGCGTACCTGCCTCGACGCTGCTCGGACCCGAGGGCAAGGGCTTCTCCATCGCCATGTCCGCGCTGGCCAAGGGTCGGATGTCCGTCGCGGCCGGCTGTGTCGGCATCGCCCAGGCCGCGCTGGACGCCGCCGTGACGTACGCGACCGAGCGCGAGCAGTTCGGCAAGACCATCGCCCACCACCAGCTCGTCCAGGAACTGCTCAGCGACATCGCCGTGGACGTCGACGCGGCCCGGCTCCTCACCTGGCGGGTCGCCGATCTCGTCGACCGGGGCGAGCCGTTCGCCACCGAGTCCTCCAAGGCCAAGCTCTTCGCCTCGGAGGCCGCCGTGCGCGCCGCGAACAACGCCCTCCAGGTCTTCGGCGGCTACGGCTACATCGACGAGTACCCGGTCGGCAAGCTGCTGCGCGACGCCCGCGTGATGACCCTCTACGAAGGCACCAGTCAGATCCAGAAACTGGTCATCGGCCGTGCACTGACAGGGATTTCGGCCTTCTGAGTACGCGTCTGAGTACGCGAGCGGATGTGGCCGCGGCCACGTGGGCCGACTCTGGTGCGCATGAGTGAGACACCGGTCAAGCAGCAGAACACCGCCGCCTTCTACGGCCAGGCGGTCCTATCGTTCGGCGTCGCCGTCGTCGCCACCACCATCGGCATCTTCAAGCTGGAGGCCGACACCTGGGTGCGCGCCTTCCTCGGGATCGCCGTCCTCTACCTCGTCACCTCCGCCTTCACCCTCGCCAAGGTGATCCGCGACCGTCAGGAGGCCGGGCAGATCGTCAGCCGGGTCGACCAGGCCCGTCTGGAGAAGCTCCTCGCCGCACACGACCCCTTCGAGAAGCTGTAACCCGCTGAGCGGGATTTCCACGCCTCTGATCGGGCACTCTAAGCGCCCGCTCAGTATCGGAGGTATGGTGTTCGTTCTGCCAGTGGAAGGGGCGAACCAGCGATGAGTACGGCGGAGGAGACGGCCGGTGCGGAGATGCCGCCGTGGGCCGAGGTCACCCCGGACGCGGCCCGGCGGCTGCTCGTCGCCGCCGTGGAGGCCTTCGCCGAGCGCGGGTACCACGCGACGACGACCCGTGACATCGCGGGCCGGGCGGGGATGAGCCCGGCCGCGCTCTACATCCACTACAAGACCAAGGAAGAACTGCTCCACCGGATCAGCAGGATCGGCCACGAGAAGGCCCTGGAGATCCTGCGGACGGCGGCCCAGGGCGAGGGCGGCGCCGCCGAGCGGCTGGCGGACGCCGTGAGCTCCTTCGTCCGCTGGCACGCCGGCGGGCGTACCACCGCACGGGTCGTGCAGTACGAACTGGACTCGCTCGGCCCGGACGCCCGGGCCGAGATCATCGCCCTGCGCCGCCAGGTCGACGCCGAGGTCCGCGGCATCATCCAGGACGGCGTGGCGGCGGGCGACTTCGACGTCCCGGACGTCCCGGGCACCACCCTCGCGGTCCTCTCCCTGTGCATCGACGTGGCCCGCTGGTTCAACGTCAACGGGACGAGGACGCCGGAAGAGGTGGGCGCCTTGTACGCGGACCTGGTCCTGAGGATGGTCGGGGCCGGGCCCCGTTAGGGGCGCGGGGCTGTGACACCTGCGGCTCTGCCGCGGGGCGCGCCCAGCCACGACCGACCCGCAGCTCACGCCACGGACAGCCGGGAAGCAGTACCGAGCTAGAAGTAGTACCGGGACACGGACTCAGCCGCACAGACCGGCTTGTCGCCCCCCTCCCGCTCCACGGTGAAACCGACGGACACCTGCACCCCACCAGGCACCTCATCGACCCCCGTGATCTTCGCCGTCGCGCGCAGCCGCGACCCCACCGGCACCGGAGCGGGAAAACGAACCTTGTTCGTCCCGTAGTTGACGCCCATCTTCACCCCCTCGACCTTGATCAGCTGGGGCCCGAACAGCGGCAGCAGCGACAACGTCAGGTACCCGTGGGCGATGGTCGTCCCAAAGGGACCCGCCGCGGCCTTCTCGGGGTCCACGTGAATCCACTGGTGGTCCCCTGTCGCTTCGGCGAACAGATCGATCCGCTTCTGGTCGACCTCCAGCCAGTCGCTGTACCCCAACTGCTCGCCCACCGCCGCCTTCAGTTCGTCGGCGGACGTGAAGATCCTCGGCTCTGCCATGTCCCTGGCCTCCCGCGTAGCAATGTCTAAGCAACTGCTTAGCATGGTAGGGCGAGGGTTCCATGTCAACGGACCGGAAGCGTGACGCGTGACGAGGAGGGCGGGCGAGGCGGGTCGACGGCATGGGTAGGCTTCGAGGGGTGCCCCAGATTCCCGAGAAGATCCACGAACTCACGGTCGGCCAGCTGTCGGCCCGCAGCGGCGCCGCCGTCTCGGCCCTGCACTTCTACGAGTCCAAGGGCCTGATCAGCAGCCGCCGCACGACAGGCAATCAGCGCCGCTACCACCGCGACGCGCTGCGCCGGGTCGCCTTCGTACGGGCCGCGCAGCGCGTCGGGATCCCGCTGGCCACGATCCGCGACGCGCTCGCCGAGCTGCCCGAGGAGCGCACTCCGACGCGCGAGGACTGGGCCCGCCTCTCGGAGGCCTGGCGGTCCGAACTCGACGAGCGCATCAAGCAGTTGGGCCGCCTGCGCGACCACCTCACCGACTGCATCGGCTGTGGCTGTCTCTCGCTGGAGACCTGCGTCCTGTCCAACCCCGACGACGTCTTCGGCGAACGGCAGAGCGGCTCCCGCCTGATGGTGGAACGCCCGGGCACCAGGAAGCAGCGCGAGCAGCCGGAGAAGGAGCCCAGGAACTGCGGCTGACGCGGTCACCGGGCTCCTGATGGCCCCGGGCCCCTCCTCACTCGTACTCCGTGCCGCCCTTCCGTGTCAGATACGCCGGGCTGACCGCCTTCGCGACGGCCCGGCCGCCCGTCACCGGGCTGTACCGCTCGGTGGCGGGCCTGATCACGACACCCTCGCGCAGATGCAGCCCCTGCCCGGAGACCGTCTCGCGCCCGGAGGCGAACTCCAGGACGCGGCCGATGTCGTACGGGCCTTCGTAGAGCCGTGGCACGAGCGGCAGTTCGCCCGTGAGCAGCTCCGTCGCGTCCAGCCAGCGGACCTCGCCGTCGATCTCCGCGGACACGTCGAACACCGCGTACCCGAGCGTCTCGCGGCGGCCGTCGGCGCCGTAGGTGAGGTCCTGGACGCCCGCTCCGTACACCTCGCCGAAGACGCCGACCCGGCGCGCCCCGAGCCGTTCGGCGAGCCGGGCCGCGGCTGCCGCGACACCGTGCCCGTGGACCGCGCGCCAGTACAGGTTGCGCGGGTCCTCCGTCAGGGCCAGGTACTTGCCGCCGAAGCCCTTCGAGGAGACCTGGACGCGGCCGTCCTCGGCGAAGTACGTGAGCAGGCAGGCCGAGCCGTGCAGCTTCTCGGTCAGGACCACATCCTCGCCCGGGGCGAAGATGTCCGGGTAGCGCTGGATGTTCTCGATGTCGACCCAGGGCAGCAGATCGGGGGCAGGCTCGACCTCGCCGTCCATCGTGGGCGGTATCGGCGGCACCCACTTGGTGATGCCGAGCCGCTCCGCGAAGTCCGTGCCGTCCGCCGCGGCCCGTGCGAGGTCGACGCCGGCCAGCGCCTTCGGCAGGCAGACGATGCCCTGCGACAGCTCGCCGCGCAGCCGCACCGCCTTCACCCGGTCCGACCTGCTGCCCGCGAGGCGTCCGGTCAGGCCCAGCTCCTCGATCAGCTCCTCGGGCAGCACGGACTGCTCGGGGATGTAGACGGCGGTCTCACCGGTGCGGTACACGCCCTTGGCGACGACTGCTCGGTACAGGCCCACCTGGGCCAGTTCGAGCGCGTCGGCGTTCGGATGCTCGTGGACGGTCAGCACTTCGGCGGTGACGCGCAGCGTCGACATGGTGGGACTCCTCGGATTCCTCAGACCGGTTTCATCGCCTCCAACTGTCCGTACGGGAAAGGGGTGGAGCGAAGGATTTTGGGACTGGTATGTGCTCGGCCGGAGCCGGAGCCGGAGCCGGAGCCGGAGCCGGAGCCGGAGCCGGAGCCGGAGGACGAGTGGTCAGAGGGCGCGCCGTGCTCTCTCGTGCTGGACCAGCCCTTCCGCCACCAACTCCGCATTGGACGCCGCCCGTTGGCCGTCCGGCAGGAACAGCGTGTCCTCCAGGCCGATCCGCGTCGCGAGCCCGAGGTGACCGGCGAGCCGGAGGACCGGCCAGGTGCCGCCCTCCTCGCCGTGCAGCAGGAGGGGGCGGCCGTGAGCCGGGCCGAGCGCGGCCAGGAGCTCCCGCGCCGAGGCCTCGGCCGTGTCGGGATCCTGGTCGGTCACCTCCGCCAGGACGCGCAGGACCCGTGGGCCGAGTGGGGACGCCGCGAAGCGTGCCGCTCCGTCCGTGTCGGACCAGATGCCCGCCTCCACGGCCACGCCCCGCTCCAGGAGGGCCGCGGCGACCTGCTCGGCGCCCGGCTCGTGCCAGTTGACCGAGGCGTGGTCGGGCAGGACGGTCCATTCGCGGATGCGGGCCACGCGGGCGGTGGGGTCGGGCTCGGCCCAGGCGCCGGTGGTCACGCCGACGGGGACGGTGACCCGGGAACGTATGTGCTCCAGCGTCGCTGCAACCGCTTTCGGCGACAGCGTGTCTTCTCCACAGGGGGACTTGGGATGTACATGGATGTCCGACGCCCCGACCGCGACGGCCTCCGCCGCGGAGTCGGCCATCGCCCCCGGCGACAGCGGCACGAGAGCGCCGTCGCCGGACCCGCGTCCCCCGTTCACACACACCTGCACCATGCCCCGATGGTGCCAGGCGCCACTGACAACCGGAGATCGAAGGAGGAACAGGCGATGAGCCTGGCCATCTGCTCGCTCAAGTGGGAAGCCGCGCACACGGGGGCGCAGACGATCACGTACGACAGCGACGGGTACCACCTCGTGCGCTTCCCGTACGTCACGGGGGAGGAGCAGTACGACCCCTGGAACATGCACGACCCGGCGCAGGGCGGCGACAGTGCGTCGGCGTTCCCCGACGCCCGCTCGGCCCTGATCTGGCCCAGCCACGACGGCTGGGGCGTCCTGTCCGCGATGGTCTTCTGGGAGGCGGACTCCGCCGGACTCGAATACCGGGCGCGCTACGTCCGGGACCCGCTGAACCTCTCGACGGGCTACAACTCGACGGCCACGACCGACATCGCACCCACCCGCGGCGGTCAGTACCGCACCTACATGTGGCAGATGTTCGTCCATCCGGGGACGCCGCTCGGGCTGAAGATCTCCGTGCGCGGCGCGGGGGACGTGAAGGTCTCGACACCGCTGATGCTCGCCGAGTTCAAGCTCGCCATCCACACCGACGTCAAGACGCCGTAGCCGATCGCCCGGGGGTGCGGTTCCGCCGGCGCACCCCCGGCACGCCTAGCTCGCCACCGACACCAATAGACGCCCTCTTCTGGCTTCTGCCAGGGCCTCGGGCGTGAGAACCGGCCGCGGGACCACGATCCCGCAGGCCGTGCAGACCGGACCCGTCGACGGTTCGTGGGCCAGGTCGTACTTCCAGGTGAGGCGCTCGCCCGAGCAGACCGGGCAGACGGTGCCCGGCTCGCGCTCCAGGGCGGCGATCAGCCGGCGCAGCACCTCGGCCATCGGCTCATGGGGGTGGACCCGCGGGTCGTCGCACCAGGCGACCCCGAAGCCGCCCCAGGTGAGCCGGTGCCAGTCGTCCACGCTGCCGGGGCTGCGCAGACCGTCGTGCTTCTCCTTCTTGCGGCGCTGTGCGAACCCGGCCTCGTAGGCGAGCCATACGGAGCGCGCCTCCTCCAGTTCGTCCAGTGCGGCCACGAGCCGCGCTGGATCGGGGGACCGGTCCTCGGGGCCGAACCCGGCCCGGGAGCACAGATGGTCCCAGGTCGCCCGGTGACCGTAAGGAGCGAACCTCTCAAGGCACTTGCGCAGTGAATAGCGCCGCAGTGCCAGATCGCTCCTCGGGTCGCGCACCTGTCTCGCCAGACTCCGAAAGCCGGCCATCGCCCTGCACCTCCGTCACACCTGCACCTGTACTTCGGTCACTTCGGCGTCGTCGAAAGGACGTCGCCGAATAGACGTATCGACACGCGATTCGGCTCCATCTGTTTTTCGGCGACTGCCGGAAAGCCGCCAATCGGGCGATTTCGGACCGCCCATCAGACGGTTCTCGGCCGTCCACCGTCTGCTTCTCGCCGTCGGCCGCTGCGGCCGACGGTGCGTCGGGGGATCCGTCGACCCCTCCGGCGCCAAAAGTGACGCATGTTCATCTTCAAACTCGGGGATACCGGCGGTAACGTCCGGCTCACCCCCGTCGCGAGGAGCCAGCCATGCCCCGGCGTACCCCACGCACCATCCTCGACAGACAGAGAACTCCCCGCAGATTCACCAAGTTCCTCAAGGGCGCATCCATATGCGCACTCGTTGCCGGTCTTTTGTCTCCGCTTTCCCAGACGGCCGCCGCGCAGCCCGCCTCGGCACCGGCCGCGGCAGCCGCGAACGACTACTGCGGCGGCCGGTGTTCCGACATCCTCCCGGCGGGCCAGAACGGCAACGCGACCCTCGCCGAGATCATCCTGAACCAGGCCTTCGGCACCCAGCCCGCACACGCGGACGACCAGCTCGCGCCCTATGGCAACCTCGCGTCGGGGTACTCCGGGCTCACCGACGCCAAGATCAACGACTTCTTCAGGGACGCCTCGTTCGGGGTCCCCGCCGACCAGGTCGAGTCGACCCTGAAGCCCGCCGGACGCACCGACGTCACGATCGTCCGCGACAAGAAGACCGGTGTGCCGCACATCACAGGCACCACGCGTTACGGCACGGAGTTCGGCGCCGGGTACGCGGCAGCCCAGGACCGGCTGTGGCTGATGGACGTCTTCCGGCACGTCGGACGCGGCAAGCTGACCCCCTTCGCCGGTGGCGCGCCCTCCAACCAGGGCCTTGAGCAGGAGTTCTGGCGCCACGCCCCCTACACCGAGGCCGACCTCCAGGCCCAGATCGACAACGCCGTCGCCACGAACGGCGCCCGCGGCCAGCAGGCCCTCGCCGACGTCCGGGCCTACATCGCCGGCATCAACGCCTACATCGACGCCTCCGACAGCGGTCGCTACTTCCCCGGCGAGTACGTCCTGACCGGCCACAAGGACTCCGTCACCAACGCCGGGACCATCGAGCACTTCAAGGAGACCGACCTGGTCGCCCTCGCCTCCGTCATCGGCGCGCTCTTCGGCTCCGGGGGCGGCGGCGAGGTCAACAACGCCATCTCACTGCTCGCCGCCCAGTCCAAGTACGGCGTGGAGGAGGGCACCAAGGTCTGGGAGTCCTTCCGCGAGCGCAACGACCCCGAGGCCGTGCTCACCGTCCACAACGGCGAGAGCTTCCCGTACGCCACCAAGCCGGCCGACCCCCAGGGCGAGGCCCTGCCCGCCGCGGGCTCGGTGGCCGAGGAGCCCCTGGTCTACGACCGCACCGGCAGCGCGGCCACCACCACGGCCACCGGGACGTCCGCCGCGGCGACGGCGAGCGCCCTCAGCTCGGCGAAGCGCGGCATGTCCAACGCCCTCGTGGTGAGCGGCAAGAGCACGGCGAGCGGCAACCCGATCGCCGTCTTCGGACCACAGACCGGCTATTTCGCGCCACAGCTGCTGATGCTCCAGGAGATCCAGGGCCCCGGCCTCAGCGCCCGTGGCGCCTCCTTCGCGGGCCTCAGCATGTACGTCGAACTCGGCCGCGGCCAGGACTACGCGTGGAGCGCCACGACCTCCGGCCAGGACATCATCGACACCTACGCGGTCGAGCTGTGCCAGGACGACACCCACTACCTCTACCGCGGCACCTGCACGGCCATGGACAAGATCGAGCAGACCAACGCCTGGAAGCCCACCACCGCCGACGGCACCGCGGCCGGCTCGTACCGGATGCAGGTCTGGCGCACCAAGTACGGCCCGGTGACGCATCGCGCCACGGTCGACGGCAAACGGGTCGCGTACACCACCCTGCGCTCCTCCTACATGCACGAGGCCGACTCGATCATCGGCTTCCAGATGCTCAACGACCCCGACTATGTGAAGAGCCCCCAGACCTTCCAGTCGGCGGTGCAGCACATCAACTACACCTTCAACTGGTTCTACGCCGACTCGCAGCACACCGCGTACTACAACAGCGGTGACAACCCGGTCCGCGCCAACGGCGTCGACGCCGAGTTCCCGGTCTGGGCGCAGTCCGCGTACGAGTGGAAGAACTGGACGCCGACGACCAACACCGCCGACTACACCCCGGCGTCCGCCCACCCCAACTCCATCGACCAGGACTACTACATCTCCTGGAACAACAAACAGGCCAAGGACTACACCACGGCTCCCTGGGGCAACGGCTCCGTCCACCGCGGGAACCTCCTGGAGGACCGGGTGAAAAAGCTGGTCACCGCGGGCGGGGTGACCAGGGCGTCGCTCACCAAGGCGATGGCCGACGCGGCGCTGGCCGACCTGCGTGCCGAGGACGTACTGCCCAAGCTGCTGAAGGTCGTCAACAGTTCGCCGGTCACCGACACGGCGGCAGCTGCGGCGGTGACGAAGCTGTCCGACTGGGTGACGGCCGGCGCCAAACGCAAGGAGACCTCGGCCGGTTCGAAGGCGTACGCCAACGCCGAGGCGATCCGCATCCTGGACGCCTGGTGGCCGCTGCTGGTGAAGGCCGAGTTCGAACCCGGCCTCGGCAGCGACCTCTACACCGCCATGACCAGCAACCTCCCCGTGGACGAGCCCCCGTCGGCCGGACACGGGCCCACCGGCTCGCACGCCGGAAGCTCCTTCCAGTACGGCTGGTGGAGCTACGTCCACAAGGACATCCGGGCGGTGCTCGGCGAGACCGTGGAGGGCGGACTCGCCAAGCCGTACTGCGGCGGCGGCAGCCTCACTGCCTGCCGGACCATCCTGATCAACAGCCTCAAGGAGGCCGCGGCGAAGACCGCCGCCCAGGTCTACCCGGGCGACGACCTCTGCTCGGCCGGCGACCAGTGGTGTGCCGACTCGGTCAACCAGCGCACGCTGGGCGGCATCAAGCACAACAAGATCAGCTGGCAGAACCGGCCGACCTACCAGCAGGTCGTGGAGTTCGCCTCACACCGGTGACGACAGGGACCAGCAGGCGGCGGGTCACCGGATACGGCCCGCCGCCAGCACCACCTGCGCCAACTCCCGGTGACAGATGTCGCTGTGGGCCCCCGACGGGGCTCCGCCGCGCTTCACCACCGCGGACGCGTCGATGTTCACGCACCCCGACACGGGCAGCTTCGCCCGCAGCGCGTCGGCGAGCTCGAACCCCTTCGTGCCCGCCACCGCCTGCACCCCGTCGAACCCCAACGCCCCCCACTTGCTGCCGAGAAGACGCGGAAGCCGGAGGTCGACGGCGGAGTCGCTGTCGCCCGCCATCCGGGAGGCCATCGGGTAGACCGTCCCGAGCGCCGAGTCGAAGCGCGAGAAGCAGCAGACCAACGGGCCGTCGACACGGTCCTGTTGACCGTGCAGGACGCCCTTGCCCCGCGCGTCGTGCGGCAGCCGCGCCGCGAACGCGTAGTGGGAGAAGGCCGCTTGGAGCAGTGTCACCGACTTCACGTTCCGTACGCCCTTGGGCAGCCCGCGCAGCGCGAACGACACCAGGCGCCCGCCGAAGCTGTGCCCCACGAGATGCACCCGCAGCCCGGGCGCCACCTGCGAGAGCCGTCCGACCAGCGGGCCAAGACCGCGCTCACCGACCGTGCCCGCGCGCCGCTTCATGGCGAAGTACGTTGCCTGCCGCAGCAGTTCATGCGCGCCGTCCCAGACGCGGGGAAGCCCGAAGGACGCCTGGACTCCTTCGCTCCCGGCCCTGGTCCCGGTCCCGACTCCGACCGCGAGCTCGCCGTCGGCGCCGGCCCGTTCCTCCGCCAGTGCCCGCGCGAACTCCCGGCACATCTCCGCCGGGTCCCCGAGGAACATCTCCGGGTCGCACTGCGGCCCGGCCGCCGCCACGGTGTCCGCGGCGAACGCCGTCCCCGGCGCCTCGGGATGCAGCTCGACGAGCAGCCGTACGAGCCGACCGAACTCCTCCAATGCCGCTTCCTCGTCCGGCTGTTGGTCGAGCATCCGGGCGATCTGGTCGACCAGGGTGGCCCGGCCGGGGAAGACCTCCAGCAGACCGCCGCGGGTGCCCTTGTCCAGAGCCGGCCCCACGGTCGCTGCCGTCACCGTCCGCTCGAAGTCGGGGATCGGCTCGTCCGAGAACCGCATCGACGGCCACACCACGCCCACGAACCCGAGCCGCGCGTTCGGCGCGAGCCCGGGGAACGGTTCGAAGAACCGGCTGTAGAGCCGTGTCGCCCCCGACCGGTCGCTGTTCCAGCCGTGCGCGAACACGATCAGATCCTTGACGCCCCGCTCCGACGCCTCCTTCAGCAGCCGGTCGCGCTGCCCCGCGTTCACATCCCCGTCCGCGTCGAACGTCAGCTCCCAGTAGGGAGTCACACCCACTTCCGGCTCCGCCATGACGAGCCTCCTTCGGCCCCCGTAACCCGCTCATATGCGGGCATCGTCCCGCTGCGGAGGGGAGTTGGCCATACGTCAGGTGCGGTCCGACCGGCCCGAACTCATGTCTCAGCGATAGAGGAGGTACTTCCCGCGCATCCGGCGGAAGGCCGCCAGCTCGCCCTGCCAGGCCGCCACGACCTCGTCGGCACCCGCGCCCGCGTCGATCATCGTGCGGACCTGCGTGGAACCCGTCAGCTTGTCGATCCAGTTGTCGGAGCGCCAACTGAAGCCGCTCCACACCTTCTTGGCGGTCACCAGCAGCACGATCCCGGTGCGTACGGGGTCGTACGCGGCCCGGTCGTGGACATGGATCTGCACGCCCCCGACGGTCTTGCCCTGGAACTTCGAGAAGGTCGGCGCGAAGTACGCCTCCCTGAAGTGCACACCGGGCAGCCCGAGTTGCCCCGCCTCGGCGGCCCACCGCCGGTCGATCCCCTCCGCGCCGAGCAGCTCGAACGGGCGGGTCGTGCCACGCCCCTCCGACAGGTTCGTCCCCTCGAAGAGACACGTCCCCGAGTACACGAGCGCGGTGTCCGGCGTCGGCATGTTGGGGCTCGGCGGCACCCAGGGGAGGCCCGAGGCGTCGTAGAAGTCCGAGCGCTTCCAGCCCGACATCAGCACGGTGTCCAGCGGCACCGGCGCCGCGAGGAACTCCTTGTTGAACAGCCGCGCCAGTTCCGCCACCGTCATCCCGTGCGCCTGTGAGATCGGCTCCCGGCCCACGAAGGTCGCGAACTCCTTGTGCAGCACGGGGCCCTGGGCGCTCCGGCCGGTCACCGGGTTCGGCCGGTCGAGCACCACGAACCGCTTCCCGGCGAGCCGGGCCGCCTCCATGCAGTCGTACAGCGTCCAGATGTACGTGTAGAAGCGGGCGCCCGCGTCCTGGATGTCGAAGACGACGGTGTCCACGCCGGAGGCCGTGAAGATGTCGGCCAGCGGCTGCCCGCTCTTCAGATACGTGTCGTAGACCGGGAGACCGGTCGCCGGGTCGTCGTAGCGGCCCTCGGAGCCGCCGGCCTGGGCGGTGCCGCGGAAGCCGTGCTCGGGGCCGAAGACGGCCACCAGGTTCACCCGGTCGTCCGCGTGCATGACGTCGACGATGTGGCGGACGTCGCGTGTGATGCCGGTCGGGTTGGTGACGATTCCCACGCGTTCGCCGTCGAGGAGGGTGTAGCCGTCCGCGGCGAGACGCTCGAAGCCGGTCCGCAGGCGGCGGGCGCCCCTCTGTTCCTGTGCTTCCTGGGCGGCTGCTGCTGCGGCTGAGGTGGGCGGGCTCGCCGAGAACGCCGCCGCGGCGGTTGTGGCGGCGAGGAGACTCCGTCTGGAGAGGCGGCGCATGTGTGACCTCCGTTGTCCGCGGAAGGCTGGCAGGAGCACGCTAAGGGCTCCGCCGGTCGTTCGTAAGCTGCGGGTGCATTGTGGCTTGTCGCGCCCGCGCGGCGGAGCCGCGTATTGACGCAGTCCCGCGCCCCTTACGGCGTGCATACCGACCGGTTAGTCTGATGGTCGAGCAGAGCCTCATCTCGTCGTGTCGAAGGAGACCGAAGGTGGAAGCCGTGCAGGGTGCCGGAGTGGTTGTCACCGGAGCTGGAGGGGGCATCGGGGCCGCGTTGGCGCGGCGGTTCGCTGCCGAAGGGGCCCGGGTCGTCGTCAATGATCTGGATGCCGGGAAGGCGAAGGCCGTTGCCGAGGAGATAGGGGCGATCGCCGTTCCGGGGGATGCCTCCGCGATCGTGGCCGAGGCGCGGGACGCGCTCGGGGGCACGGTCGACGTCTACTGCGCCAACGCCGGGCTCGGCTCCGGCGGCTCGGAGGCGGCTCCCGAACGGGTCTGGGAGCTCGCCTGGGACGTGAACGTGATGGCCCACGTCCGTGCGGCCAACCAGCTGATCCCCGGCTGGCTGGAGCGCGGCAGCGGCCGTTTCGTCTCCACCGTCTCCGCGGCGGGACTGCTCACGATGGTCGGCGCGGCCCCGTACAGCGTCACCAAGCACGGTGCGTACGCCTTCGCCGAGTGGCTCTCCCTCACGTACCGCCACCGTGGTCTGAAGGTTCACGCGATCTGTCCGCAGGGTGTCCGCACCGACATGCTCGCGAGCACGGGCAGTGCCGGGGATCTCGTTCTCGCGCCCACCGCCATCGAGCCCGAGGCCGTCGCCGACGCCCTCTTCGCCGGGATCGAGGAGGACCGCTTCCTGATCCTGCCGCACCCCGAGGTCGCCGACTACTACCGGGCGCGGGCCACCGACCCCGACCGCTGGCTGACGAACATGAACCACATCCAGCAGAAGTGGGAGGCGGACGGCCGGTGACCACCTCCCTGTACGCGGCCCAGCCGTGGCTCGCGCTCCTGAACGACGCCCAGCGCGGGCCCATAAGCCCGGTCGACTCGCCCGTGCACGCCCTGCGCCGAGCCGTCGCCGAGGCCCCCGACCGCACCTTCCTCACCTACTTCGACGGACGCCTTACCTACCGCGAGGTCGACGAGCTGAGCGATTCCGTCGCAGGGCACCTCGCCGCCCGGGGCCTTGAGCGCGGCGACCGCGTCGCCGTCCTGCTGCAGAACTCCCCGCTCTTCGTCCTCGCCGTCCTCGGCGCCTGGAAGGCCAGCGCGACCGTCCTGCCCGTCAACCCGATGTACAAGTCGGGCGAGGTAACCCACGTCCTGCGGGACGGTGAGGTCACCGCACTGATCTGCTCCGACCGGGCCTGGGAGTCGTACCTGCGCGAGACCGCCGCCGACTCGCCCGTACGCGTCGTGCTCACCGGCTGCGAACTGGATCTGCAGACGCGGGGCGACGCACGCGTGCTGAACTTCGAGCGGCTGCCGCAGGCGCCGGACGCCGATGATCTGGTGACTGTCGCGAGGGCAGGTCTCCGGGCCCCCGAGGGCCGCGACCTCGGTCCCTCGGACGTGGCGCTGATCAGCTACACCTCGGGCACCAGCGGTGCTCCCAAGGGAGCCACCAACACGCACGGCAACATCATGTACAACGCCGAGCGGCAGCGGACCGGCCTCGCGCTGCCCGAGGCGCCCGTGTACTTCGCGATGGCACCGCTGTTCCACATCACCGGGATGGTCTGCCAGTTCGCCGCGTGCCTCAACAGCGTGGGCACGCTCGTCCTCGCGTACCGCTTCGAGTCGGGGGTCGTCCTCGACGCGTTCGCCGAGCACCGGCCCCACTACACCGTCGGCCCCTCGACCGCCTTCATGGCCCTGGCCGCGCATCCGTCCGTCACGCCGGACCACTTCTCATCCTTCGTCAACATCTCCTCCGGCGGCGCGCCCGTGCCGCCCGCGCTCGTCGAGAAGTTCCGGGCCGGCTTCGGGCCGTACATCCGCAACGGGTACGGACTCACCGAGTGCACCGCGCCCTGTGCCTCGGTGCCGCCCGGTCGCGAGGCCCCAGTCGACCCGGTCTCCGGGACGCTGGCCGTCGGTCTGCCCGGGCCCGACACGGTGGTGAGGATCGTCGACGAGCAGGGCGCGGAGGTCCCCTTCGGGGAGCAGGGCGAGATCCTCGTACGCGGTCCGCAGGTCGTGCCCGGCTACTGGCGCCTGCCCGAGGCCACCGCGGAGACCTTCCCCGACGGCGAACTGCGCACCGGCGACATCGGCTTCATGGACACGGACGGCTGGCTCTACGTGGTCGACCGCAAGAAGGACATGATCAACGCGTCCGGCTTCAAGGTGTGGCCGCGCGAGGTAGAGGACGTCCTCTACACCCACCCCGCGGTCCGCGAGGCGGCTGTCGTCGGGGTGCCCGACGGATACCGTGGCGAGACCGTCAAGGCGTACATCAGCCTTCGGCCGGGCGCGGATGAGGACCCGGATGCGTTCGCCGCGTACTGCAAGGAGAGACTGGCCGCCTACAAATACCCGCGCCAGGTCGAGATCCTGCCCGACTTGCCGAAGACGGCAAGTGGGAAGATCCTCCGTCGGGAGCTGCGTTACCGGTCGCAGGACGGTCAGTAGACCGCCGTGGGGTGGCCGGTGACGCCGGCGGACCACGGAAACAGAACTGCACATTGACACTGGAAGGCAGGTGGCGGCAGTGCCCAGGACGACGGACGGGGACGGCACGCCCGTCCCGCGGCGGCTGTTGGCAGCCGCCACCCGGCTCTTCGCCGAGCGCGGTTACGACCGCACCTCGGTCCAGGAGATCGTCGAGGCGGCCGGTGTCACCAAGGGGGCGCTGTACCACTACTTCGGCTCCAAGGACGACCTGCTCCACGAGGTGTACGCGCGTGTGCTGCGGGTTCAGCAGGAACGGCTCGACGCCTTCGCCGACGCGGACGCGCCGGTGGAGGAGCGGTTGCGGGGGGCCGCCGCCGATGTCGTCGTCACGACGATCGACAACCTTGATGACGCGGCGATCTTCTTTCGCTCCATGCACCACTTGAGTCCTGAGAAGAACAAGCAGGTGCGGGCCGAGCGGCGGCGGTACCACGAGCGGTTCCGTGCGCTGATCGAGGAGGGGCAGGAGGCCGGGGTCTTCTCCACGGCCACCCCTGCCGACCTCGTCGTGGACTACCACTTCGGTTCCGTCCACCACCTGTCCACGTGGTACAGCCCGGAGGGCCCGATGACCCCGACGGAGGTCGCCGATCACTTGGCGGACTTGCTGCTGCGGGCGCTCCGGCCGTAGCGCGGGGGTGGCTCGACGGACCTTTTTCGCCCCCGCCGCCCCTACCCATTCCCGTCCC
>NZ_LIQZ01000072.1 GCF_001418655.1 Streptomyces phaeochromogenes | reverse complement strand
GGCCACAGCGAAGTTCTCGACCTCTCACCGCTTACCGTGCACGAGCTCGTTAGACCCGCTCGACGGCCACGACAGCCGCGCCCTGCAGACTGTCACCGGTCTGCACCGCAGCACGGTCCAGCGCCGTCTGCGCCGCCTCGTCGACGACGGCCTGGTCCTCGCGCGCAACCGCAAGTTCTACCACGCCCTACCCGGAACTGACGGAGTGCGCCGCGACGAGGAGGTCCTGGACACCAGTGCCCACGAACGCGGCGCCAGCGGACGGAGCCTGTCCCGCACGCAGCGCCACCAGCGCGAACGCGCCCACCACTGGCAGTTGCTGGACGAACGACAGCGCCGCACCCGTCCGCCACGGCTCGTCCTCGTACCCGCCGGCGTCGTCGACACGGAGACTGGCGAATTGCGCGATGAGGCATGGCGTGGATGGGACATTTCCGATCCCTTCCGGCCCACCTGGGCAATACCCGCACACTTCGATACCCCGCCAGACCCGCAAGCCCGCTCGTACCTTCGGGCGTGCGGGTGACTGCCACCACCGGGCGACAGAGCCTGCCGAACGTCGTCAGCGGTGACGTGCCGCGTCAGGCCGTATTTCCCGGGCGACGCTCGAAGACGGCATCACACGCGCGAGCGACTCTCGCGTGCGCTGTGCCAATGCGCGTGCCTCCTCCGGGACATCGCCTCGTTCCGCAACCAACTGGGCGTAAATCGGACCGTCCTGCACGATGGCCGTGTGTCCTCTCCCGGGATGCCCGCGCGGATGGCGCGAAAGGAAGATCCGAGGCTACGGCGCGCTGGAACGACGGCCCTGCCAGCCGCGTTCCGTCCCGATGTGCAGAGAAATCTGGACGCTCCGTCATTCGTGTTGCGTGGATACCGGCGAGATCTCACAGCGGCGCGCTCAGCAAGTCGCTCCGTTTTGGTGCCATTTGCACCTACTCTTTACTGGTCCGTACGAGTGTGCCGTTTGCCCCGGGGGCGTACAGGCGGCTCGCGTTCTTCTCGATCTTCCGCCTGACCTCTTCGCCGAGGTCGAGCCCCTGCATCTCGGCGAGTGCGGTGAGGTAGAGGAAGATGTCGGCGAGTTCTTCGCCCTTGTCGGGCAGGTCTTTGCGCCAAGCAGTGAATGCCTCACCGATTTCGGCTGTGAGCAGGCCGAACTCCAACGGGATGTCGGTGGTGTTGAAGCCCTGGGTGAGCTTGTTCCGCCAGGCGAGCTTCTGGGCTTCGGCGATGTCCACGGTGTCCCCTTGGTGGCGTGGTGCGGTCTCTCTCGGGGAACACTAAGTGCCCCGCTGCTACCGCAGGCCCGGACAGGCGAGTTCGCTGTCCGGGGTTGCGGCTTGCGTGAGTTACGTCGGCCATGGGGTCGTGAACTCAGCGAAGAGCGTCATGCAGGGCCTCCTCGATCACAGGGAGCCGGTCCAGCAGCATCAGCGCTGCCTCGTGCCGCACCTGCCCGTAGGCCTCCATAGCGGCGTCGACGATGTGCGGTCGTTCCACTGGTACCGACGCGAGGTAGCCGCGATCGTGGACTTTCGACCGCCTGCACCCGAGCCCACCAGCCAGGTGTGCTCGGCCTGTGGCGTCAAGGACGGCCCCAAGCCCCTGAACGTGCGTGAGGAAAGCCACCTTGGAGAGGGAGGAGCGGGCTACGTTCGCTGCGGAACTCACGCACTGGCGCAACGTGCGGGGCCTGTCGAAGGCAGCTCTCGCCCAGCGCCTGAACATCGACCCCTCGTACGTGAGCCACCTTGAGGCCGGCCGGGAACACGGCAGCTCCCGGCTCGCCCGCCGGGCGGACACCGAACTCGACGCCGGCGGAGCACTGTGGCAGGCATGGCAGCGCACCGACGCCTCCCCCCTTCACTGCCGGAGCGTCAACGGCCGTGTTCTGTTACACCCCAGCGGCTGTGCCCCGGGAGGGGAGGTTCCCGGGGCGCTGCCGTCGTTGAGCAGGAAGTGCGGGTGAGGTGCCCGTGTCACGCACCGGACGCCACCGCCTGATGGTCAGATGGTCCCCATGTCTGCGAGGCTGTTGAGGGCCTGATTGATCTGGGCGCGGCTCATGCGCTTCTTCTGCCCCTCGGCGTGGGGCTCCATCGCGGCCCCGTATTGCCACCAGGCTTTTCCGGTTTCCCGGTCGCTGACGAGGAACCGGTCTTTGAGTGCCGGGCTGCGCACGATGAGGGTGACGGTGTGGGGCTCGGCGACGGCGGCGTGGATCATTCGGTGGTGCAGGGTGTAGGAGTCGCCGACCGTCTCGGTCCGGGCCATGTACGGCTGCAGTAGGGCGACGTCCATGGTGTCGTCCAGGATGTCGTCCAGGCCGTAGAGGGTGTGCTGATAGCTGCCGCGCAGGATCCGCGAGGAGTACGTCCAGCGGTGGTTGTGGGGCCGGTCGTAGTAGCCGGGGAGGAAGACGTGCAGGCGAAGGCGCCATCCGGCCGGGTCGTCGTGCAGGACCAGCTTGTCGAGGATGTCGTAGTGCTCGGACAGGCCGCTGAGGTGCTCGTCCTGGGGCACGCGGTGGGCCAGGCGATGCAGGAGGTCCTTGTCGTCGGCGAGGGCGGAAAGGACTTTGCCGGTCTGTGCCTCGACTGCGAGTGTGTCTTCCCAGTTGAGGTTGTGCAGGGGCTTGGTGAGCTCGGCGATCATGATGCGGTCCTTTCTGGGGTGGAGGCATCGGTACCGGGGACGGTGGTGCAGTGTGCTGTGCCTGCTTCACCTGCGAGGTGCAGCGCGGTCGGCAGGTCGTGGCCGTCGAGGTGGGCGGCGGCGAGTGCGGCGGAGAACGCGGCGCCGGCGCCGTGCGTGTGTACGACGTCGACCTTCCGAGCGGGTATCTGGTGTGTGGTGGTGCGGGTGACGGCAACGGCACCCAGCGCCCCCACGGTGACCACGGCCGCGTGTGCGCCCAGTTCGGTCAGGAGGCTGCGCGCGGTGTCGTCCGCGTCCTGTGCCTGGAACTCAGGAAGACTCGTCTGCACCGCAAACACATGGGCCTGGCGGGCGGCCTGGTGGAGCTTGGGGTGGAGCCGGTCGCCGCCGAGGTTCAGCAGCACCGGCACACCCGCGCCCGCCGCGGCGAGCAAGGCGCCCGCCGCCGCGTCGGCGATGACCGTGTAGCCGTCGATGTAGGCCAGCCGTGCCTGCTCGATGGGGCTGGTGTCGGCCTGGTGGAGGCTGGCGTAGGCGTGGGTGAGGTCGGCGAACCAGGTGCGCGTGCTCGCATCGTCGGTGATCACAGTCAGATGCGGCGTGCGCCGTGGCGCCGAGCCGGGGCTGGCACGGTAGTGGACTCCGACGGCCGCAAGGCGCTGCCGGGTGTGGCGCCCGGTGGGGTCGTCGCCGATCTGGTTGGCGACCAGCGCCGTTCGCAGACCGCGCGCGGCGCAGTCCTGAGCGATGATCGGCCCGTCCCCGGCGAGCGAGGAGAACGTCCTGGTCACCTCTGCGCCCTGGTTGGCTTCCGGGTAGCGGGCGACATGGGAGACCTGGGCGTGCGCCAGGTAGCTGAAGCACGCCAGATCCCACTGCGACTGACGGACAGTCATCGTCGTTCCCAGCCACGCTCGGAGTCGAAGACACCCTTGCTGATGTGGTCCAGCGCGTCGGTGGCGTACGGGATCATCTGGGGCAGGGCGTCGGGGGCGAACCACTGCCACCCGGCGCACTTGTCCGGCTCGCGGTTGGTGATCTCGCCGTTCCAGCGGGTGGCCTGGTAGAAGAGCGCCATGCGGCCGCTGTCGGTGTAGTGGTGCATGACATGGACGAGTTTGAGATCCTCGGGGATGATGCCGGCCTCTTCCAGAGCCTCGCGGATCACGCCCCGGCTGGCCGGCTCGCCCTCCTCCAGGTGGCCGGCGATGAAGTGGAATGCGCCGTCCATGTAGCCGGTGTTCTTCCGCTCGCCGAGTAGGACACGGCCCTGGTCGTCCTGCAGAACGAGATGAAGGTCGATGCAGGACAGGTAGCGGTCGGTGGACATGATGGGATCTCCTTCGTGTCGTGGGGTCGCCCGTGCAACGAGACCGAGCAACCGTGGTTGCGTGGGGCTAGTTGGCCGGGACCGACTTCCACAGTCGGCACACCGGGACGATGTCCTCGTATGCGTCGCAGGAGGACCGTCCGTCGACGATCTGTTCTGCGGGGCAACCGCCCATGCACGAGCCTGGGGCCTTGCAGCCTCCGCAGCCGGGCGTGGTGAGAGCGCCGGTGAACAGGTCGAACTCGTTCTCGCGCCGGTTCAGTTCGATCCGGCCCTCGCGCATCTCGGCGAAGTGCAGGTCAGTGTCGAACAGGAAGGAGCACACGTAGGCCCGCCCGTCCGGGAAGATCGAGATTCGGTCCAGGGTGCGGCCGATGCAGCCCCGGTATCCCTCGGCCTCGAACCGCGGCATGTCCGAGCGGCGTGCGAAGGTCGGCTGATACCAGATCCGGGTCCGGTAGCCCTGAGCCGCTGTGCGCAGGCGGTCGCAGAACTCCAGCCACTCCGGGGGCTCCATGCCGTCCTCCGGGCTGCCATGACCGCGCCCGATCACCGACAGCACGTGATACTTCACCAAGCCGACGCCGAACTCGTCTGCGAGGTCGAGGAGCCGGAGGCAGTCGCGTTCGTTGCGCTTGCTGACCGTGCAGATGATGCGGGTGTCGAAACCTCGCTTACACAGCTCCTTCACCGTCACGAGCGTCTCGTCGAACTTGCCCTCGCCGCGGACCGCGTCGTGGGTTGCGGCGCTGCCGCCGTCCAGGCTGATCTGCACGTACGCGAAGTCGGCCGGCTCAAGGCGCTCGAACTTGCGGCGTGCGGGCGCGAGCCCGTTGCTGGTGGTGATCACGTGCTCGTAGCCCAGGACGTTCGCGAGACGGATGGTGTCCTCGTAGCGCGGATGCAGGGTCGGTTCGCCGCCGAGGACGGTCAGTTTCGAGCCGCCCATCTGCCGCCACGAGGTGAGCGTCGACTGGATCTGCTCGAACGGCATTTTCAGTGCGCGCTCCAGCCGGTCGCCCATGTAGCAGCCCGAGCAGCGCAGTTGGCAGGCCTCGGTGATGTAGACGTACACGTTCCGGAACCGGCCGTACTCGATGCGGTCGATCTTCTCCGGTACCGGGGCGGAGCCAGGGGCCGGCATGCGGGCATGTCCGTACGTGTCCGGCGGGGGGCCGATGCTGGGCATCGGTAAGGAAACAGCCATGTTAGGCATGTCCTTTCGTCGAGATGGTGGAGGGAACTCCTGCAAGGGAGCGAAATGCGGAGAATGCCGCGGTGACGACGAGCGGCTCGTCCTGGTCGGCGTCGACGGTGCGCCAGTCGAGTCCGCTGCTCTGCCATAAAGTGCGGGTCCGAGGGGCACATTGCCGGTAGCGGGCAAGCCTTCGCGCAGCGACCGTGCGCGCGTCGTTCGGGCGCCGCTGGAGTGCTGCGCCGCACGAGGCGCAGGTGTCCGGCTTCTCCGGGTCCGGTTGGGCAGGACGTCGGCGTTGCGGGTCGCAGGCCGAGCAGACAAGGCGGCGCTCGATCCTGTGGAGCAAGACTGACTCGGGGGCCGTCAGTTCAATCACCCCGCCGGTGCATCCGAGGCGTTTCATGTCGTCCAGAAGGCACGCAGCTTGGAGGTGGATGCCTGGATAGCTCTCCATGAGCAGCACGCCACCGTGGCATACATGGCCCTCCAGCGCGCGCCGGGCAAGCCCGGTAGCCAAGCCGTCGGGGAGCCACCCCAAGGCGTCCCGGCTGTTGGCCAAGGCCATCGCCATCGCACGGTCCGTGCGGGCCTGTTCCTGGGCGAACTCCCGCAGTCTGAACGTGCGCAGGTCGCGGCGTTCGGCGGTGAGGGCTGCGGCCACGGTGCTCTTCCCACTGCCGGGAGGTCCAAGGAGCGCAACAACATCCACGGAAGTCCGCCTTCCACGCGAGAGTGTGAGGGGCCGGGGCCCGGTGCGGGGATCCGCGTCGGCATAGCCCTCCGTTGGTGGTCATGCCGGGCTCCCCTTGGGGGGGCCTGGCTACAGTTCCCTCTCTTCGCTCGCCACCGTCAGGAACGGAAGAGGGGGCCGGGGTCGCTGTCAGCCGCGGGGATCGGGGCGTGATCTGCTACGGGGCGGGACTGTGCGGGTCTCCAGCCAGGACCATCCGGCCCCGGCGAGCATGATCATGCATACACCTAGGAGCGGCGGCATCCCGAACAGGATGTTGACGACGTTGTAGGTGGCGTGGGCCAGGATGAGCGGGATCACCCGGCGGTAGCGGTGATACAGCCACCCGGCCGTGATGCCCAACGGCAGTACGGCCACTGTCGGCCATAGGCCCAGGTAGAGGTGGGGGAGGGCACGCATCAATGCTGTGACGAGCAGGACCTCCCACAAGGGCCGGCGTGCGGCCGTCAGCACGGCCACGACCACCGCCGTCGCCAGCACTTCCTCCACGGTCGCGGACCACAGTGCGTGGGCCAGGTGCGGTCCGAGGTCGGGGACCCCGGCCGCGGTCGCCTGATCGCCGTTGAGGACAGGGCCAGGCAGCCGCGCCAGCACCCCCATGAGGAACACCGACGCGCAGATCGCTGCCGCGTGGGCATAGAAGACCAGCTCCCCCTGCGCCCGCTCGGCCTTGGTGCGCTTGCGGAACAGCCGCACCGGGCGAGCCAGATTCAGCCGTTGGAGGGTGATTCCGCAGCGGGCGGTCACCTCGACACATAGCCAGACCCAGACCACCAGCTCGGCGAGATGCCCGGCGATCTGCGTGGAGGCACGGTCAGCGGTGAACTCTCCGGCCTCGTCCGCCACGATCACGGCGAGCGCCCCCACCAGCACCGTCAGCTGCCGCAACGGCCGGTCCACGCCGTGCGGGCGAGGGCGTGTGAGGATCAGCCCCAGCAGCCAGACCGCGGCCCCTGCGAGGCCGACCAGCCGGCCGATCTCTTCAACGCGGAGAACCTCGACGGGGACCTCTGCGCCGGACTGCTGCACGACAGCCACGACGGCGCCGACCAGATGAGGACCGCCCGCGAGAGCGAACAGCGTGAGTGCCAGTACGTACGCGCGTGCCGCGCTCCAGGACACGGGCGGTCGGCCGGTAATCGGGGACTGGCTTGTGGAGTCGGTGGTGTGAGCGCCGGTGGCCCCCGCATCCTGCTCTTCATGGGCCAGATCCGCCAGGTCAGCACGTCGGGCGGGTGCTGCGTTGTCAGGCATGGAACAACCCCCGCTCGCGGCCGGCGTCAGGGACTTGGCCGCAATCCGTGTCCGCGTGACCTGCATCAGGATGGGGACAGGCGTCGGAGGCAGTGCGCTTGGCGACCACAGTGCCGTAGTGGGCGGTCGGGCCGGCGTTCGTGAGGATGCTCCCGTCCTTGAGCGGCTTGAGGGCCAGCGAGATGGTGGATCTTGCGACGCCGAACTCCTTGCTCAAGGCGGTGATGCTGGGGAGGAGTTCACCGACGGGGTAGGTGCCGTCACTGATCCGTTTGTGGATGGTGTCTGCGATGTCGTCGCGGCGTGCGCGCTCCTGCCATTTCGAGGGCGTGGTGCCGCACGGGGTGACACCGCCTCCGCCGCCGGCTCGTGTGGCGACGAGTCCTTCGTTCCGGAGCTGCTGAAGGGTCTTGCTGATCACGTGCGGGGTGGTCCCGAAGCGCCGTGCCATTTCACCGGATCGACGGACTGTGCCGGGGGCCCAGGTGCCATCGGTGATCTCTTTGCGCAGGGTGTCGGCGAACTTCGTGCTGGGATGGACCCGCAACCTGCGGGGCACGTAGTTGACGTCGTCACGCATGGTCGAACCCCCGTTTCAGGTCCCCGTCCAGGACGCGGGTGGCGTTGCTTGCGAGGCCAGGGGACTCGGAAAGCGGCCTGGCTGCGTAGACCCTGAAATGCAGCCCGCTGAAGACGAGCCCCTCGCCCCTGAACCGGTTGATTGCCCTCGAAATCGTGTTGACCCCCACATCGAACTCGGTGGCCAGTTCCACATTGGTGGGCAGTCGGCTGCCGGGCGGATAGGTGCCATCACGCAGCCGCTCCCGGAGTACCTTCCCGACGTACGCCACGGTGCGCGACGTCCTGCCGGGCGGCGGAACCCCGGGCTGTTGCGGGTCGACGACGTACGTCCCCAGCGTTTCGAGCGAGGCCAGGAGCTTCTCCCCCTTCAGTGGTGCCAGGGCCTCGCGGATGGTGGCGTGCACCACCCCGAACTCGGCGGCAAGGGTCGTCGCTGACGGCAGCCACGTCCCGACGGCATACGTGCCGTTGCTGAGCCGCGAACGGGCGATCTGCTCGATCTCCTCCCCGGTGACGTTCCTGTCGGCTCCGGGGTGCTCGGAAGCCGAGCGGACTGCGTAGACCCTTTTGCTGCGCTGACGTTCGCTGACGAGCCCTTCCTTCCTGAGCAGTTGGAGGGCGTTAGAGATCGTGGTGTGGCCCGCGCCGAACTCGGATGCCAACTCGGCATAGGTGGGCAGTCGGCTGCCGGGTGGGTAGGTGCCGTTGCGTAGTCGCTCCCGGATGACCTTCTCGATGGCCACGTGGTGTGATCGCGTGTCGGGCGGGGGCGCGCAGGGGTGTTGCGGGTCGATGACGTACGTTCCCTGAGGGTTGAGGGCGGCGAGGAGTTTCTCCTGCTTCAGCGGTCTAAGGGCCGCTTGAACCGTGTTGGGGCTCACATCGAACTCGGCAGCAAGGACGCTCGTCCCTGGCAGCCATGTCCCCACGGCGTATGTGCCATCGGCCAGCCGTTCCCGGATGATCTTTATGATCCCCTGAACTTGGCGGGCGGCTGATTGCGCGGCCTGCGGGTCGGGGACGAGGTTTCCCCTGCCGCTGATGGCTTGCACGACCCCCGTGTCCTTGAGAGGTTGGAGCGCCTGGCGAAGGGTCCAGTGGGACACGCCGAATTCGGCGGCCAGAGTCTTCTCCGCGGGCAACACCGTCCCGCGGCCGTACGTGCCATCGGCAACTCGCCCCTTGATGATCTTTGTGATCAGTTCGGGGGTCATGAGGCGGCGATACGATGGGGGTTCAGGCACGGAGGAACCCCCGTTCCAGTTCGGTATCCGTGACGCGATGGCGGTGCCATCGGATCTCGTGCCGGGCCGCGTAGGCGTAGTGGCGCACCACGGCCGGCCCGAAAGCGTCCAGCGCGGTCTTGCTTGAGCGGAAGTCGGCGAGGGCTTCGGTGAGGTCGGCTGGTACGGGCAGGCCATCATCCGTCTGGTACGCATCACCGGTGGTCTCGGGAGGGAAGTCGGGCCGCTCTGTGAGGCCGTGGTGGATGGAGGCGAGGGCTGCGGCGAGCGCGAGGTAGGGGTTGGCGTCGGCGCCGGCGAGACGGATCTCCAGGTGTGCCCCGTCGCCGTGGCCGGTGATGCGGATGGCGCAACCGCGGTTGTCGCGGCCCCAGGTGAAATGGGTGGGGGCGAACGAGCGTGCCACGAACCGTTTGTAGGAGTTGATGTGGGGCGCGTACAGCGGGGCCAGGTGTGGCAGGCCGGCGATCAGCCCGGCAATGGCCTGCCGCATCGTGTCGGGCAGATCCCCCTCGTGCGGGACGGCGAAGGCGTTGCGGCCCTCGCGCCACAGGGACAGGTGCAGGTGCAGACCGCTGCCCACCCCGGTCTGCGGGGCGGCCATGAACGTGGGCACCATCGCGTGACGCTCTGCCAGGTGCCGCACGGCGTGCTGGTACACGGTGTACGCGTCGCAGGCTGCCAGCGCCTCGCCGTAGGGGAACGTGACCTCGACCTGGCCGGCAGCGCCCTCGGTCTTGACGGCCTCGACCGGGGTGCTGGTGTCGCGCAGGGCCTCCTCCAGGTCGTCGAGGAAGTCCGTCAGCGCCACGGGATGGTCGAGGGCGTAGTCGAGGTTGTGCGGCGCCACCGGCTCCAGAGCGCGGTATCCGGCCGCGTGTGCCTGCTGCGCGGTGCCCTGGTAGAGCATGAACTCGCTCTCCAGACCGACCTTCACGTCCAGGCCGAGTTTCGTGAGGCGGTCGATCTGGGTGCGCAGCATGGTGCGGGGCGCGACGTCGATCGGAAGACCGCTGTGGTGGAGGGCGTCGGCGTGGACGAGGACCGTGCCCGGCATGTACGGCAGGCGGCGGATGGTGGCCAGGTCGGGGACGACGCCGAAGTCCCCGAACCCCGCCTCCCAGCCGGTCAGTTCGAAGCCGTCGAGCGGCTCCATGTCGACGTCGGTGGCCAGGACGTATGCGCACACCTCCGCCCCACCCTCCGACCCGTCCTCGATCGTCTTCAGGAAGCCGGAGGCGTCGAGGCGCTTGCCCTTCAGCTGACCGAGCATGTTGGGGACGGCGAGCAGCACCGTGGTGATGTCACCGCTGTTCACCGCAGTCTTGAACTCCTCGAAGGTCAGGTGTCCGGCGCGCGGCGTTGAGTCGACGGCGTTCATCAGACCATGCCTCCAGCGATCGCAGCCTCTTCAGCGGTGCGGGTCGGCGTGGGCATGTCGTAGCTTTTTCTGCCTGTGGTGATCCACGAGATCCACGCGAAGAGGAGCACCACGGCCAAGGTGACGGGCGCGTAGTTGAAGTTGTCGACCTGCATCGGGTAGGCCTGGGGCAGGCAGAAGAAGACGGTGAGCACGGCCACGTAGGTGACGGCGATCCAGCCCAGGGGCTTGCTGAACCGGCCCAGGTTCCAGGGGCCTTGCTGGAACGTGTCGCCGGCGCGCAGACGCAGGAAGACCGGGATCGCGTAGGCGGGCGTGATGCCCAGGACGTTGACCGCGGTGACCGCGGCGTACGCGGCGGGCGAGTACAGGCTCGGCAGCGCCAGAACCAGGGCGATCCCCACGGACAGCCACACCGCGGGCGTGGGGTTCTCGGTATGGGCGCTGACCCGGCTCCACGTCCTCCAGCCCGGCAGCGCCCGGTTGCGGGAGAAGGCATAGACCATGCGACTCGCGGCCGCAGTCTCGGCATTGCCGCACAGGAACTGAGCCACGATGACCACCAACAGGAGGGCCTTGGCCACGCCTGTGCCCAGGACGTCGATGAAGATCTGCGCGGGCGGCACACCCGTGGCCGTGTCCAGCGTGCCGGTGTAGCTCTCCATGGCGAACAGCATTCCGACGATCAGCACGAAGCCGGCGATGCCCGACCAGAGGATGGCGTGGACCATGCCCCAAGGTGCCGTTTTCTGTGCCCGGGTGGTCTCCTCGGACATGTGGGCGGAGGCGTCGTAGCCGCAGAATGTGTAGGCCGCCATGAGGCACCCGACTCCGGCCCCGTACAAGGGGTTGCTGATGCCCGAGTCGTTGTAGTACTCGGTGAAGACGAAGGTGGGGGACTGGCGTTCGCCGGGGGCCAGGAGGAGCGTGCCGACGATGAGGGTGACGCCGCTGAACTGCCACCACACGGATATCTTGCTCAGCACGTCGACCAGGCCCACCCCGAAACTGTTGAGCAGGCCGTGCAGGAACAGGACACACACGAAGATCGCCATGGTGTTCTCGGGCGTGGGCTCAAAACCCCACTGCAGGCTGGCGAACGCCCCGATGAAGGCCGCCGCGCCGTAGTCGATGCCGGCGATGGCGCCAACCAGCCCGAGCAGGTTGAGCCAGCCCGTCAGCCACGCCCAGCCGGGGCCGCCGAGACGGTCGGCCATGTGGTAGAGGGCGCCGGAGGTCGGGTACACCGACGTCACCTCTCCCAGGCAGGCGCCCAGGACCAGGGTCATGGCGAAGATGCCGACCCAGCCCCACACCATCACGGCCGGACCGCCGTTGTGCAGGCCGAATCCGAAGAGCGTCATGCCGCCGGCCAGGACGCAGATGACGGAGAAGGAAATGGCGTAGTTCCCGAACCCGCCCATCTTGCGGGCCAGCGCAGGTGTGATGCCTTCCGCGATCAGCACGGCGTCATCGTCGGGCAGGGCGACTGTTCTTCTTCGAGACAAAGGAGTGTGTCCTCGTAGTGTCGTAGGGAAGGTGCGAGCAGGGATGGCAGGGCTTGCCAGGCCTGTTCAGCGGCTGGCTGGCTGCTGGTCCAGGGCGTAGGCACGGGCTTGATGGAAGTCCTCGGCCCAGTTGGACCGGGGAGCGATGCTCTGCCACGGCATCGCGGTGGCGTAGGGGCCGATGGCCTGGAAGACGGGGCCGGCGCCTTCCATTCCGGTTACGGTGAGCGCGTATGCCAGCAGGTTGAGGTCGATGGAGAGCGCCGGTGAGCTGCGCGTGTCGGCGTCGAGGTACGTGAACCAGCCGTCTCTCGCGCGTTCTACGTAGTGCCGTATCTGATGGTTGTTCCAGTACATGAAGTCGCTGGTCTGGTGGCTGTTGCGCCGGCGCCGGTAGTCCTCGGCGTAGGCGTACAGCGGTGGCATGTGCAGGATCGAGCACTCTCCTGCCCGCATCGCCGTCCACTGGGCGAAGGCGTGCGCTCCGCCGCCGCAGGCGTAGAAGAACTGGAGCATGCGCTGGTAGCCCTCGCGGTTCTCCGGATCCCGCTGGCGCACCGCCCAGAACAGGGGCCAAGGCCCGTCCGGCAGGGCATCGACGGTCTGCGAGGGCGACCAGTGATCGGCGTCCTGTTTGTACCTCGGGTCGGCGTCGAACTGGGCCAGTGCCAGCAGACATATCCATGCCACTGGGCACTGCTGACAGGCTTGTATGGCGGCGTGGCAGGCGCGGCGGGCGTGATTGGCCGCGTTGATCACTGCGGGGTTGTTCGCGGGGTGCCGGAGATGGAACATGCGCTGGGTGAGCACGCGGGCCCACATCATCAGAGCGTCAGGGTTGGTGGGTTCTTCCTGGTGCCAGTAGTCGATGGCCCGGGTGTGCGCGGCGTACAGGGCAATGACCTGGCTGCGGAAGGTGCGTAGTTGCCAGTTGTGGCCTGTCTCGGCAAGTAGTTCCTTCACGCGCCGGTAGCGGCCCATCTTGAGATCCTCGAAGACGGGATACAGCGCGGCATCGCGGCCGGCGGGGTGGTCGATCAGGGGCATGCCATTACTGGGCACGGAGGTGCCTCCGCAGTCCGCGGATCGCGACGGGCACGGTCGACTTGCCTGGCGTGCGTAAGAGGGACATGAGGGTGGAGTCCTCAAAGCAGGTGGGGTGAAGACCGCGGCCGCGGGGGGCGATCCCGGGGAGGCTCGGCTGACAGCCGCGGCCCGGCGGTCGGTCAGTGGGAGTCGGCAGCCGGAGAGGGATGCCTGATCAGGACCTGGACGGTCTTCTTGTCCCCGTCCTCGGACCGTCGCCAGGTGGTCTCTCCGCCGAGCTCACGGACTCGCGCAAGGCCTGTGCATTTCTGCGCGGTGATGGCCGTGAGGAAATCGGGGAACGCGGGGCTCGGGTCCGTCACAGCGATCAGCAGCGTCTCGTCATCGGCAACGGCCAGCTTCAGCACAAGGCCGCCCTCAGAATGCTCCGCACCGACGTGGTCAACCGCGTTCTGCATCAGCTCCGCAACGACGGTGACGGCGTCCTCCTGGTCTCCTGACCAGCTCATCATCGTGAACCGCGTACGGGCGTGCAGGCGAGCGAGACGCACCGCCTCCGCCTGGATGGAGAAGTCTCTGCTCCACTCCTGAGGACGCTCGGGCCGGAGCAGAGGGGGGTCGGCGGAGCATTCATCCAAGCTGGAGGCCACGGCGAGTTCCATGTCGTCGGTCCTTCTCAAAAGGGGAGGGTGCACCAGGTCGTCGTGCCGTCGGGGCTGACACCCCAGTCCTCGGCGATGGCAATGACGAGGGACAGGCCACGGCCGTCCTCATCATCAGGAGCTGCGACGCGCGGCACGGGACGGTCGTGAGAGCCATCTCGCACCTCGATCCGGACGCGGTCGGCTGTGGGGTACATGCGCACCCTGACGTCACCGCGTCCGTGCTTGAGCGCATTCGTGACCAGCTCGGTGGCGAGGAGTTCGGTGGAATCTGTGAGGTCCGGTCGTTCCCAGTGCCTCAGCCTTGCCCGGATGATGCGGCGTATGCGCTGTGGCCAAGCGCGGTCTGTTTCTGCGATGGTGCCGACCGTGGAACCGCTGGCACGAACGAAGGTCAGGTCAAAGCTGGTGTACGCGCGGTGTTGAGAGGCGGTTCTGATGCCCGGCCGCGCAATAGTTGCAGTCGGTGTCACGCCGAGCCCTCCGCGCGTCCGAGAACTACGCATGCCAGCCAAATGGCTGCTTGCTCGACGTAGCAGGCCACTGCGGGAAGAATTGTCTGCGCCTTCACGGGAAGGTCTGCGGTGCGCTGCATCTCCGGCTTCACGGGGGACTCCCTGATTACACGCTCTCGTGCCTGGTCAAACACTCTCAGCGGGGTTGGCGATCAGGCTCCTCTCATTCCGCGTGGCCCCGCCATGGCCTACAAGGTGTCCTCTGAGCCGCATGTGAGCGACGAACGTGGCGTCGGAGTAGCTTTGAAGTGGCTCATGTTTGGGGACTGTTGCCATGACGTGGTGTTGCGGATTCCTCTTCTTCAAGAAGGGATCGATCCGAAGGCGCGCTGCGGGACCAGTGGCGCCGGAAACTGGGGGCGGTATGGGTGACACGCCGAGGACACTGCTGAAGTGGCTGTGTGATCGGGACAGGCTTCCCTACCGTCAGTTCGAGAAGAAGTTCACCGCGACAGGTATTCGTCTCTTCGGGCCAGACCCCAGCAACCCAACCCTTGGCGAGACACAGTTCCGACGCTGGACGGGCGGCAAGCTCGTGACCCTGCCCAGCCCCGAGAGCTGCCAGATTCTGGAAGCCATGTGGCCGGGCTACACGGTGGAGCAACTGTTCGGGCCGCCGCTGGAGGTCGATCCCCAGGCACCCGCGTTTGACCTTGAAGAGCGAGTTCAGATGACCGCACGTGAAGCCCATGACGGCGCCGACGCAACTGCCGCGGCGTCCATCTCCGACAACACCATCGACGAACTGCGTGACCAACTGGTGAGCCTCGCCCGCCGATACCACGGCATGCCGGCGGCGCAGGCGTACGAGGCGGCCGACGACCTCCGGCGAGAGGTCGAGCAGCACCGTGACCGCACGCAGATCCCGGTCCAGCAGCAGACCCTGATGATCCTCAACGGACAGACGGCCGCGCTCCTCGCCGTCGCGGCGTTCGACCTGGGCTACTTCCCAAGCGCTCGAACCTTGGCCCGAGCCGCCGCTGTGTATGGCGAGAGCACGCGGTTCGTGCCCCTGCAGGCCTACGCCGACGGCACCCTGGCGTACATCGCCTACCACTCCGGCGAACCGAACGAGGCCCTCGCGAAGGCCCAACGGGCGTTGGGCTACAGCGGCCTCGGCGACATCGCCCAGCGCCGTCTGCGCGCCATCGTGGCCCGCGCATACGCCTACCTAGGCGATGTCGCCTCCGCTCGGCACGCTATCCAGCTCTCCGAGGATGGCGGCCGGGACGTTCGCGACGACCTGCACGACGCCGTGGGCGGTGAATTCGGGTTCTCCGAGGAGCGACTGGCCATGTCCAACAGCACGACCGCACTGATCATGGGCGATGCGGAGCAGGCTGAAGCGGAGGCTGGCCGTGCCCTCGTTCTCCTTGGAGGGAAGGCGCAGAGCGAGCAGTCCACCCACGTGCGCGCGGGCGCAGCCGCCGACCTCGCCCACGCTCGTCTCCTGTCCGACAACGTGGAGGGTGCGGCCGCCGCCCTGACGCCGATCTGGGAGGTGCCGCCCGAGGAGCGCAAGACCGGGATCGTTGTGAGGGCGGCCCGTATCGGGCGGTACCTTGCCGCGCCGCGCTACCACGGCGCACAGCTCCCCACGGAACTGCGCGAACAGATCGAGGAGTTCACCCGGGTCTCCCCGCCGTACCGGCTCGGCTCGGCGGTGCCTCTCTTGGCCATCGGCTCCTGATTACAGGGAGGCGAGGATCTGTGCCTCTTTCTCTGTAGCGATCCCGTGTTCCACCCATCGCGGGTGGTCCACGGGACGCCCATCCGACGCCCACCACTGCCACGTGTCCCGGACTGTGTCAGCGATGGGACGGCAGCGAAGACTCGCATCAACCGCACGCTGGGAGTCCACTGCCCATACTCCGGCGTGGGTCCGCCACAACGGGAGTTCGGTCCACTGCCTCACCCCGTGACTGGCAAGTACGGTGGGGTCCACCCAGAGCGGCGTACCGTCGCCCTCGGTGGTCCGCAGGCACTCGTCGAGAAAATCGCCGAACGAGATTCCTTCAGGATGCGTCACGTTGAAGCCACCACTGCTTGAGGCCGCCGCCTGATGGAGAGCGAACTCCGCGACGTCGCGGACGTCTACTGGCTGAATCCGCTGCTCGGCTGGCGCAGGAGCAAGGATGCGGCCGCCGCGTTTCGCCCGCTCCAGCCACCAGGGCAGTCGGCCGACGTACTCACCGGGTCCGAGCACCACACCTGGCCGCAGAAACACCGCTCCGTCACCAAAGGCTTCCGCGACAGCACGCTCACCGCCAGCCTTCTGGAAGCCGTACTTCGTAGGGCTTCCGTCCTCGCCCGTGTAGCCAAAAGCCTCGTTAGCGTCGGCAGGGCACTCCAACAGCGGAGAATCCTCTGTCAGCGGCTTGTGCGGCCACCCCTGGTAGACAGACACGGTGGAGATGTGGATCCAGCGCCGCGTACGCGTTTGTAGCGCGGTGGTGGCCAAGAGGACGTCACGGGGCGCGAGTTCCGAGCTGGATGTGTCGATGATCGCATCCCACGGGCCACGCTGTGCGAGCTTGTGCAGGTCTTCCCGAACCGTCCGGTCACCGTGTACGGGCTGAACTCCGGGTACATCTGGTCCCGACCGGCCGCGGTTGAAGGTGGTGACGTCCCACCCCCGCGATAGCGCACTCTTCGCAATGGCCTTGCCCAGAAACCAAGTTCCGCCGATGACGAGAATCCTCATGCGCCGATCCTGCCCCGTCCGGACGGAGGAAGACAAAGCAGCCGCCGGTCAAATGGACAGAGACAAGGGTCCGGAGCCACGTCGGCACCGGCTCCGGGACGGCCCTCGCCTGCCGCCGCCTCGGCGACCTCCAGGTCACCAGCATCGATGTCGACCCCTACCTCGTCGACGCCGCCCGCGAGCGCCTGGAGCACATCAAACTGCGCCCCAGTCTCGCGACTCTGGACGCCACCGGCGAACTGCCCGGCGCCTATGACCGCATCGTGGCCACCGTCGGCGTCCGGCCGGTGCCTGCCAGTTGGCTCGCCGCGCTCCGGCCCAGTGGCCGGCTGGTGACGACGATCGGCAGCACATCGCTCATCGTCACTGCCGAGAAGCAGCAGGATGGCAGTGCCGTCGGTCGAGTCGAGTGGGACCGTGCCGGTTTCATGCGTACCCGGCACGGCGCCGACTACCCACCAGGGCCGCGGGAGAACTTTGCCGAGGCGCGCGAGCAGGACGGAGAGGACGTTACCACCGGCCCTGATCCGGTCTTCGACGTCGAGCAGGCGTGGAACCTTGCCTCCATACTCGACATCATGGTGCCGGGCGTCCTGTGTGGTTACGCGGAAGACGCCGGGCTGCGCACGGCGTGGCTCGAGAACCCGGACGGTTCATGGGCCCGCGCCACCACCGTGGGCTCCGACCCGCCTAGGGTTCACCAGTGGGGGAGCCGTCGACTGTGGGACACCCTCGACGAGATCCGCGCCTACTGGCTCCAGTACGGCGAACTGCCGGTGCGCGGAGCCCACGTCCCCTAGCTGTTTCACAATCGACGCACGAACTGGGTGACACCGAGTTTGCGTACCGCCTCTGGCCTGCATACTCACAGCCGCCTCCTGCGACCCGGGGGGCGTTCAACTGGGGTGTGACTGAACTGTTCGGCCCGATGTTGAGACCGCAACCGGTTGGCAGGCATTTCGCATGGGCGACGCGGTTACCGCGGGGCGCGTATGGGGGCTGCTCCTGAGCGTATCTGGAGCGTGGTCCAGCGGCGTTGGAAGGTGTCGAGGTATTTACTGAGGTCGGCTGCCCGGATTGGTTTGTTGTACTGGGCGGTGACTCCGCGTTGGGTGAGATCGCGGGCAACCTGGTCGAGGCGGGGGTTGGTTGTATGGTCGCGGTGCTCTGCCCATGTGGTGTAGAACCGGAATTCCAGGTAATAGCGCGCCAGTGTTCTCGGTTTGATGGGCTGGCCCTCACGGTCACATACGTTGCAGTCGGCCAGATATTGAGATAATTCGGGGCCTTGGGGTTCGTGGCCGTGCTGTTGCTGGAAGGTGTGCCAGGCCAGGTAGTAGCGGTCGACAGTGGTCAGCTCGGACAGCGTCGTGGTAGGCGCTGGCGTGTCGCCTCTCGGTGTGTTTTTGAGGGAGGCCTTCACAGCGCGGGTGTGCTCGGCCAGTGCTGGAAGAGCCACCAGAGCTGGTGCGGTTTCCTGTGCGGGAGCTTCAACAGGGCTGGCCTGATGCGGGCCTTGCGCGGCTTCCGGTTCCAGGGCGCTGCTCTGGCAGGGTTGGCGGGTGCGGCCGGTTCCCTTCGGGGCGGAGGGGATGCCGGTGTCCATGGGTGAGGGCTCCCGCTCCTCGTACTCCTGAAGCACCTGCCCGTTCTGGTACGCCTGGCGCTGCTCGGCCTCGTACTGTGCCTGCTGCACCTCGTACTGGGCCCACATCTGGTCCGGCGCGTACGAGGGGTCGTAGCCGCCCTCGTACGCGACCTCCTGCTGCGGGGGAGCGAACCACGGGCTCGACTCCGGCTCCTCCTCCAGGTGGTACTCCGGCTGCTCCTGCGCGCGGTCCGACTGCTGCTGTTCGCCGAAGGCAGGGGTGCGGTCGGGTTCCTGGCGGCGCTGCTCTTCTTGCGGTGCTTGCGCGCCCGGACGTCCTGGCGCGTCCGCTTGCGCTGCGGATGGTTCGTGCGCTGCTGGCTCTGTACAGGTGGCCGCGTCGGGGGGTGTGGCGGCTTGCGTAGGCTCGGTCTGCTGGCGGGGTGCCGGGGGCAGCAGCGCAGGCTCGATGCCCGCCGCGGCCAGACCCGAAGGGGCCGTCTCCGCCAGGGGCACGCCGTAGCGGGCCAGCCGCAGCGGCATCAGGGACTCGACCGGGGCTTTGCGGCGCCAGGCGCGGCCGAAGCGCGAACGCAGCCGTGCCTGGTAGACGAGACGCTCCTGCTCCAGCTTGATGACCTGCTCGTAGGAGCGCAGCTCCCACAGCTTCATCCGGCGCCACAGGAGGAACGTGGGCAGCGGGGACAGCAGCCAGCGGGTGAGGCGCACGCCCTCCATGTGCTTGTCGGCCGTGATGTCCGCGATCCGGCCGATCGCGTGCCGTGCCGCCTCGACGGAGACCACGAACAGGATCGGGATCACACCGTGCATCCCGACGCCCAGCGGGTCCGGCCAGGCGGCGGCGCCGTTGAACGCGATCGTCGCCGCCGTCAGCAGCCACGCCGTCTGGCGCAGCAGTGGGAACGGGATCCTGATCCAGGTCAGGAGCAGATCGAGCGCGAGCAGGACGCATATTCCCGCGTCGATACCGATCGGGAAGACGTAGCTGAACTTCCCGAAGCCCTTCTGGAGGGCGAGTTCGCGCACCGCCGCGTACGAACCGGCGAAGCCGATCCCGGCGATGACGACGGCTCCGAAGACGACCACCCCGATGAGCAGGCGGTGGGCACGCCCGGCCTCCACGGCTCTGCTCGTGCTCCCGCCGCTCGGTCGCTGCTGCCCTTGGTTCATCAACGGCCTCGTATCTGCAAGGTGTTCACGACTGCGCGTCGGGTGATTCGGCGCTCACGCCTGTCCGGTGGGGCGCCTTGCGACCGCTGGAGCCAGACGACGTGAAGTGCGGGACGCTCACGATTCCTCGCGCCTGATCGTCTCGGGTCGTGCCGAGCAGTTCGTTGATCAGCTGCTCGGTGGCCGTCTCGAGTGAACAGTCCAGTGTGAGGTCTCACCATTGTTGCGGTGACTGCATTCCGTTGACCTGTGGTGCTGCAAGTCGGTTGCGACGGGTTCCGGACCCTGTATGAGCAGCTTGACCTGCGGTCCTGCGGGTTGCGTGAGACTGCCGCAGATGCAATGAGAACGCCTATTGTGGCGGCGCTGGGGGAGTGCCCGGGGTGTTGATCATGGTCGTGGCGTGGGGAACGCTTCCTCCCGGAGGTCTTTGATGGGGGTGCTGATGAGCTTGCCGAGTGGTGGCCAAAGCTCAAGCAGGATGCCTCTGTTGGGGAAGCGGTATTGGTCGGCGCTGATGCCTTCGGGGTGACTGGCCGTCGCGATGGAAGGTAGCCCGGATCCCCGGCGCCGAGGCGACCGCGATGGCATACTGGGGCCTGCGTTTGTGGGCGCACACCACCCTTAGGGCCACCGCCTTGGGTGAACCCGGCCGCCGCCAGGACCGCGACGATGTACCCCGGCTCGGATCTGACCCTTCACGTCCAAGGCCTGCTGGATACATGGTGCGGTGGGATGTATCTGCAGTGAGAGCAGGCCTGATGGGATCGTGATGTCCGGTCGTACTCACCGTACTCGTCTGGCACGGGCTTTCGCCGTCGCTCAGTCCATGGCCTACCAGAAGGCTCTGGCCCATGTGATCGCCTGTAGCGAAGCTGGACTCCTCCCGGCCCGGCTCGATCATGAAGGCATGGAGCAGGCTCTCGTCGTTCTGCAGCAGAACCTTGGTGCACCCGGCCTGACGAGGAAGGCCCGTTCCGGTGCGGAGCCGAAGACCGCTGCAGCGACGAAAACGGCTTCGGCGAAGGCAGTGACGGTCAGGCAGCCGGCACTGTCCAAGGACCCGCGCTGTGCCGCCCTGGCCGAGGCGTTGAAGCCGGTGCTTGAGTCGACCTGCCCTCCAGGAGCAAGCGGGTACGGCGGGGCGTTGCAGGCTAATCTCCACCCGGCTGACGCAGAGATGCTGGGAGGCATGGAGCTCATTCGGGCCGCGATGCGTCGTGCAGCACGGCAGTTGGGGTGGCGGGTGCGGACCGTGGGCTATGCCCGAGAACGCCTCGTCCTGGTGATTGTCCAGGACGTCCGTGAGGAGCCCGCCGAGGTGTCAGATGCCCTGGAGAAGGACTCCATCCGCAAAGGCCACGAGATGATCGAGCGCATGTCGGCAGACAGGGACGAGGAGGCACTGAGCAGGCTGGGACCCGCTCCTGTCGAGCGGCAGACGCAAGCGTTCCTGGATGCAGCCCAGTTGGCGATCGCGACGCATCCCGGTGTGTGGCGCTAGAGGCTGACCGGCGAAGCGCGACAGGGCGGGCGGCGAAGCAGGCACGGGTTAGGGCAGGAGCTCTTCGCCGGAGGCCGGTGCCGGCGTGTGCGGTCACGGAGTCGGTGAGGGAGGTCTGGAGGCCTTCGGGGTGGGGCGGAATCCCATCGCAACGGCTCCCCGGAGTCCGGCATGGCACAGGGCCTGTCTAGCATCAGGGCAGCCAGTGGGATGAAGCGGGGGCGGAGCGACACGTGCGGTTCGAAGTGATCAACTACGGGGATCTCGACAGATGGCGTGGGAACGCCGACGCTCTGCTGGTCCGCGACAGCACGCACCCGCAGGCAGTCCGTTCCTCGGCCCGGACCCGGGGTACAAGCTCGCGGGCAGGCGCTACGGGAGACCCGTGCGCAGACTTCGCGGCCCGCTATCGGTGAGGTGGAGGCGGTGGAGGTCTTCGTGGAGCCAGGCGTAGGCGTAGTTGATGGCGGGGGCATCGCCGAAGACTTCCGGTTCGCTGAGCACCGGCGTACTCGGGCGTGCCCACGGAGACCTTGCTGGCTCGTTCCCGGGTGGAACAGGAGGCACCGGAGCGTAGAGGTCGTCTTCTGACGGGACGAGACGGACGGTGACCGAACCTCTTGGCGAGGGGCGGAGAGAGAGCCGCATAAGGGGCGGTTCATACGAGTCGTTGCCGCCGGGCGGGCAGTACAGGTCGGCGCCGAGTGCGAAGGGGGCGGCGCTGGCCAGGCCGAGTACCTGCTTGAGGTGGGGGAACCAGGTGTCGACGAGTGCGGTGTAGATCTCGACTGCGGCGGTGAGGACTTGCTCGGTGCGCAGCCTGAGCTGTTGTGCGCTGTAGGTGTCCCAGACCCAGCGTACGTGAGGGCCATGCCCCTGGTCGGGGACGGCGTAGGGGTGATGAAGCATGCCGTTGGCGTCGGCCCATCGACCGCTGGCGAGTTCTTTGTCGATCCGGAGCAACTCCGCCCGCCAGGCGGTGAACTGTCGGCCGTAGCTGGACCGGACCGGCAGGCTTCCCTTGGAGTAGAGGTGTTGGCGCAGGGCCTGGTGCACTTCATCTGCCCGCAGCGGGGTGAAGCGACGGGAGGTACGTCCCAGAAGGCCCTGTCCCGCCAACCACAGGCGCTCCTTGGTGTACGCGTCGCAGCCGGCCAGGTCGAAGACCCTGCGCTCGCACAGCGTGTGCAGGCCCGAGGCGAGTACGCCCAGTGTCTGCTGCCAGGGCCAGGCGGCATGGTCCGCCGCGATCGGCCCGAACGATGCCGTCATGGGACGTATCCCACGCGGCTCCGACCAGCGATGGGCGACCGGGATCGCGAGTCCCGGAGTGTGGTCGCCGTCGCGGCGCAGGATGTGCAGCCCCAGCCTGTTGCCTTCCAGACGGGCATCGACCGTCACCGGACCGGTCCATCCCGCGTAGAGGAAGATACGGTCACCCGCCGGGCTGAGCGTGCGTTGCCAGGCCTCAAGTGTCGTCTGCAGACGCCGGCTGACCACGCTGGCAGGCAGATCCGGCCACGGGCCTTCCCCCTCCGACACGTCACGCGGGATGGCCTCGTAGACAGCCCAGGCCGCGATCCCCGGCTGGGCACGCAGCAAAGGATCAAGCACCGTGCCGACCGAATCCCAGCCGCCCGAGGCGATCGCCATGGCCAGCCCGTAGCGCCACCGGTCCAGCAGCTCCACGCTCTGCACCACCTCGGCCAGCACCCCGCCCGCCAGCAGGGCCTGGCCGGCGAAGTACTGCTCGAGCACGGGCAGAGCGAAGGCCAGATGCCGGTCCCCGAGACGCACCACCAGCCGGGTGTCCAGCAAGGCCCGTACCACGCTCGAGCTGCCCACGTCAGCGGCCGCCGCCACGCCCCCGGTGCTGACACAGGCCGAGGCCAGCCGCTGCAACAGGTGCTCGGCACGTTCTTCCTGGACGCTTTCGACATCGCGCAACGCCCGGGTGACCAGAGCGTCCAGGAAGGCCACCGGACTGTTCGGCAGACGCTCGTGATCGCGCTGGAGTTGCGCCCCGATGATGGCGAACAGAGGCCGGCGCAGCACGCTGCGTACCATGCTCGATTGGCTGCGCACCGCGAGGCCGCTTCCGCCGAGCCGGTCCATCAGCGCCGCCGCTTCCTCTTCGGCCAGCTCCGGCATGACCTTGCGCACCTCGGCGTCCATCTCAAGGCCGGGACGGGCGGTGACCAGGATGCGCCAGCGCCCACCGGTCGCAGACGCGGCCCAGCTGAGGGCTTGGTCCAGCAGCTCTTTCCCGCGGATCGGACCGGGCTCATCCAGCCCGTCCACTACCAGCGCAACACCGCGTGCGGAAGGATCTCCGAGCGCGCGTGCCGCGCGGGTGGCCGCGTCGATCACGTTGCCCGGAATGTGCTGAGCGACGAGGTGAACTGGAATGGGAGCCTGCGCGTCGGCGCGGACGGCGGCGATGTCCTGCTGGTGCTGCCGCTCGGCGGCCAGCGACTTACCCGCTCCGAAGCCGCCCTCCAGAACGACAACACCGGTCTCCGGCAAGGAGGCTACTACCGCTGTGGGCAGGGCTCCCAGCTGCGAGCTGTCAGCGAATTCGGCTGCCACCGCGAGGGGAACACCGGCCGCGTGCCAGCGCTGCACCATGCGGGCCCGGCCTGCGGCGGCCAGATCATCCAGCGTTACCCGCTCATCAGACCACAACTGCCCCACGCACACGGTGTTGCCGTGCCCGGACACGGCAATCCCGGCAGACCCGCCGATCGCCATGGCTCCTTCACCCGATGCCGACACTGTGCCCGGCACGGCCGAAGTCTGGGGCGGGCCCAGAGATGCATCGTTGCGCGGCCGGAAACCGAAGCGGCTCCACCAGGCTTTCACGCGCTGTTGCCGTCCCCGGTGACCGCCTCACCGATGGAACCGCCTGCCGACACCGACTTCGGGCCCGACGCCTCCACCGGCCCGCTCGGGGCTGCCGGCCCTGGGAGAGGAGAGGGCGCCGGGCTCGACAACTGGCTGCGGTTTCCCGTGACAGCTCTGCCAATGCTGCCACCGGCGGCAACGGAACCTGCGCCGGACGCAGTGACCGCCTGGGCGGTCTGTTGCGCGGACTGCAGCAGCAAGCCACGGACAGCAAAGACGGTCATGACGAGCGTGACGGTATCGGCAGCAAGACCCGCCACGGTGCCCGCCGTGCCGAGATCCTTCAGCCACAACAACAAGGCCAGCCCCACGCAGGTCAGACCGGCTACTCCCGTCACCACCCACAACACGCCCCGATGCCAGCCCGCCATCACAACACCCCGCCGTCTCTGATCTGTTGCGGCACCCTAACCGAAGGACGGCAGACGTGCGCCGCACCTCTCGGCCCTGCGCGGTTGCTCTGCTGCCTGGCGCACCGCGGACCTTGTGCCACACGGTCGGCTCGCCGCCTCCGACGCCGCTTCCGAGACCCCGGCGACGTCGAGCTCGACCGCCCACGCCAACACACGCTCGCTGTCGAGCACAGCGGCATGCTTGGGCGCGCAGCACTAGAAGCAGTTGAGCGCGCGGGCGGTCGTCAGTGTTCTGCCCTGCTCGATGGCCGCAGTATGCCGTCGGCCAAAGAGCCGAAACGGTCGGTAGCGCCCTGCACGGGGCCGCGGCGTGACGAGGGCCGGGTCTGACGCCCGGCCCTCGTCAGGGGGCACCCATGTGCTGCCACACATATGGGCGCCGAAGGCTCTTGTGTCCTGTGACCAAAGCGAAGGAGTCCGCAACCGTCGAGGAGAACCTGCCCAGAGCGTGGCACCGAGACAGGGATGAGGCAACGGGAGGTGGAGCACCGTTGAAACAATTCGCCCTCCCACGGGAACACGACACCGAGTGATCCAGTATTTGAGCAGGTCAGCGAACTGCACCGCTGGACTCGCAGGGGCCTCACGGCGGGCTCGCCCTAGGAAGGGCACACGGATGAATCAACTCGCCCGCAGGCCCGCACAGTAGGGCACGATTTATTTCACGCGCCCGGTCGGCTGCCACCACCGGACGCGCACGCGAGGAGTCCGCAGCCGCCGGCAGACGACCCCCAGGTCGTCCGCCGACCGATCCCCAATGAAGGGGGAGAACCACATGAGCCGCCATCGACACGCCACGGGCGTCACGACGCCCGCACCGCACCACCCCTCCGGTCCGGAGACCGTCCTCATCATCGTCATCGTGCTCACAGCCGCCTGGCTGGCCCCGCGCGGGCTGGAGCCCACCACCATCCTGCAGCTCCTGGGCGGCGCAGGCCTCACCGGTGCCGGTACGGTCACCGCACTGCGCTGGGCCCGGCGCACGTCCTGGGCCATGACGGTGGCGTGAGGAGGAGTCATGGGACGCCCAGAGAAGCCCCTGAACTATTCCGGACAACACAACCTCGCTCTGCTCGCGTTGGCTTCGTGGCTGCGCGAACGCCGCCAGGAAGCCGGCCTGTGCTACGCGGAACTGGCAGCCCGCACCCAGGCCAGCGAACACCCCTGCTCCGTCAGCACCCTCCAAAGAGCCGCCAGCGGTAACACCATCCCGCGCCTGCCGGTCGTAGAGGCATACGCCCGGGCCTGCGGAGCCTCCGTAACAGCGGCCCGCACCTGCTGGAGCGAGGCCCGCTCCCGTGCACGCCGCGGACCAGCGGTTGTGCCCCGGCCGCGGCTGATCAACACATCAGCTGAGCTCCGCCTCGCTCTGCAGGCCGCCTACGCACGGGCCGGCTACATGCCCCTGCGTGAAATGGAACGGCGAGCTAGGCACGGCCGTCTGCCGACGACCACCGTCAGCCGCATGCTCAAGGGCGACACGATGCTCAGCCACCGCCAACTCCAGGCATTTCTAGAGGTGTGCGGCGTCCCCGGGAAGGAGCACGGCGACTGGCTCGATGCCTGGCAGCGCGCCTGGAACGCCCAGTTCCATGACCCGACTACTCGCCTTGCGGAGGTGGCACGCCCCGGACACCGCGTCGTGGAGTACGACCGGCACGCCTATGCCTACGATCACCCCGGTCGCCTCCGCAGACACTATGTTCACCAGGGCCGCTTCTCCCGCAGGAGGGCCTGGGAAGAGGTCACTGACGACACACGACTACGCCTCACGCCGTCTTCGGCAGCGACAACAAGCGGGTGAGAGCAGAACGGTCCTAGCACGCAGGGGCGAATCGTGGCCAGGGGTAGCGTTGAAGTGGGGCCCGGCCCGGCAGATCTCGCCGCGTCGGGCCGCACCCCGGTGCAGCGCAGCTCTCAACCGCTGTTTGCGCCCCACGTCATAGCGGTTGGCGTCAGCTGGCCCGCCGACCGGCGGACGCTCTTCGTGACTGGCACAAGACCAGATGTCGAGAAGCGCGGTGAAGATCTCCACTGTGGCGGTGAGGAGTTGCCCGGCGCGCAGTTGGGATCCGAGGAGCGCCTTCGTCCGTCCGTCAAGCATCTTGAGTAGGACGCGGGGTTTCGGAGCTGGCTCGGGTGTCAGAGGCCGGTTGAGAGCTCGCCGGTGATCTGTCGGCCGCGCGGGTCGCCCAGCTCGGTCAGGGCCTGGGCGGCGGCTACGCACCAGTCGAGCCAGTCCGGATCGCCCCGGTAGTCCTCGATCAGTTTGTGCAGCGCGCGAACTGCCGCCTCGGGGTCCAGGGGTGAGAGGCGGTTCGCTGCCTCGAGGCGGTCGTCGAAGTGGATGTCCGCTCCGGCGAGGTACACCAAGGCAGGGCGGGCGCGTTCGTCCCCGACAGACAGGAGTACCTCAGCGGCTCGTACCCGGACGGACTCGTACAGGTGAGAGTCGCGGACGAGCCGGTGGCAGGCGTCTCTTCCACGCACCGCGTCCAGCTCCAGCAAAGACCTGGCAGCCAGGAGACGGTCGCTGAAATCCGGGCTGTGCGGGTCCTCGTTGAACTCCTCGTCCAGGAGCCGATCGTCCACCAGCGTCTCGAGCGCGGTGATGCCCTCCTGCAGGTCCAGTTCCGCCAGCACGCTCGCCGCCCAGACGCGTGAGGTGGCGTCGCTGTCGTCATCCGTGCTCGCTGTTGCCATGGCCTGTGCGGCCGTCTGGACCAGTGGTTTCCACGTGTCGGCGAGCAGGGTGCCCAGGGACAGCTGGGTGGCGATCAGCAGGCACCCGCGGATGTTGTCGGGCACCGCCAGGGCCTCAAGGGAGGTGGCGGGGTCGGTGGGCGGGGCGGTTCCGGGGTCGATGAGGAAGCCGATGTAGGAGGCGGTGTCCAGCGGTGCACCCCACGGGGTCGTCCCCCAGTCTTCCTCCCACGGGCCGAGCAGCCGGTCGAGTTCACGGGCATGGGCAGAAGGGGTGCGCGCGAGGTGGCGGGCAGCGCAGTACTCCTGCAGGGTCTGGTGGAGGAAAGTGAAACCGTCCCCGCTGTGGGTGAGCAGCCCGCTGCGCCCCAGGACCGAGGCCAGGAAACCGTTCCAGTTGTCCTGCGGCACGGCGCGGGGGCGCCGCGCGCTGTCCAGGGCGGCCAGCGCATCGACCCAGGACGTTACGCTGCCGCTGCGATGGTCATACGCCAGGTTGTCGATCGTGTCCGGCAGTTGATCGAGCAGGTCATGGGCTCGTGACACGGCCGTGGGGCCGAAACACGCAAGGGCGGCTTCGGCCTGGCTCCGCACCCCCGACAGGCCCCTGCCGCTCATCCGGTGGCGCAGCAGATCGGTGAATCTTGCGTACAGAGCCCCCCGGGTGGCCGGCAGCGACTGCCCGGGATCTGCGGCATATAGCTGGCACAACATCGTCGCCATGAGCGGAGTACGGGCGAAACCGGTCAGGTGCGCGTCGTCCAACATGCGGACGAACCGGCCCGCCGCGTCCCGGGAGTCGGGTATGCCCAGGCCGTCCAGGACGCGCTGGGCCGCGCTGGACAGTTCGCTGCGGGAGAAGGGCACCAACTGGTAGCGCGGCACGTCGTGGCCCAGGATGCGGAGGTCCTTCCCGGGAAGCGGCCGGGTGGCCACGACGAACCGGTACAGGGGGTCGGGCCCGGCGGCGAAGTTGGCCAGGGTGCGCAGGAGGTTCTGTCGGTCGTCCGGGTCGGTGATCTCATCGAGTCCGTCGACCAGCACGAGCCAGCAGGCGCCCGGGGCGGGCCTGTTGAGGAAGAGTTCGTCGGACAGCGTCCGCTGCAGTGCGGAAGCGGCCAGCTGTGTGGTTGCCGCTGCTGCCAGAGCATTTGGCAGGGGCGAGCCGAGCAGCGCTGTTGCCGGCACGGTCACCCCGAGCATCCGCTGGTCCTCGCGGGCCGGCCAGCGTTCGGCCGAGTCGGCCTGCACGGCGCGCAGGAGGCTGGACTTCCCGCCGCCCGGGCCGGCAAGCACCAGGCACATGGGTGCATGTCCCAAGAGCGCGGAGGCGTCGGCAACATCGCCGGGAGACTGATCTGCCGGACTGTCGCGCCTGCGCCCGTTCTCCGAGGAGACCCGGTGCAGGCGCTGCGGCACGTAGACGGAACTCAGCGACGGCACGCCCGCTTGCCCGGCCTCGGGATAGGGATGCGTCTGTGCTGCGAGCCGGCTCGCGCGCACGTAGTCGGCCAGGTCAGGGCGGGTCAGACGCAGCGCGACGTCGCGGAGTTTTTGCGGCGTCAGGCGCTTGCGCAGGACCGGCTCCGGTACATCGGGCTGTGTCACCAGCGCCTGCCAGCGCGGTCCCAGGCTCCCGCTCATCGCGAGCCTGACCCGGTTGAGGAGATCCGCGTGCAGCACCTCGACGTCCCCGGCCCGCAGATGAGGGGCCAGGGCGAAGAGCACATCGCGGTTGCGGCGCTCCAGCTCGTAACGGTCCGGCAGTTCCTCGATGCGTACCAGCCGCAGGAACTCCGCAGCCTCGGCAGCGTCCGCAGCGAGATGCCTGGCGATCCGGCCCAGCCGCTTCGTGCTGTCGCCTCCCTGTCCCTGCGCGAGGGCCAGCACATCCGCCTCGGAGCTCAGTGGACCCTCCACGCCGACCGTCAGGACGTACGGAAGGTCCTTGTGCTCCCGCAAGGCCCGATGGGTGCGCAGAAGGCTTGCCAGAGCCTTGCTCCGGAGCACCTTGGACAAGGTCCAACTGTCCTGCTTCTTCCGGGACTTGATCTGCTGGAAGTCCCACAGCGCCACGCCGCCTGACACCACGCCGCCGGTCCGGGCGACCAGGACATCCTCGAAATGCTCGCACGTCACATGGAGCACTCCGCCACCCGCCAGCATCTCCAACACCCCACGGAGCGCGGCCTGCGCCTGGTAGGTGAAACGCACTTCGGTCGCCGAGCCCGTGTTGTCAGGTGCCGGAAGACGGCCTGGATCCTGCATCCCCCGATGATCCCCTCTATGGGCCGGTCTCCTCCGGCGCAGCATAGTGACACCCCGTCATGTGGTGCAGGCCGCGCGACCCGGAGCAGCCGTGAGCCGTTGTGGAAGCTGCGGCCGACTGCCCTGTCTGCTGGGCAGCTTCCGCCGCCGTGCATGGCAGGGTGTTGTCAGCGGCGGGCCGTAGGGTCGCTGCCATGGCTGACGAGGAAGCGGCGCGCGACGAGCTGGTCCGCAGGGTGGAGGGGGACCACCGCCTGCTGGCGGCCCCGTCGGCGACGGCGCGGCCGCTGACGGTGTCGGCGCCGCACCTGCTCAACACCGGAGACCTTCAGTGGGAGAGCGTCGAGCACTTGGTGGCGTGGCTGGTACGGCGGGTGGAGGGCTGGGAGGAGACCTGGCTCTACGGGGAGCGGGGGCAAAACCAGCATGGCATCGACGTCGTCGGTGTGACGGGGAGGAACGCAGCGGTCTTCCAGGCCAAACGTCTGAAGGAGTTCACCCCGTACGACCTCGAACACGCGGTGGGCCGCTACGCGCAGGGCAAGCGGCCCTTCGGGGCACGCCGGCTGGTCGTGGTCACCACCCATGACGCAATCCGCACGGAGATCGGCGAGAAGCTGTTCGAGCTGCGCGGCACTTACCCGGACCTGCAGATCGAGCTGTGGAACCGCAAGCACCTGTCGGACCTGCTGCGCCCGCACCCTGACATCGTGACCGCGTTCTTCGGGGTGGCTACCACCCAGCTGTTCTGCCCGGCACCCCCGGCGCCCATCCTCTCGCCCGCCGAGGCGAACGAGGGGCCCGACGCGCAGGCCCTGTTGCGCGGGCCGGTAGCCCATCTCGGGCTGGACGGGGACCTCGCCGCCGCGGACCAGGCCCGGCCGGAGAATCCCGCGACGGCCGCCGCCGCTTACGGCCGGATTGCCGAACAGCTCGAACAGACCCTGTACCGTCCCTATGCCCGGGCGCTGCGCGCCCGGCAGGGCCGCGGCCCTGCATGCAGCCGACGACACCGACGCGGCCGTGCGTGTGGACGTGGCTCGGATGGCCCGCGATCTGGTTGAGGACCGTGCCTTTGAGGCCCGCGCCATCCTGCTCCGCTTGGCGGACGAGCACGTGGAGGCGGACGATGCGCTGATCCGCACAGTGAACACCCTGGGAAGTCTGGCCGAGTTCGAATTCGAGCACCACGTCACCCTCGACGACATCGCCGAACACCTTGATGCCCAACAGGAAGACGATCCCAGCGTGCTCCAGGCAGCAACACTGTTCGCCGAGCACGCCCTGGCACAGCACCGGACTGAGCTGGTGACCCAGCGCGCTCAACGTTTCGCCGCGATTGCCGAGACCGCCAGCGACCTGGACACCGCCCGCCTGCGAGCCTGCCTGGCCGACGCCGACCCCAGCGGCGACGCCTGGCGCGAGTTGCACCGCACCGCCCGCCACACCTACCCGATTCCCGTCCGTGGTCTGCTCGCTGCCCGCCGCGCCCGCTTCCTGGCCACCACCGGGGACATGCACGGCGCCGTCGACGGCTACTACGACGCGGTCGAGCTCGCACTGGCGGCCCGCACCCACCAGGACGCAGGGGAGTGGCTTGCTGCCCAGCGCCTGGTCCTTAGCCGCACTCCGCAGGCCCTGGAGGACCCCGAGAAGATCTTCAGCGCCCACGGCTTCGAGCAGGTCCTGCGCCAGGCCAGCCGTGACAGCGTTCTGCCCGCCCTCCAGGACACCCGGGCATCGGCCATGTTCGACCTGGTACGAGAGAAGTTCCACGACGCCCGCCAACACTTGCTGCAGTACCGCCGACGTGCCGTCGCCATGGGCAGTTGGGGACACCAGTGCGAGGCCGAACAGCTCCTGGCCCGGCTGCACATGAAAGTCGGAAACACCGCCACGGCGATGACCCACCTTATGAACTCCGGTGTAGCCGAAAGCGCCAAGGCCGTGCGCACCTTCATCCCGGACCTGCCTGCCCAGGCGCTGGACTGGCCCGCGCCCGAGGACCTAGCCAGCCGGCCGACGTGGGAACGCACCTGCGCCTTCGCCATCACCGAACGCATGGCCGACGCGCTCACCGACAGCTCGGCCAGGACATGGATCGACGCCGCCCTGCAAGAGGTGGCCACGGAAGCCGCCCGTGAGACCAGCCTGATCGCCCTCCCCGACGCCGTCTGGGGCGCCCTTGCCAAACTCGCCCTGCGGCCACACCCTCCCAGGCACGGCGCACAGCTTCCTTGGCCGACCCGGCCGCAGCGCCAGCCCGCTTCACCACGATGCGGGCACAGGCGTGGGCCTGGCCGCGGCATCCGAGGCACACGACACGCTGGCCGCCGCAGCCGTAAAACGGCTGACCCGAGCCGCGCTGAGCAACAGCGACCTCATCAGCACCGTCGTCACCCATGGCGAGAAACTGTTCAGCCGTCACCCGCAGATCGTCGCCAAGGCCTGCACGGCGCCGGCACGCCAAGGGAGCCTCGACGCACTGCGCTTGCTCCTGCTGGCGGGTGCCGAACCGGTCGCTTGCCGAGAGATCATCTCCGGCCGGCTCGGCCGGGACCCCGGGGCCGAGCCTGGCGACCGCCCGCAGGTCGGCCCCGCAGAACTGGTCCTGCTGGGCGAACAGGTACTGCCGCCCACCGTGCTCACGCCCTGGGCGCCGCGGCTCGCCGCACAGGTCCAAGAGCCCACGGGACGGGGTGAACAGCGCTGGGTTCTCGACGCAATGACCGTGGCCGCCTTGGCCCTGCCCCGTGACGAGCAACAACCGTACGTCGACATTGCGTTGCGGGTTGCCCGCGGCGAACTTACGGCCGACCAGGGGGAGGAGCACCCTTTGGACCGCTTCGGCTTCCGGACAGGCCCGTCTCTGCTGCCTCAGCAGGGTTTGGTGAGTGCCGCACGGCTGGCAGGTACCGACCCGGGCACGGCGGAAAGTATCGTCACTCTGGCCCTGATGCAGCTCCGGCATGCCGCCGACGCGGAAGCGCGGCTGATCGCCCGGGCCCTCAACCGCCTCGCACCGCACCTTCTGCCCCCGCTGACCACTCTGGCCGTCCACCACCAGCCGTGGATCCGCTGCTTTGCGACGTCCCTCAGCAACGTCGACGGCGCTGGCCTCAGTCTGTGCAGGAACCTCCTCGCCGATGACCCTGACTGGCGCGTGCGTGTCAATCTCGCCCGAAATCTGCCCGATGGACACAGCCTGCTCGCCCGGATGCGACAGGACGTCAACCGCCAAGTCCGCCAGGCAGCCCGACGGACCGCGCGGCCGTCGGTCCTCAACGTCACGTAGAGCGCTTCGCACCGGACTCGTTGTGCACGCTGGCCCCTTCCTGCGCACTGGCTCTGGGGCTGTGTGAGCCGGCGCGCTGGTCACGTGGCTGCGGGCGGGGTCCGTGGGCGGGGGAGGGCTATTCCAGTGCGGCGATGAGGGGTGCCCACAGAGGGTGGGAGTTGGCCGGGACGACGAGGTGCGCGGTGTGGCGGGCGCGGGTCATGACGACGTAGAGCAGTCGTGAGTTGGTGGGGAAGGGCTCGCTTTCGTTGCCGTAATACTCGTCGTCGGCCAGCAGCAGGATCGTGGTGTCGGCTTCGCGGCCCTTGGTCTGGTGGAGGTTCATCACCTGGACCGGCCGCGGGCGTGGCCGTGTGTCGCCCACCAGGGTCTCGTCACGGGCGCGGTGGAGTTCCTCGGCCACCGCCGTGATGCTCTGGTCCTGTTTGAGCAGGCGCAGTGCGCGGCGGGTGGTGGGGGCGGCCTGGATCCAGGACTCCTGGCCGCGGAAGGTGCCGATGCGTGCGTAGGCGCCGGTGACGAGGTCGGCGAGGCGGTCGGTGTCGGCGTTTGGGCCGCTCCCCGCCGAGCGTAGATCCTGCGCAAGGGCCCGCAAGGCGCGCTGCAACGCGGGGTTGGACTGGTCCAGCATCTGCTGTGCGAGAGGGGGAAGCCCGCGGCTGCGCAGGCATGCGGTGACGAACACGGCCAGCGCCCGCCGGACTTGGACGCCCTTTTGCCCGAGCGCGAACTGGACGAGGGCGAGTTGAGCGGAGAGTGCTTCCGCGTGGGCCTCGGGGAAGCCGACCTGCTCGTGGATCACGCCCGCTGCGGTAAGGGCGTCGGACAGGGAGGTGGTGGCGATGTTGGTGTGGGTGAAGATGCTGACGGTGTGCTTCTTCTGGCGGGCGGCGCGGGCGAGTTCGGTGACCTGCGCGTAGCCGGTGTCGTCCGTGATCCGGGTGACGGCGAGGCGGCCCTGTTGCGCGGCCGTGCGGAGGGCGGGGTCGGTGAAACGGCGTTGGCGGGCGGCTTCCGCGGCGGCGGGCAGCACGCCGGAGGGGTCGCGGTAGCTGGCGGCCTGGAGGTCGATGCGGCGGGCACCGGGCAAGGCCATGGCGTCGGCGATCCGGGCGGCGGGATTCACTCCGGGTTTGAACGAGCCCTCGTAGATGCTCTGGTTGACGTCGCCCAGCAGGATGCGACGTGCTGCGGGCGCGATCTGCTGCTGAAAGGCCCATTCGGTGGCGTCGGTGTCTTGGAACTCGTCGCAGATGACGAGGGTGTAGCGCCCGGCGTAGTGGTCACGGACCTTGTCCAGGGCCAGCAGTCGGCGGGCGGCGGGCATCAGCTGGTCGTACGTCAGCCCGGGAGGGGCGCCGGGCACGGTCTGGTTGGCCTTGCTGAGCACGCTCTGCGGGGGAGGAAAGCCGTGGTGCGCGCCGAAGCCTGTGATGACTCTCCAGGCGAAGCCGTGGAAGGTCGACACTTCCAGCCGAGGCCGCAGTTCTCCGATGACGTTCGCGGCCCGGTCGATGATCTGGGCGACGGCGGTACGCGAGAAGGAGAGGAACAACACCCGTGTGGTAGCGGGCAGTTGAGTGCGCTGTCCGCGCCGTGCCGCTTCCTGCCGCAGCCGCAGCAGGGTCTCGTCCGCTGCTTCCAGATGGGCGCGGGCGGCGGCGACCGCGGTAGTGGTCTTTCCCGTGCCGGCGCCACCGCTGACCACCAGGACCGGCGCAGCGCTCTCGATCACCGCGCGCTGGTCCTCGCGCGCCTCGTAGGCCATCAGGTGCCTGCCGGCCGGGACACGGTGGGCACGTCGATCAGTTGCTGCCCGCTGTAGGAGGAATCGGCGGCCAGTTCCAGGAGGGCCAGTGTCATGGAGACCACCGGGGGGTGGGGGGCGTTGGGCTCGGCGTAGAGGGCTTCCAGGAACTGTTCGTGCAGGCCTTGTTTGTGGATCACCTTGCACAGGTTGGTCACCGCGGCTTCGGTGAGCTGGCCGGCCATGGGGTCGGGGATGCCGTACTCGGTGAGCGTGGCGCTGGCGTCGGCGAGCGCCTGGAGCGGGAGGCCTGTGGCCACAGCTTGCTCGATGGCGCCGGGAGGCAGCCGTACCACCGCGTCGCAGGCGGCCAGAATCTTGGTGAGCTCGTCGGTGGTCTGGGCGCTGTCCTTGTCGCGGTCGATCACAGCCAGGACACGGAAGCCCAGCTGGCGTGCCAGGTTGGCGATGCGGGGGATCTGGCTGATGCCCCCCTCGCCTCCGGTGCCGGAAGCGACCAAGCGCACCCCGTGGGCGGACAGGGGGAGGGCGGAGGGGGGTCTGCGGCGGTCGACCATGCTCAGCACGGCCACGTCGTGCGGGCCCTCGGTGATAGCGACCGTGGGGGCGGTCAGCGCGGCCAGCAGCTGGGTGTGCCACTGCCGCATGGCCACCAGTGCTTTGCGGTCCATGATCCTGGTCAGCTGGTGGTGGGAGCGGACGCCACCGTGCCGCACCAGCCGGATGACCTCGGTGGGCTCGAAGGCCCGAGCGGCCTCCGGTCGCCGGGTGGACAGCCACACCTGCCCGGAGCGGGCGCGCAGCAGGGCCGCCAGGTGTTCGGTGGCCGGAGCGTCCAGTTGGTCGCCGAAGTCGTCAGCGAGCACCACGGCTCCGGGCACGGTGGCCAGCAGCATCGCCTCGGCCATCGACAACACCGCGCTGACCGTGCTGCCGTGCTGGGCCAGCCCGAGCATGCCGCCTGCGTCCAGGTGCAGAGCCGCGCGCAGGGTCCGCAGCAGCGCGGCCACCGATCCGTCCTCGGCCCGGAAACCGACCTGCTCGGCGGTGAGCGGGGTGTCGCCGATCCGTTCCCCCGTCCCACCGACGGCGAGTACCGCGTTGACGGCCTCGGCCACGGCTGGACTGGCCGACAGTGCTGACACGGCCTCCGTGACGGCTTGGGCCAGCGCCTCGAACGCCGCAGCACCGGCCTTGGCGTCCCGCTCGTCGAGGATGCGCCGCAACCCGGCGCCAGCGCGCAACTGCAGGGGCTGGCCAGCATCGAGGGTGACCACCGGCAGCATCCGCCGGGTGGCGGCAGGAACCCGGGAGTACTGGCCGAGCGCCGGATTGCTGCGCGCCGGGAAGTACACCACCGACTCCAGCGTCTCGGCTTCCTCGTCATAGCTCAGGCGATAGGCCAGCCGCGCGCACAGCGGAGCATCCGCAGACGCATCAGGGGCCTCACTCGCGCATCCGGAGTCCTCCAGCGGCTCCAGGACCCCATCGAGCAACTGCTGCACATCGGGATCGAGATCGGTCAGCGTCACCTCGACGTGGGCGGCCTCCACTTGCTGAAGCACCGCTGGTGGAGGGTTTTGCGTGGTGTCGTTGTCGCCGGACGCGTCTTCTGCCGCGGCATCATCCGTGCCGACGGTGTCGGTAGCTGGTTCCTCGGTGGCTGCTTCCGTCTGTACTTCGGCCACGCCATCGCCTGTTTCGGCCGGCGCAGAGTCAATGTCGTCGAGGAGGACCGGCCGTTGGTGCAGGTCGGACAGTGCGGCGCTACGCGTGGCATCCGGATCCAGAACACGGGCAAGGGCGGTGATCAGGTCGGTGCGTCCCGCGCGGGGGACCCCCGCCACCAACACATGACGGCCGGGACGCACATCAAGATGTCCCCAACCTCTGAAACCTTCAATCAGCACCCGTGTTACACGCACACAGACATCTTTAACACGGCATCTACCGGCAGTCTGCCACTTGCGTGGAATCACCTGGACACGAGCGCGCTTCCCGCGCACGGGACTTGGCTCTCCCGGGGCGCTGCGGGGTACCCGGCAGCACGAGCATGAACCCGTGGACGGCTGTTGTCCGTGGCAGCTGTCAGGATCTGCCGTCATGGGTAAACGACGAGGTGCTAACGAGGTGGCTGCGGTTCGAATCCGGCTGTCCGGGACGCTGGGAAGCCACGCCCGATCAGCGCTCCCGCCGCGGCACCGGCAAACGCTGCCCGGTCTGTCACCCACCGCGCAAAAGCCGCACTCGGCCGTGATTTCGGCTTGCGCCTCACGCCGGCTCACCGCGATGCCGGTCATGCCGCGTCACATCGCCGCCCGTCCCGCTGGCCCGGCCGGTGCGGACGGGCCGCGTGTGCGCCTCCACCAGCGCCACTTGTGCTGCTCTCGCCAGCTGCGCAGCCGGTTGTCCACCGAGATTGTGTACGGATGGTGGGGGCCGAAGGTCGCCCGGTAGCCAGCGAGGGAATGCTCCAGCACACCGATGGCGGCCGACCTGTCGCCTTGGGACCAGTGCAGGAGGGCGAGGTTGGCCTGGCCCGTGAGGGTCGCCGGGTGTGCCCAGCCCAACAGCCGTTGACGAACGCTGACGGTGTCCTTCAGCAACCCAACGGCACTCACGGCCTCCGGGCTACCCGCAGCGGGCCGTGACCCTTCAAGAACCAGCCGGTTGTCCTGGTGGGGGAAGTCCTCTTGCAGCACGGCGAAAGCCTCCTTGCGAAGAGGACCGTAGATGCAGACCAGAGCGAGCTCACGCCGGGCAATGAGCGTCGAGGGATGAGCCCGGCCCAACTTCCGTTCGCTGATGCCAGCCAGCCCCCGCCAGTAGGGGACCGCCGCACCTTGTGCCATGTTGCGCCCGGCCCAGCGCAGGACGTAGTGGCCGTCGACCTGCCACAGCAGATCCCCTGAGCATCCGTCGAGGCTGTCGATATTGGTCAGCAGCGTGGCTCTCATCTCATGATCGCCCCGAGGGACCTCGTCGCACAGTTCCGTCAACGCGTCAGCAGCGGTCTTCACCACCTCTGGTACTGCGGCATCAGGGGTGCACTCGCGCACGGCGCGTGCCGTCAGGGCATGCAGCCGCACGGCCCGGGAGCCGGCCTGCGCGTGATCGGTGAGCAGGCTATAGCGGTGCAGTAGTCGCAGTGCTGCCCGGGCCTGGGCGGGACCGATTGCCGTGGGAGCACCGTCCGGGGGCGTGGTGCACTGGGCGCTGAGGTAGCGGATGGCCGCGTCGCTGGCCCACAGGGAACGGGGATGGCCCGCCGGGTCCAGGACCGCGGCCAGACGCATGACCGGAACGGCCAGGCCGACGGGCTCGCTTGCCTGCACGACATTCAACGAGAGTACGAGAGCCGCAGCCACCTGCCGCCCGTACCCCTCGGTGTCCGCCGCGCGCGGCAACAGATCGTCCAGGCGCGCGGCACTGTCGGTGAAGCGGCGCAGATACTCCGCGCACGCAACGTCCTCGTTGACCATGAAGGCGGCAGCGTGCGACAGCGCCAGCGGCAGGAAACCCAACGCCTCGGCCAGCACGGCGGCCTGTCCGTCCAGGAGATGATCCGCATGTGCCGAGCTGAGCCGCTCTTGCAGATAGGCCTCGGCTTCCTCGGCGCTGTAGGTGTCGATGTCCACCACGGCCCGGCCGCCGCCGGACAGCACCGCGTCATGGCGGCGGGTCGTTGCCACGACGCGGCCGGACCCGAACACGGAGGACGGCGGCCACCACGCCTGCATCGCCTCCGGGTCGGTGAGGTCATCGAGAACGATCAGCCACGAGCGCCGGGTGGTCGCCAGCCACTGAAGGAACAGCCCGGCGTCGGACTCGGCACTCTTGCCGAGGAGACGATCGGAAGCCGCCTCCACAGCGTGCGCGGCGTGCGCATAGCGGGCGATGACCTGCTCGATGTCACTGGCGTCGACCCACACCACCAGGTCGACGCCGTCCACCAATGCCTGATGGGTGTAGGCGGCGGCGAGTTGGGTCTTGCCCACGCCCCCGCCGCCGGACAGAACCTGGGCCAGCACCACCGTGGCATGGCCGTCCCTGGCACGATCGATCCGCTCCCGCACGGCAGACCGCGACTGGAACGCGGACGCCAGCACCGGCACCGAACCCAACCGGATGGGCCAGTCCAACGGCCTGCTCGGCGCTGGAGCGGCCAGCAGCACCTGGCTGACATGGCCGCTGATGGCCACCGCATGGGCGCCCAAGGCGACCGCGTCACCCGACCGTTCCACCCGCACGGCCCCGCCACCCGCCGAGGCCTGACGCCCCGAACCCCGGTAGCCGCTCAGGGCACCGCCACCATCCACGGCAGTGGCATCACCGCTCTCACTGACACTGACGGAGGGCACTGCTGCGCTCGTGCCCTCCCGAGCAGCCGACGAACGCCCCTTCCGAAACCGTTTCATCGGCCCTCCCGCCGTCCACCCGCGGCCACGGCAGCCTTAGCTGGTGTAGTCGATGCCAGTGCCGGCATTGCTTCCCTGCCCGCGGGCGACCGCATCCCCGCTCTGCTCAACACGAGCCGCTCCGCTGCCGCCGGCACCACGGCGGCGAATGCCGGTATGGGCCCTCCCGCCCCCGCTCGCCTCGGCCCGCCCCGTGCGCACGGCGCTGTCCCGTGCCTCGACGGCTGGCTGGATCCAGGCCCACACCAAAGCGCCCACACCCGTGGCGGCCTGCACCGAGACCCCCACCAACTGCCCCGTATCCGGCCCGTCGAACAGCCAGAAAACCGGGGTCGAAACGATCACCAACACGGCAGCAACCGTCACCGCGGCTCTCCGTCCACCCGACATGCTCTGCCCCTTCTCTCACAGCGTCGCCACTGTCCAGCACCAGCCAACCGGCACGCACGAAGTAGGGACGGTTCATGCGATCACAGCAGTTCCCGTGCGCCCCGACCAACTGGATGCCCTCAAGGCACGACGGCGGCCCGAGACCGGAACGGCCAGCGCATGGTGACGTCCTGTCACTCAAGATCCCCGGCCCACGACAGACCGTACGGAGTGTCGGACAGAGGGCCCGAAGACGAAGGCGATCAGCAGGGGTCTCTCATGTGGCCGCTGCCAGGCTGCGCATCAACTCCCTCTGCTTGTCGTGCAGATGCTGCCATGAGGCATGCTGCTCGTGCAGCCACTGCCGGGTCTGGCCCTCGTCCGGTCTGCCGGGCCACCACACCACGCCTTCGGGCAGACCGTGCAGATGGAAGCGGGCAGCCCAGTAACACCGCTGCCAGTCCAGTGGCCAAGGCGGGTTCCACCAGGCGTCCAGGGCAGTGAGCCGCCGGCCCAGACGTGTGGGCTGGGTGGCGGCGCGCTGGCGGTGGCGCACTTGGTTGAGCCATTTGCCCAGGGGGAACCCGTTGTGGGTGGTGGGCTGGGAGACGGCCAGGTGGCCGTGGCGGGCGGCATAGGCATGAGCAGCCTCCAGGCCGTGCATCACGCTGCGGCGCCGCGCGGGCCAGGCGTGGAAGCGGTCGATCTCTGCGGCTGTGAGGCCGAGTTGGGCGAGCAGTTGCTGTTGTTCTGCGGCCAGCTGGGAGTACTCGGTGATCTGGCGGCGCAGCCATCGCTCGAGCCAGCGCGGCAGCCCCGCCAGATTGTCGCCACCGCTGACGGGGCCGTGGGCGAGAGTGTGAGCATGGGCCCGGTGCCAGGCTCGCTGCCAGCTGATTGGCCAGGGCGGATTCCACCACGCGTCCAACTCCGTTAGCGCCCGCACGTACTCGGGTGGCAAGCCGGCAGAGGCGGCGCGCAGGTTCGCCAGCCATCGGCCCAGGTCGAACCCGTTCTGCGGGGTGCCGGCGTGGGGGATGGCCAGATGCCCATGCCGGGCCACATACAGGCGTGCGTGATCGAAACCCTCCCGGAATCGCTCCTGGGATACGGCCTTCAATCCGGCGCCATGTCCCATGCGCCGAGGTATCCACAATTCGGCCCGCCACCCCGCCGAGCGGGCGTGCTGCCGGAAGGTAGTCGGAGAAGCGATGGCCAACAGGCGCAGTCCCGCTCCCACTTCGGCAGGCTGTTGGGCCTCTTGCACCCGCCACATCCCGCTGTGTGCCGAACCGGGCAGCGAGTGCGAGCGCAGCTCGCGGGCCAGGCCCCTCATCCATGCCTGCAGGGCGCTCGGTCTCTCCGGCCGCTCCACCTCGTTCAGCCAGTCGCGATCCAGCCGGTCTCCGAGCGCGGTCACGAAACGGTCATGGTGCCGGGACCGCCGGACAAGGGGCCGTTCATCCGTCGCCAGCAGCTGCAGGGCCGGATCCACCAACGCGGCCGCCACCGCGACTACCTCGGGGAAGATGACCGCGTCCCGCGCGACCAGTTGCCACCACGTCGTCGGCCACTGCGACGCCGCCTCGGCTGCGCGGCTCGTGTCGAGAGCGACTCTCTCAAGGCGCTGCCCCCATATCCGCTCCCGTTGCCAGACCGCTTCTTGTTGCCACCACCCGCACACCACTGCCCGCGCCACCGCGAAAACGTCACCTGGCGTCGCGCCTGCGCGCGCTGCTCGCTGGGCCACCCGTGGCCACCGTGCCTGGGCGGCAGCCAGCTCCTGGCACCCGCCCACGTCCAGATACTCCAGGTCGTGGCCGTCCCCGACGTCCAGCAGCCACCGTCCGTGCCGGGAACACACCCGGTTCCACCGTTGTCCGTACCGCCATAGCCGATGCACCCGGCCGCTGCGCCGGGCGACACACATCTGGCAGCCGAAAGACACCGGCCCCCATGCCTGAGGTCCTACCCGCCACCGTGCCCATCCCTCGTCCGTGCGAGCCCGCTCACCGAAGGACGCCGGCCCGGCCGTCCATGACGGCAAGGCCCGTGCCAGATGCGCTGCCGGGACCCCGGCCCACGCGGCGACCTGTGCCTGGGCCGTGGCGTTCAGGAGTACATCGCCGTCCGGACGACGGCCGCGGCTCCGGGTGACCGGATTCACCCACTGCCACCATCCCCACGCCAGCAGCTCACCCACTCCAAGGCCGTAGCAGACGGCGACGCGGTGCAGGAACGACCATGTCGTTTCGCCCGGTACCGGCACCGCGCCGCCCGGAGCACACCAGGCGGCGAGTTCGTCGCCCGGGAGGCCCATCTAGGTCTGTTCCCGGCGGCGATGGTCAGTGCATTCGGGTAGTCGGCCCCGTTGTGCGGGACATCCGATCGACCGCCCGTCGAGGGACGGCGCGCGCAGCCGTGACCGGATGGCGTTTGGTGGCGTTGACCGGGTTACCGGGGGGACCCGGGTGAGGAGCCGGAACTGATTCGGTGTCATCTTCTGGAGCGGGTGCGTCCGGGAGAGCGTACGGACGGCAGGTCCTCGCGCCTGTTGTCGGCTTCGAGGGCGTCGGCGGTCATCTGGCGGTAGGAGTGGAGGAGTTCGGCGATCACGGAGGGGTGGGCCTCGGCCGCCGTCACGAGTGCGGCCAGCACCTGCGAACGCGATGTCTGCTCCCCGGCCGCGGCCGCGGCCCGGACCAGGACGTCCAGTCTTCCGTCCACATCCTCCGGCCAGTCGACCAGCGTCTTGCGTCGTGGACGCTGCCACAGCAATTCCACCCGTCCCCCTCGCTGACACCAATCTATATTGAATATATATTGAACCCATGGTGACGGTGCTGCAAGAGCGTGCAGAGCAGAGGGTCTTAGACGGCGACCCGGCGAGGAAGATCAGTGTGGCAGGCCGCACGCTGACGGTGACGCCGGTGTTCGACACCTACTGGCGTTTCGCGGCGGCGCGACAGAAGGTCTACGAGGCGCGACTGGCCGGGGGAGCGGGGCCGTTCACGGACGATCCGATCCTGCAGCGACACCGCTTCACCAACTGCTTCAGGGCCGCCGACCGGGTCAGCCAGGACCTGATCGGCGGCGTGATCTACCGGGGCGGGCAGGAGTGGGAGGAGGTCTTCTTCCGGACCCTGCTGTTCAAGATCTTCAACAAGACCTCGACGTGGCGGCTGCTGAACGGCGCGCTGGGAGAGGTGCGGTGGGACGCCTACGACTACCGGGCCTTCGACCGGGTGCTCTCGCAGGCCTTCACTGCGGGGCAGCGGTTGTACTCGGCCGCCTACATCGTGCCCCCGCCGCAGCTCGGACAGCAGCGCAAGCACCAGAACCATCTGCGGCTGCTGGAGATGATGATGACCGCGGACGCGCCGCGGCGCGTGCTGGCCGCGCCGACGCTGCAGGGCGCCTACGAGGTCCTGCTCGGGTTCCCGGCGATCGGGCCGTTCCTGGCCTACCAGTTCGTGATCGACCTCAACTACGCGGCCGAGATGCCGTTTTCGGAGATGGACTTCGTCGTCCCCGGGCCCGGCGCGCGCGACGGGATCCGTAAATGCTTCGGGCCGGCGGCCGACGGCATCGAGGCGGACGTCATCCGCTACATGGCCGATGCCCAGGACGAGCACTTCGCCCGCCTGGGCCTTGCCTTCACGGGGCTGCGCGGGCGCCCGTTGCAGCTGATCGACTGCCAGAACCTGTTCTGCGAGGTCGACAAGTACGCCAGGGTCGCCCACCCGGACATCGCCGGGATCAGCGGCCGTAGCCGCATCAAGCAGACCTACCGCCAGCAGGCCGAGGCGATGCCGGCCTGGTTTCCCCCCAAGTGGCAGCTCAACGGCCCGCCCGGGACTTGAGGTTGCCGCGGGCGACGCCCGCCGGTCCTGCGGCGGCCGTCATGCCGCGAGGCGGCTGGTGCCGGTCAGCAGAGGGCGCAGCTGGGTGATGGGACCGTCGAGCCGGGTGTGGCCGGCCACCACGGTCAGGGTCCCGCAGGTCAGTTCGGCCTGCTGGGCGATGTAGGCCAGCAGGCGGCCCAGGCCGAGGTAGTTGCCGTAGGCGCGCTCGAACATGAAGTGGCTGCGATACAGGACCGCGGCGTGCACCCGCCGGTCGCGGTCCAGTTGGAGGGAGATATGGCTCAGGCAGGGGAAGCCGATGTAGCTGTTGTCCTTCCCGGCGGTGTGGACCAGCAGATCCGCGCCAGCCTCCTCCGGGTCCGTGGCTGCGGCTATGTCGATCTCGTACGCGGCGGCTATCTTGGTGCCCGCGGCCTGGGCTCGCAGGCGGCTGATGACGGTGCCGAGCTGATCGACGCCGGTCTTCGACGCCGCAGGGTAGGACACCAGGCGGCCGAAGTACGTGCCGCGGTGGTTGCCCGGGTACCGCTTGATCACTGGATACATCCGCCGGTAGCGGTCGGCGAGGTCATCCGGGTCGGCGCTCCGTGCCGCCAGGGCCGCGGGAAACAGGGTGCTGGCCACGGTCTCCAGCGGCCACAGCCCGCGAGCGGTGCGCAGCCGGTCAAGTTCGGCGCGGAACACCGGGTCGTCGCTCGTCGGGTCGGCGATGCGCACCACCGTGTGCAGCCCGGTCCGGTCCGGGTTGTCCTTGCGGTCCAGCTTGTTGCAGGCGGCGACCCAAGCCTGGGTGACGTCGCGTTCGGTCACGGTGAAGGTGTGCATCAGTCCTCCTGACACATACGGGTGTGGTCCGGGGAGCCGGGCTCAGGCGGGCCAGGTCTCGTCGACCCCGGCACGCGGGGCTTCGCGCACCACAGTCAGCCGCAGCGCGGCGCCGTGAGTCGGCACCGCGACCTCGATCAGGTTCTGTTCGCCCGGCGGGAGTTCGTCGGTCACCACGGCGCTCGCCAGCGGCGTCGCGCCGTCACTGGTCCACGGCTCCACTCCCTTGGGAAGGACGTCGAAGACCGCGTTGTCCAGGTGCAGCACCAGCACATCGCCCGCGTCGGCGTGTACCGTCTGCCCCGCGGAGGCTGCAGTGATCACGTGCACCTGGGCCTGCCCGGGTAGCGAGGCCCCACCCGCCAGTGAACTGCGCAGGTCGGCAGGAGGGATCTTGGACCACTGGCCGGCCCGGCCGGCGTCCAGCAGCCGGAGGTTGACCAAGTGGCGTACGGTTCCGGCGTACGACGTACCCAGTTCGCGCGCCACCCGGTAGACATGCTCGGGACGCGACGGCCGGCCGCCGCAGATCCGCTCCAGGGCTGCCCGCACCGCCGGCAGGGGCATCAGGAACCACGCCGCGAACGCCTCCGCCGTCTTCTCCTCCTCGGGCCAGCTGCCGTTGCCCCAGCGCAGCGCGGGATCGAGCTCCTCATCGGCCGCGGTGCGATGGCCCAGCCGGTGATGCCCCAGCTCATGCGCGGCGGTGTGCCGCTGGGTGACCGCGTTCAGCGAAGCGTTCAGCAGCACGGCCGGCCCCTTGTCGGCGGGGGAGAAGTACACGCCGAACAGGCGGGGCATCGGCTGCGCCATCCCGATCACCTCCGCAGCTCCCAGTGCCCGGTGCACGTGGACGTACTGCGTGCGGTCGATGCCGAGGTCACGGTGCGCCTGTACGGCGGCGATCGACGCGATCCGGTGTGCCAGGGCCCAGTTCACGCCGTCGGACTCCCGCCCTCGGCGCTCTGATCCTCGCGTTCCGCCGCGCGCCGGAGCGTGAGGTACTCGGCGAACTCCAGCACGGTCCTGGCGTCCCCGTCGGTGAGCTGGGCCAGCGCTCGCGGCAGACCGGCCAGCGAGTACTCGCTGGCGTCCGCATCCTTCTCCTCGGCCAGGAAATAGGCGACCGGCTGCCGGTACAGGCGCGCCAGCTTTTTCAGCTCCAGACTGTCCACACGCCGCTCGCCGCGCTCGATGTCGCTGATGGCCGAGCGGGGGATGCCGGTGGAGTCCGAGACGAACTGCTGGGACATGTTCAAGTAGTCGCGGGTCTTCTTCAGCCGTTCGCCGAGCCGCACCAGCTCGGGATCGCGGTCACGGCTGTCGGAGGGGGGAGGGGTCATGACTGCTGCCTTTCTTCGATCGCGTCCAGGACCGCCGCGGCGAATGCCCGCACCGACCCGGTCGCCTGGGCCGCTTCCCGGTCGGCGGGAATGGCGACGTGGTAACGCTCCTCGATGCGCGTGAGGATCTCGACCACCAGGAGGGAGTCCACGGGCAACTCCCGCCCGCCCTGCTCCAGTTCGGAGCGGAGCCCGTCGGGGGAGACGCCCTCGTACTCGGCGAGGAAGTCGATGACGACCGAGGTGATGTCGTCCATGCTCGGTGTGCCTGTGTTCGACAACTCTCCCCAATCGTCTGCATATCCAACGGCGCTGTCGTAGCATACGACACGTTGTCGGGAAAGCCAACGAGGCTGTCCCAAGATCAGACAGGGGCGTATGTGGACTTCAAGCGCTACCAACAAGCGGCCATCAAAACCCTCCAACCCCCCGCGGACGGCGTCGACCCCGTCCTCGTCCCCCTCCTCGGCCTCACCGGCGAAGTCGGATCCCTGACCACCGCCTACAAGAAATTCCTGCGCGACGGACCCGCCTTCGAACAGGGCAAACACCAGTTACGCGAAGAACTCGGCGACGTCCTGTGGTACATCGCCGCTCTCACCCACCGTTTCGGACTCGACCTCGACGACGTCGCCGCCGCCAACCTGGAGAAGGTCAAAGACCGCTGGCGCCCCACCCCCCAAGAGGAGCACGCCCCCTTCGACGCCGGCTTCCCCGCCCACGAACAGCTGCCCCGGCAGACCACACTCACCTTCACGCCCACCAAGACCGACGACGGCCGCACCGTCATCGTCCTCACCCGGGAAGACGGAACCCCCGCAGGCGACCCCCTCACCAGCGCCTCCCACGTCGAAGACGACTACCGCTTCCACGACATCTTCCACCTCGCCCACGCCACCGTGCTGGGCTGGTCCCCCGTCACCCGTTTCCTGCTGGCCCGCAAACGCAAAAGCGACCCCCGCGCCGACGAAGCCGAAGACGGCGGCCGCGCCATCGCCATCGAGGAAGGCATCTCCGCCCTCGTCTTCTCCTACGCCGCCCGCCACCGCTACCTCACCGACATCAAGCACATCGACCACGAACTCCTGGCCACTATCGGTCACATGACCGCCCACCTCGAGGTCAGCATCTGCCGCGCAGCGGACTGGGAACACGCCATCCTCACCGGCTATGCCGCCTGGCGCCAGCTCCGCGATCACAACGGCGGCACCGTCCACCTCGACCTCGATCAGCGCACCCTCGCCGTCACCCAGGACTGACACGCCGGTGGTTCGGAACGCCCCGGCCGACGCGTTCCGAACCGCCTCGAACATGAGCGCGCCGGTCGGTGACAGCAAGGCCGAGGAGACACATCCCACCGGCATGCCGAGCGCGGACGATGCGGGCTGGCCCCATGTCGCGGGCTCATGATGCCGCGTCCTGCGCGTCGTTGTCCGGGTGGTGTGGCTGGACCTGCGTCTGCCGGTGAACGGCCGTGGCAGGCCCGGCAGAAGGCGGGGACGGCGGCATGGACAGCCGTGTGCCGCCGACATCGCGCCCGGCTTGGAGGAGCTGCGCAAGAACGGCGGCGGCTGCCTTCCGGCGTGCGGGCCGTGTGGACCACACCGCGGGCAGCACGACGCCTGCAAACACAAAGAACACGAGGGCCAGCACCAGAGCCGGTACATGGTCGGTGAGCCAGGACATGCGCACTCCTCGAAGAAGGCCGGGGTTGTGTCTCATCGACCGTGGCGGACGGCAGGCTCGGGTCGGGGTTTCGCTGAAAAGTCCCAAAGCAGACGGGAGTTGGCGCAGGTCACTCCCTACGCTGCCAGAGATCACACTGAATCAGCGTGAACGGCGGGGGTGGGTGCGTGAGCGCGGGGGAGACCTCGGGACCGGTAGCAGTCTTCTGCAAGCTGCTGGGACGCCTGGTGCGCGAGTGCGGCATCCAGCAAAGCGACCTGGCACGCGCCGTGAACCGCAGCACCGCCGCCATCTCCATGCTCCTCAACGGGCATCGCTCCACCCTGCCTCCCTGGGACGATGTCGCGCGCATCGTGGAGTACTGCCACCAACGCTCAACCACCACCCCTCCGTCCGGGCTCAACCCCGACCTGGCCTACTGGCGCCACCGCCACCGCGAGGCGGAAACCGACGCCGACCAGGCGCCACCGCGGCCGCGCGGCGCCACACCGCCTGCTCTGCCGCCCGCCCAGACCATCGCCGAGGTGCCCGACGACTTCGTCAGCGCCGTGGGCGTCCTCATCGGAGAAAGGACGGGCTTCGATCGGCTGGCCGCAGAACTACTGGAGCCACTGAAGCTGGTCGGTGCCGTCGTCACCGACCTGAACGCCGTGCTGGAAGGATTCGCCGACCGGGTAGGAGCCAGTTGCGGCACCACCCGAACCGCCCTGCTGCGCGCGGCCGATCTGGTCATCCTGGTGACGGCGTTCTGCGAGACCGTGGCCGCCTCCGGCATCCGCTACACGACCGAACTCGGGCATGAGCAGGCCGATCTCACGAGTGACGTGGTGGTCGAACTGGAGCGTGTCACCCTGGGATCGCAGCGGGTGAGGCATCCCGCCGACCTGCGCGCGGAAATCACCGCCGCCTACGCCTACGCGGCCGACACCGTATGCGACGAAAGCGGCGTAGGCGGCCAGCGGCCGGACAAGCTCGCGTACCGCGCCTGGCGCCGCTACGAAGCCTTGCTGGCCCAGGTGACGTGGGAATGCGCCGAGCTGCGCCTTACCTCCGAGACGGAAGACCCGCCCGAAGCCTTGGAGCCGCCTCCGGCCGCGATGCAGGCGGGCCTGCCCAGCCGGGGCCTTGCCGGGTTGTCCCGGCTGTTGGAGACCTTCGCCCAGGACAACGGCGCCCCTGCTCCGGCACACCAGCAGCAACTCCGTGCCCCTCTGGCCCAGGTCGAGGAGTCGGGCCCGCGCATCCCCGACCTGGAAACCGGCTACATCAACCCCGCCTTTCGCGTGGCCGGCCGCTCAAGTGACCGCGACCTGGCCCGTGACGACTGGTGGCAAGTCCAGCCGCTGTGGGACGACCTGGAGGACTTCCTCGCAGCCCATCTGCTCACCGAGGACGCCACCCGCGCGCCGCTGCTGATCCTGGGCCACCCCGGATCCGGCAAGTCGCTGCTGACCAAGCTGATTGCCGCCCGGCTGCCCGCAGCGGAGTTCTTCTGCCAGCGCGTCGAACTGCGCCACCTGTCCGCAGACCTGGGCGTCCAGGAACAGCTCGAGGAGGCCGTGCTGCGCTCCACCGGCCGCCGCACGCCCTGGCCCGACGTCACCGACCCGGACACAGGCGTCGTCAGAGTCGTCCTCCTGGACGGCTTCGACGAACTCCTCCAGGCTGCGGCCGATCACATGGATCCCGCACACCACTTCGCCTACCTGCAAAGCGTGCAGCAGTTCCAGCAACGCGAGGCCGACCACGCACGCCCCACCATCGTGATCGTCACCAGCCGCACCGTGGTCGCCGACCAGGCCCTGACCCCGCATCCCAGCACCGTCATCCGCCTGGAACCCTTCGACGCCGACCGCATCCGCGGCTGGCTCCACGTCTGGAACACCACCAACCGCCGCTACTTCTCCACCCACGCCCTGCAGCCCCTCACCTGGGACGTGGTGGGCCGTCACGAAGAACTCGCCGGCCAGCCGCTGCTGCTGCTCATGCTCGCTCTCTACGACGCCTCCGGCAACGCCCTGCACCTGCTGCACGGTGAGGACATCCAACGCCTGGGCCTGTACGAGCGGCTGCTGACCGAGTTCGTCCGCCGCCAGGTGACCAAGCACAACGCCCTGCCGGCCGGCACCGAGACCGCCCGCGTCGCACACGAACTGCAGCGCCTGTCCGTCATCGCGATCGGCATGTTCAACCGCCACCGGCAAGGCATCACCGCCACCGACGCCGAAAACGACCTGGCCGCCCTGCTCGGCACCGCTCCTGGTGACGCCACGCCGCTGCTGTTCGGCCGCTTCTTCTTCATCCACGAAGCCCAGGCAGTCGTCACCGGCCACGAGCGCCAAGCCTACGAATTCCTGCACGCCACCTTCGGCGAATACCTGCTGACCCGCCTGGTCACCGGCGAACTTCGCCAACTCCTGGCCGCCACCAGCCCAGACAACGACCACCCCGTCGACGACGGCCGGCTGTATGCACTGCTCTCCCACGTCCCGCTTACCGATCGGGTCGAAGTCGTAAGCAACACCAGCGAACAACTCACCCGCCTCACCCAGGCACAGCGCGCGCACCTGACCACGCTGCTGACCAGCCTCTTCAACCAGACGCCCGGCGACACCCACCACCGCACCCACGTGCCCTACCGCCCTGCCC